>CAMNKQ010000033.1 GCA_946542465.1 uncultured Clostridia bacterium | reverse complement strand
CACATAGGTGTCGGCGCCCAGGGCGTCAAACACGCTCTTGGCCATCATCCAGGTGGAGCCGTTGGCGCAGTCGAGGCCGATGCGGAAACCCTTGTAGGAGCGGGTGGCCAGAGAGATCAGATAGCCGATGTAACGGTTGCGGCCCGCGGCATAGTCCACGGTGCAGCCGATGGCGTCCCGCTCGGCATAAGGCAGAACGGTGTCGCTGTCCAGATATTCCTCGATGCCGTCCAGCACGCTCTCCTCCATCTTCTCGCCCATGCCGTTGAGAAGCTTGATGCCGTTGTCGTAGAAGGGGTTATGACTGGCGGAGATCATGATGCCGCAGTCGAAATCGTCCGCCCGGGCGATGTAGGAGACGCTGGGCGTGCTGGTGACATGCAGCAGATAGGCGTCCGCGCCGGAGGCCGTCAGGCCCGCGCACAGCGCGTTTTCAAACATATAGCTGGAGCGGCGGGTGTCCTTGCCGATGACCACCTTGGCCTTGTGATCCTGCCCGTAGTACCAGCCGAGATAGCGGCCGATCTTAAAGGCGTGATCGACGGTCAGGTTCTTGTTGGCCTCACCGCGGAAGCCATCGGTTCCAAAATACTTTCCCATTTTTACATTACCTCCTTGGTATAAAACACCGGAACGCTTCCGGTTGAAAACGAAATCACAGCTTTTTCGCCGCCTCCGGGTCAACGAAGACGAGAACCTCCGGCGGCAGCTGCAGGAAGGCCGCGGGGATCACACTGTCGTCCCGGGCGTAGAGCATCTGAAAGACCGCCTCGGTCTTCTCCCCGCCGTAGGCCAGTACCAGGATTTCCCGGGCAAAGACCAGGGTCTTGATGCCCATGGTCCAGGCATAGCGCGGCGCCTCCTCTTCCGAGCCGAAGCTCGCGGCCAGCTGGCGCCGGGTCTTGTCGGTGAGCTTTTGCCGATGGGTCAGGGAGTCATAGGGTACGGCGGGCTCGTTATAGCCCACATGGGCGTTCACGCCCAGGCCCAGCACGGCCATGTCCAGGCCGCCCGCCACGGCGATCTCCGCATCATAGTCCTCGGCCGCCTCGGCTGAGAGGAAACGGCAGCTTTCCAGGGGCAGATCCGTCCGCTCCACCAGCTCTTTTGTAATCTGATACCGGGCTGTCCGCTCCTCCGGCACGTCCTCAAACTCCGTCACCGCGAAGACCGTGGCCTCCTTCAGGCTGAGCTTTCCGGCCCGACAGCGCTCGGCCAGCACGGCAAACAGCGCCTCCATGGTGCGTCCGGTGGAAAACGCCAAGACAGCCCCGGGCTTTTTGGCCAGGAGCTGACAGATCCGGTCCGCCGCCTGCTGCAGGCTCTGTTCTCTTTCCGCTACGATGGTTTTCATGCTGATCTCTTCCTTTTTTATAATTTTTATAAAAAGAATGCAAGATGGATATACTGTCCCTGAAATCAACAACGAGGTATATCCATGGCTATTGTCATTACAAGAACTTTTATCGTCTATTTTGCGCTGCTGCTCACCATGCGCCTCATGGGCAAACGACAGCTGGGAGAGATGGAGCTGTCCGAGTTCGTGGTGGCCGCGCTCATCGCCGACCTGGCCGCCCATCCCCTGCAGGACATGGGCATTCCCCTGCTCAACGGGCTGGTGCCCATCGCCGTTCTCTTCTGCTGCGAGGTGCTGATTGCCGGGCTGAGCCTGCGCTCCATCCGCCTGCGGGAACTGCTCTTCGGCAAGCCCAGTCTGCTGATCATCAAGGGCGAGATCGACCAGGCGCAGATGCGCCGCAACCGCTTCACCCTGGACGAGCTGATGCAGGAGCTGCGCAGCCAGGGCATCACCGACATCCGCACGATCGAATACGCCGTGCTGGAGACGGACGGCAAGCTCAGCCTGCTGCGCTCCCCCGCCGCCTCGCCGGTCACGGCCTCTCAGCTCGATCTGCCCCAGGGGAGCGCCGGCTACCCGCATATCGTCATCAGCGACGGCCGGGTCCTGGAGGCCAACCTCCGGCACCTGGGCCTGGATACGGCCTGGCTGGACAATACCCTGCATGAGCAGGGCTATGCCTCCCCCGCAGAGGTCTATCTGATGACCGTGGACGAGGGGAAGGCCTTCTTCCTCGCCAGAAAGGAGGCGACGATCGCATGAAACGGGAACAGGCCGCCATCGCCCTTTTGCTGCTGCTTCTGGCCATCGCCCTCTGGAACGTCCATCACGCGGACTTTCTGACCGATCAGCTGGAGGAAAACCTACTCCGCTCCGAGCGCGCCCTCTCCCGCGGGGATCGGGACATGGCCCTCACCGCGCTGGATAACGCCCTGAGCCTCTGGCAGCGCTCGCAGGGATACACCGGCGTTTTCTTCCGCCATCCGGATGTGGACGCGGCCTCCGACGCCTTTTACGAGCTGCAGCAGCTTTTACTGCAGCGGGACGCCGAAGGGGCCGAAGCCGCTTACGCGCGATTACGCTATCATCTGGACACGCTGGATGACATGGAGCATCTGTCCTGGGGCACAGTCTTCTGAATTATTTCTCGGTCAGAAGCTTGGAGAGCTCCTCCATGAAGGTGTTGATGTCCTTGAAGCTGCGGTAGACGGAGGCAAAGCGGACATAGGCCACCTCGTCGATATCCTTCAGGCGGCTCATGACCATCTCGCCGATCTCCACCGTGCTGATCTCACGCTCCAGATTGCTCTGCAGCTCCTGCTCGATCTCATCCGCGATACCCTCCAGCGTCTGCAGGGAGACGGGACGTTTCTCACAGGCGCGCACCATGCCGTTAATGAGCTTCATCTTGTCAAAGCTCTGGCGGCTGCCGTCCCGCTTGACCACGACCAGCGGCAGGCGCTCGATCACCTCATAGGTGGTGAAGCGCTTCTGGCAGGCCAGGCACTCGCGCCGACGGCGGATCGTCGCGCCCTCCTCGGCCGGGCGGGAGTCGATCACCTTGCTGTCAATAAATCCGCAAAAAGGGCATTTCATATCTCTGTCCCCCAATATATAAATGACTAAATTAGTATAGCACGAGCCATAGTGATTTTCCATACTTTTTTCAGGAAATGAAAAAAATAAAATAGCTCTTGACAAAGTGAGTTAGATGAATTAAACTGCCAGTGTAACGATAGGAATTGGAATCAAGCCCAGACCAGATCCGGGCTTCTCTTTCCCGGACCGGTTAGTTTTGCCTAACCAAAGGAGTGACATATGAGCGTTGTGATCGTCGGCGGGAACGAATGTATGGAGCGCCGCTATAAAGAGCTGTGCGAGGCCTATCAATGTCAGGCCAAGGTGTTTACCAAGCCCCGGGGCGGACTGAAAAACAAGCTGGGCAGCCCGGATCTGATGATTCTCTTCACCGGCACCATGTCCCATAAAATGCTGCACGGCGCGCTGAGCGAAGTCGAGGGGCAAAACACCGTGGTCGAGCACTGCAAAAGCGCTTCCCTCTCCGCGCTCAAGGGCGTTCTGGAGAAGCACGCCCTTGCATAAGCCTTTCGCTTTGCGCGCATCCTAAGGAGGAAAGGGGGGAAATTCCCATGTCCAACGATCTGCTGGTGCAGTGCTGTGCGCCGACGCTGGCCGGGCTTAAAACCGGCAGTCTCTTCTCCTGCCCCTGTCCCGACCGAAGGGAGCTGACCGCCCAGATCCGTCAGCTCAACTGTCAGTTGCGGGAGCGGGGTCTGATGATCCTACCCCTGCGCTATTCTCAAAAGCGGGCTCTGGTCTATCTCTTCCGCCCCCTGGCCCTGCAGCGGGATCTGAAAAACAGCACCGCCCGGGCGATCCTGGACGGGGCCGGATACGGCGGGCTCTCCAGCGATCAGTGCCTGCTGCGCCTGATCCGACGCCTGCGGGAGAGCGGCGATTTTCCCCATGAGATCGGCCTCTTTCTCAGCTATCCGCCCGAGGACGTGAAGGCCTTTATCGACAACAAGGCCCAGAACTATAAATTCATCGGCTGCTGGAAGGTGTACGGCGATGAGGCCGCCGCCCGAAAGACCTTTGAAACATATAAAAAATGCACAGATTCCTACTGCCGTCTGTTCCGGGCGGGCTATCCCCTGGGGCAGCTGGCCGTGGCTGTGTAAGAGCAACAGGAAAGGAAGGACACAAACATGAAAAACGTAGCAGTGGTATTCTGGAGCGGCACCGGCAACACCGAGGCCATGGCGGAGGCCGTGGCAAAGGGCGCCCGCGCCGCCGGCGCTTCCGCCTCTGTCATCCCCGTGGGCAGCTTTGACGCCTCCCAGGTCGCCAAGTTCGACGCCTTCGCCTTCGGCTGCCCCGCCATGGGCAGCGAGGCCCTGGAGGACAGCGAATTTGAGCCTGTCTTCGAGGACGTGAAGGGCTCTCTGGCCGGCAAGAGCGTGGCTCTCTTCGGCTCCTACGGCTGGGGTGACGGCGAGTGGATGCGCTCCTGGGAGGAAAGCTGCGCCGACGCGGGCATCTCTCTCGCCTGCGACAGCGTCATCTGCAACGACGCCCCCGACGACGAGGCCGTGGCCGCCTGCCAGACTCTGGGCGCCGCTCTCGCCTGATCGGATTATCACTTTCTCTCTCCTTATACTACCCCTGCAGCGCGCCTCCGGTTCGGAGGCGCGTTTTTTGCCATATTCACTTTATCTCATTAAATAAAGAAAAATTGTATTCTATACATTGTTGACAAACATGACCCGGAAGCCTATAATCCATTTTGTACAGAAAGCACGGATTCTGTGCCATTCCAAGTACACCATGGCTCTGCCACGGAAATAAAAACAACAGGAGGAAAACCAAATGAAAAAGACTCTCGCACTGCTTCTGGCGTTGGTAATGGTCTTTGCGCTTGCCTGCCCGTCCGCGTTTGCGGCGGATCAGGATTATTCCGGCTACACCATCCGCATCTACTCCAACTCCAACTCCACCGAGCGTACCACCTGGCTCATCAACGAGGCCAAGAAGGCCGGCTTCAGCATCAGCATCGACGATAACTCCGTTATCTCCGGCGATACCGCCGCTGTCCAGGCCGCCAATGAGAAGAAGGACGGCGACCTGATCTTCGGTCTGAATGAGACCCGCTGGGGCCAGCTGATTGACGGCCAGTATGAAAACCTGTCTCTGATCGACTGGGCTCCCTCCTGGGCTGACCAGGTCGGTGAGTACAAGTATGACGGCCAGGCCTACGGCCTTGTCATTCAGAACGTCCTGATGCTCTACCGCAATGACGAGTTCGGCACCAACGGTGAGGAGCTGCACTTTGATCACTGGGCTGACGTGGTCAACTCCGGCTACAGCTGGTATCGCCAGAACAAGATCGGCGGCACCACCAACGCCAACATCAACTCCGCCATTCTCTATGCCTTCACCGATCCTGAATCCCCTGCCGGCGGCATCTCCGTCGACGGTTGGAAGGCCCTGTGGAAGTTCTGCGCTGACGGCAAGTCCGGCGGCGACGACTACAAGTACGGCTTTGATCCTCTGAACAAGGGCGATGTGGCCATCTCCGAGTTCTATTCCTCCGCTCTCTACGGCAAGATCGACGCCGCGGCCGAGGGTTCCGAGCATCCTCTGATCGGTGCGCTGGAGCCCGAGAACTGGGCCCTGGTCGACATCGCTGACGGCACCTACTACATCGCTGAGTACATCGGCATTCTGGACAAGGCCGGCCGTACCGAGGAGGAGACCGAGGCTGTCAAGGCCTTTGCTGACTGGTTCGGCTCCGCCGAGGTCCAAGCTGCCTGGGCGGAGGAGTTCGACTCCGTTCCCTGCAACGCCGAGGCTGTTGAGCTGGTCTACGGTGAGGACATCCCCGAGATCTATCTGCTGCCCAACTTCGCTCTGAGCACCGTCGAGGGCACCGATATGACCTATGCCGCTTACGTGGCTGCCCACTCCGCCGAGTGGACCAACATCATGACCAACCTGGGCTTCTACTGGGCCGACGCCTCCGACGCCAAGCCCGAGCCCGATTGGGACGCGCTGGATTGGGCCGTGCTGACCCAGAAGGCCGAGTAAACATTCTCCCTTGCCTCTTATGGGGACTTGGTTCATCCCAAGTCCCCATTTCCGCATACCGAAAGCTTTCGGCGTTTCGGCGTGCGGAAGTGGGGACGCCGCCTTCCCCTAAACAGGTCTGATTTTTACATAAAGGAGTAGAGGCACTATGATCAGGTTAAACGACATCGTTGTGAAATTCGGGGATTTCACCGCCCTGCACAACATCAACGTCCATGTCAAGGAGGGCGAATTCTTCACCTTCCTCGGCCCCTCCGGCTGCGGCAAGACCACCACACTGCGCACCATCACCGGCTTCATTGAGCCCGTCTCCGGCTCCGTGGTCGTGAAGGGCAAGGACATCACCCACGTTCCCATTGAGGACCGCAACATCGGCATCGTATTCCAGAGCTATGCCCTCTTCCCCACCATGACCGTGTACGACAACATTGCTTTCGGCCTGAAGGTCAAAAAGGTCAAAAAGGCCGAGATCGACCGGAAGGTGCGGGAGATCGCCCGGAAGGTGGATCTCTCCGACGAGCAGCTGCAAAAGGCGGTCTCCCAGCTCTCCGGCGGTCAGCAGCAGCGTGTCGCCATCGCTCGTGCCCTGGTGACTGGTCCGGCCATCATCTGCATGGACGAGCCGCTCTCGAACCTGGACGCCAAGCTCCGCGTCCAGCTAAGAAACGAACTGAAAAAGATGCAGAAGGACTTCGGCATCACCACCATCTATGTCACCCACGACCAGGAGGAGGCTCTGACCCTGTCCGACCGCATCGCCGTATTCAATAAAGGCTACATCGAGCAGATCGGCACCCCCAACGAGGTCTACAACCACTCCAAGACCGAGTTTGTCTGCAACTTCATAGGCGACATCAACCGCCTCTCCGATGAGGTGATCCAGAAGGCCAAGGCCGCCGGCGGAGACGTGGATCCGGCCAAGCACAACTATGTGCGTCTGGAGCGTCTGCACGTGAATGTGGAGCCGCGGCCCGGTCAGATTGCGCTGGACGGCATGGTCACCATGCGGGAATACTACGGCCTGTACATCAAGTATTACATCGATCTGGGCAGCCAGAGCATCAAGGTCATCGAGAAGAACGACGGCGTGCGGATCTATGAGGAGGGCCAGAAGGTCCAGGTCATCCTCGACCCGCGGGATATCATGGCCTATGAGCCTGGCGAGGACGCGGAGGTGGAGGCATGAACACGACGCTCGACCGCAGGCTCCATCCGGAGCTGCTGGTGCGGATCGTAGGCGTGGCCTTCTTCGCGTATCTCTTTTTCGGCTTCATGCTTCTGCCCTGCCTCAACACCCTCACCAGCATCTTCAACGTCAAAAACGCCGCCGGCGAACGGGACGCCTTTGCCGTCATCCGCTTTTTCCTGGCCGGCAGCATGGGCAAATATGTCTGGAACTCCCTGAAGCTGGCGATTCTGCTGGTCATCACCGTCAATGTGGTGGGCATCTCCATCGTGCTGCTGACGGAGTATTTTGACATCAAGGGCGCCCGCATCCTCCGTCTGGGCTATATGACCACGATGATCTATTCCGGCGTCGCCCTGGTCACCGGCTATATGTTCCTCTATGCCAATGACGGCATTCTGACCACCGCCTTAAAAAACGCCTTCCCCAACATGAACGGCAATTGGTTCTCCGGTTTCAACGCGGTGCTTTTCACCATGACCTTCGCCTGCACCTCCAACCACGCCCTCTTCCTGCGCAACGCCATCCGCGGCATCGACTACAACACCGTGGAGGCCGCGCGGAACATGGGCGCCAAGCCCTTCAAGGTGCTGTGGAAGGTGGTCTTCCCCACCCTGATCCCCACGCTTTTCTCCCTCACGGTCATGACCTTCATCACCGGCCTCTGCGCCATGTCCGCTCCGACCCTGCTGGGCTATGACTCGATTAACCCCGAGATCGTGCGTCTGGCCGGCTCCTCCAGTGCGGACGAGGCTTTCCCCCAGGCCCGCGCGGCGCTGCTGTCCATCATTCTGGCCATGTTCACCATCGTGCTGCTGACGGTGCTCTCGGCCTATGAGCGCAAGGGGCACTACCTCTCCGTCTCCAAAACCAAGGCCAAGCTTCAAAAGCAGAAGATCAACAACCCCGTTTCCAATATCCTTGCCCACATTTACGCCTACGTTCTCTTCATCATCTACATGACCCCCGTGGTGATGATTGTTATCTTCTCCTTCCAGACCTACAGCGCCATCCGCCTGAAAAAGCTGGATCTGAGCCAGTGGACCCTGGTCAACTACTTTGGGCAGCAGGACTATGAGTATCTGACCAGCCGCGGCAAATACAAGACCCGTGTGGGCTCCATCTCCGGCGTCTTTGCCAACGAGGCCACCCTCGGCGGCATCAAGCTGAGCTTTGTGCTCTCAGCCCTCGCCGCCGCCCTCGCCTGTGTGATTGTGGTGGTCGCCTGCAACTACATGTTCCAGAAGCACCACAAGAAGAGCGGTGTGGTGCTGGAATACGCTCTGCTCTTCCCCTGGCTGCTGCCGACGATTTTGATTTGCTACTCCTACCGCACCTATTTTAACAGCGATTCCATCTGGTACGTGGGCAACCAGAATCTCTATTACGCCCAGAACGTCCGTTTCCTGATCGTCATGGCCTATACGGTGACGAAGCTGCCCTTCTCCCTGCGTATGATCAAAGCCTCGTTCTACTCCATTGATGAGGAGCTGGAGGAGGCCGCCCGGAACCTGGGGGCGAGGAAGATCTATACCTTCCTGCGCGTGAAGCTGCCCATCATCCTGCCCAGCGTGCTGGCCGTCTTTGCCCTGAACTTCAATGCCCTCTTCACCGAGTACGACATGTCCGCCACCTTTGCCAGCACCTATGGCACCAGCTACGCCATGGTCATCCAGGCCATGTGCCGCGAGGAGGGCCTCTACGGCTACAATGTCAACGCCTCGGGCCGCCGCTGCGCCTCAACGGTGTTCATCATGCTGGTCTCCGGGCTGATCCTCTATCTGGTTTACGGCGTGGGCTCCCGCGATCTGGGCGAGCGTCTGGAGATCCGCGACCGCCGCCGCAAACGCCTCGACCGTCTCTTCGGCCGGAACAAAAAACAGGAAGGAGCCGTTAAAACTTCCGTATGATTAAAAACATTGTTTTTGACATGGGCCGCGTCCTTATCGACTGGGATCCGCCCCGTCTGATCGCCCGGCTCGGTTATTACGGCGAGGACGCCGACCGGCTGCTCCGGGAGGTGTTCAGCTGCGCCGAATGGCAGGGCCTCGACCGAGGCCGTTTGAGCCCGGAGGAAGCCCTGGCGACCATGCTGCCCCGTCTCCCCTCTCATCTGCATGAGGCCGCCGCGCATTTCGTTCGCGCCTGGTGGGTGGAGGATCTCTGGCCCATCGAGGGCATGGCCGATCTGGTGCGGGAGGTCAAGGCCCTGGGCTACGGCGTCTATCTCTGCTCCAACGCCACCAGCTGCCTCCATCAGTATTTTCCCCGGATCCCCGGCTCGGAGTGCTTCGACGGCAAGATCGTCTCGGCCGACTGGAAGATGCTCAAGCCCCAGCGGGAGATCTATGACACGCTCTTCCGGGAATACAGTCTTGATCCCGCCGAGTGCTTTTTCATTGACGACAACCCCGCCAATGTGGAAGCGGGCATGATGCTTGGCATGGACGGTGCCGTTTTCTTCCGGGATATGACCCGTCTCCGCGCCGAGCTGATCGCCGCCGGTATCCCGGTCCATCCCTGATTTTAAAGGCTGCGCGTATCGTTTTGATACGCGCAGCTTTTCTTTGTTTGGGCAAAGCAGGCAAATTGTATTCTATACATTGTTGACAAATTCCGCCGGCACGGCTATAATTCTTTTTGTACAGAAAGCACGGAATGCTTTCCATTTGCGGTTGAGGAAAACTTCATAACAAGAAGGGCGTACGCCCTTCTTGTCTTACAGCGCAGCTGTAAGGCAAGCCTGATTCGGTGATTCGCAGTTCGGCTGCACACACATAAATTCAAACAGGAGGAAAAGAACATGAAGAAGACATTAGCACTGCTGTTGGCTCTGATCATGGTCCTGGCTCTGGCTGCTCCCACGGCCTTTGCCGACGACATGGAGGATCTTGTCGCTGCCGCCAAAGAAGAAGGCGAGCTGGTTGTCTACGGCTCCTGCGAGGAGGAGTACCTCGCCGCCGCCTGCCAGAACTTCGAAAAGCTCTACGGCATCAAGGTCAGCTATCAGCGCCTCTCCACCGGTGAGGTTCCCGCCAAGATCGAAGAGGAGAACGGCAATCCCTCCGCTGACGTCTGGTTCGGCGGCACCAACAACCCCTACGACGGTCTGGCCGCGAAGGGCTTCCTGGATAATTCCTATGTCCCCATCAATGCCAGCCATCTCTCCAAGGATCTGTATAAGGATCCCGACGGATACTGGTACGGCATCTATACCGGTCTGCTGGGCTTCATGGTGAACACCGATGAGCTTGACCGCATGGGCCTCGAGGCTCCCCAGACCTGGGACGATCTGCTCAAGCCCGAGTACAAGGGCCTGATCTGGCTGTCCAACTACAAGACCGCCGGCACGCCGAAACTGGTCGCCAACCTCATGATCCAGCTGAAGGGCCATGACGAAGGCATCCAGTACCTGGTAGACCTGGATAAGAATGTTGAAGTATACACCAAGTCCGGCTCCGGCCCGTCCAAGAACGTGGGCACCGGCGAGTGCGTGATCGGCATCGGCTTCCTGCATGACGGCATCACCCAGATCGTGGACAACGGCTATGAGAACGTGAAGCTGATCGTTCCTCAGGACGGCACCGCGTGCGAGATCGGCCCCGTGGCCATCTTCAAGGGCGCTGCCCACCTGAACGCCGCCCGTCTGTTTGTCGAGTATGCGCTGAGCCCCGACTGCGTGGAGCTGGCCGCTCAGAACGGCTCCTATCAGTTCCTGGTCATCGACAATGCCGAGCAGCCCGAGGCTGCCAAGGAGTTCGGCCTGGATCCCAGCCTGGTGTGGGACGGCTATGACTTCGCCGCTGCCAAGAAGGACACGGATCAGAATGTTGAGGACGTGATGGCCGCCATCGAGAACGCCGGCGCCGACGTGGGCGAGGGTCGTTTCCAGACCTCCTGATCCGATCGTCTGATAGAGACTGACTGATCTCCGCAAAACCGCAGAGGCGGCGGGAAATCCCGCCGCCTCTTTCTTATGAAAGGAGATGGATTTATGGCAAGAGGACAAGGGGCGGCGCTGGACCGTAAAAAGCTCCTGGCCGATCCCATTCTGGTCACCACCATTGTCTTGCTGATTACCTTTTTGACCCTGTTCATTCTCTATCCGCTGGCGATCCTGCTGGTGGACAGCTTTGTGGGTGACGGCAGCTTCGGGCTGAGCATCTTTAAGCGCATCTTCGCGATGAAGTCCTTTACCCGCGCCATCACCAATACGCTGAAGGTTGGCTTTGTGGTCGGCATTCTCTCCTCTCTGATCGGCCTGCTCTTTGCGTATGTGGAGGTCTACGTGCGCATGAACAAGTTTGTAGGAGGGCTTTTCAAGGTCGTGTCGATGCTGCCGGTCGTCTCGCCCCCCTTCGTGCTGTCGCTGTCGATGATCATGCTTTTCGGCAAGGCGGGTCTTATCACCCGTTTTCTGCTGCACATCTACGATAACAGCGTCTACGGCTACTGGGGCATCGTCATCGTCCAGACCCTGACCTTCTTCCCCGTCTGCTACATGATGCTCAAGGGCCTGCTCAAGAACATCGACCCTTCCCTGGAGGAGGCCGCCCGGGACATGGGCGCGGGCCGCTGGAAAGTCTTCGCAGACGTGACCCTTCCCCTGATGCTCCCCGGTCTCGGCAACGCCTTCCTGGTCACCTTTATCGAGTCCATTGCGGACTTCGCCAACCCCATGATCATCGGCGGCTCTTACGACACCCTGGCCACCACGATCTATCTGCAGATCACCGGCGCCTATGACAAGGCCGGCGCCGCCGCGATGGCCGTGGTGCTGCTGTGCATCACGCTGCTGATGTTCGCCGTGCAGAAATACTACCTGGAGGCCAAGACCGCCGCCACCCTCACCGGCAAGGCCAGCCGCGGCCGCATGCTGATCGAGGACAGGAGCGTGAAGGTCCCGCTCACGGTCTTCTGCGCGCTCGTGGCGATCTTCGTCATCATGATGTACATCTGCGTGCCCATCGGCGCTCTCTTCCCCACCTGGGGCTACAAGTTCTTCCCGCTGACCGGCAAATGGTTCAAGCTGGTCTTCACCCGTTACCACGGCTTCAAGGCCTTCAAGGACTCCTTTGTTCTGTCGCTGATTGCCGCGCCGGTCACCGCGCTGCTGAGCATGATCATCTCCTATCTGGTGGTCAAGCGCAAGTTCAAGGCCAAGGGCTTTATCGAGGCGGTCTCCATGTTGGCCATGGCCGTGCCCGGCACCGTTCTCGGCGTCGGCTACATCCGCGGCTACTCGGGCGGCCTGTTCCACACCGGCGTCCTCCAGAGCATTTACGGCACGGGCCTGATCCTGATCATTGTCTTTGTGGTGCGCTCCCTGCCCACCGGCACGCGCAGCGGCATCTCCGCCCTGCGGCAGATCGACAAGAGCATCGAGGAGTCGGCCTACGACATGGGCGCGGACAGCTTCAAGGTCTTCATGACCGTGACCCTGCCCCTCATCAAGGACTCCTTCCTCTCCGGACTCGTGACCGCCTTTGTGCGCAGCATCACGGCCATTTCCGCCATCATCCTGCTGGTGACGCCGTCCTTCCTGCTCATCACCGTGCAGATCAACGAGTTTGCCGAGAAGGGCTCCTACAGCCTGGCCTGCGCCTTTGCCACCATTTTGATCATCATCACCTACGGTGCGGTGCTGCTGATGAATCTTTTCATCAAGTATTTCGGCACCAGTCGGAAAATCAAGGAGGATTAAGCAATGGAAAAGATCAAGAAAGGCGTTCGCCTCGATCACATATCCAAGATCTATCAGGATCCCAAGACCGGCAAAGACTTTTATGCCGTCAAGGACACCTCTCTTACCATCGAACCCGGCTCCTTTGTGACCCTGCTGGGTCCCTCCGGCTGCGGCAAAACCACGACGCTGCGCATGATCGCCGGCTTTGAGAGCCCGGACGAGGGTGAGATCTACCTGGGGGACGAGCCCATCAACGAGCTGACCCCCAACAAGCGCGACACCGCCATGGTGTTCCAGAGCTACGCCCTGCTCCCCCACTACAACGTCTTTGACAACGTGGCCTATGGCCTCAAGCTCCGCAAGGTCCCCAAAGAGGAGATCAAAGAGCGCGTCATGAACATCCTCGACCTGGTGGAGCTCACCGGTATGGAATCCCGCATGACCAACCAGCTCTCCGGCGGCCAGCAGCAGCGTGTGGCCCTGGCCCGCGCCCTGGTCATCGAGCCCTCGGTCCTGCTCTTTGATGAACCTCTTTCCAACCTGGATGCCAAGCTGCGCGTCTCCATGCGCACCGAGATCCGCCGCATCCAGCAGCGGGTGGGCATCACGGCCATCTACGTCACCCATGACCAGTCCGAGGCCATGGCTCTCTCGGATCAGATCATCGTTATGAACAAGGGCGTCGTGGCCCAGATGGGTACGCCCCAGGAGATCTACTACCACCCGGTCAATGAGTTCGTGGCCGACTTCATCGGCGAGGCCAACTTCCTCAAGGGCAAGCTGACCGAGCTCCAGGGCGACAAGGCCGTGCTCGACATTCACGGCAACCCCCTGTGCGTCGATGCCCGCGAGGGGATGGAGCCCGGCAAGGAATACACCGTGGTGCTCCGTCCCGAGGCCGCGACCCTGGCCGACGAGGGCGGCATGCCCTGCGAGGTCGTGCTCTCCTGCTTCATGGGCTCCTACCAGAACTACCATGTCATGGTAGGCGACGCGCTGGTCAAGCTGGAGGAACACAATCCCAAGAACAAGCGCATCTATCAGGTGGGCGAGCACTGCCAGCTGGTCTTCGACCCGGCTTCGGTCCACGTCCTGTAAGCATCTTTTTCCCAGAAAGAGGCGGCTCAATCTCGCCGCCTCTTGACTTTTTTCCCGGGAAAAGGGATAATGAAGCTGCCTATATACAAACTGACAGGAGGCCCTTCTTCATGACCTATAACGAAATTCTCGCCGCCGCCAAAACCGAGGTCGGCCCCTACTGCAAGGCCTGCCCGGTCTGCAACGGCAAAGCCTGCGCCAACGCCATGCCCGGCCCCGGCTGCAAATATCCCGGCAACGTCGCCGCCCGCAATTTCGACAAGTGGCAGGAGATCTGCGTAAACATGGACACCCTGTGTCCCAACGCCGATCCCGATGTGAGCTTTGAGCTCTTTGGCCGTTCCTTCACCGCGCCCATCTTCGCCGCTCCCCTCGGCGCCATCGACCTGCACTACGGCCCCAAGTACAAGGATCCCGCCTACAACAGCATTCTCATCAAGGCCGCCTACGACTATGGTCTGGCCGCCTTCTCCGGCGACGGTGTGGACCCCGCCATCATGAAGAGCGCCGTGCAGGATATGATCCAGGTGGAGGGCGTGGGCATGCCAACCATCAAGCCCTGGAACAAGGAGGCCGTGTTTGAGAAGCTGGATATCTTAAACGCCAACAAGATCTTCGCCGCCGCCATGGACGTGGACGGCGCGGGTCTCCCCTTCCTCAAGGCCATGAACCCCAACGCGGGCAGCAAGTCCGTTGCAGAGATGAAGGAGATCATCGACTACGCCGACATGCCCTTTATCATCAAGGGCATCATGACCCCCAGTGGGGCTCGCAAGGCCGTCGAGGCCGGGGCCGCCGCCATCGTGGTCTCCAATCACGGCGGGCGCGTGCAGGGCGGCGTTCCCTCCACGGCGGAGGTTCTGCCCTCCATCGTTGAGGCCGTCAAGGGCCAGACCGTGGTCTTTGTCGACGGCGGCATCCGCTCCGGTGTGGACGTGTTCCGTGCCCTGGCGCTGGGCGCTGACGCCGTGCTGATCGGCCGCCCGATCCTGCCGCTGGTCTATGCCGCGGGCGCCGAGGGCTTTAAGGTCTACATGGACAAGATCATCGCTGAACTCAAGTCCACCATGACCATGTGCGGCGCCGCCACGCTCAAGGATATCACCCGGGATAAGGTGTGGCTGGAAAAGTAAATCCATGGCATCTGCGGGCGCTGTGAAAACGGCGCCCGCTTTTTTGTTCCCTTGCCAAAGCTCTTGCGAAACGGGGAAACTTGTCATATAATACAGGTTGAACTTTTTCTGCGGAGGCGGGCATGAAGAAAAGCATCCAAGGCGTCTGGGCTCTGTTGCTGGCGCTGATCCTGATTCTGGGCGGCTGTTTGTGGTTTGCCCGGCAGAAATCGGGCCTGTTTATCGACGAGATCTATACCTACGGTCTCTCCAACAGCCATTACGCCCCCTTCCTCAATGACATGACCGGCGGCAGCCTGGAGGGTGCCACGCTCAGCCGGCAGCAGTTGATGGACTATCTGGTGGTCAACGATGGGGAGAGCCTGGATTTTGCCTCCGTCTACTACAACCAGGTGCACGACGTCCATCCTCCGCTGTACTACTGGCTGATGAACATCGCTTGCTCCCTGACGCCCAATGTGTTCAGCTACTGGTCCGGCCTGATCCTGAATTTGGCCATTTACCTGCTGACGGCCGTGCTGCTCTACGCGCTGTGCCTCACGCTGTTTGAGGATCGCCTGAACGCGGCGCTGGCCGCCGTGCTCTACGGTCTGAGTGCCCTGGGCCTCTCCACCATGCTGATGATCCGCATGTATGTCCTGATGGCCCTGCTGACGGTCCAGTTGGCGCTGATCCTGGCCCGGATGATCCGCGAGCCCCGGCCCATCCACTATTCTCTTTTTGCCCTAACCCTGTTTCTGGGCCTGATGACCCAGTATTACTTCGTGTTCTACGCCTTTTTCCTCTGCCTGGGCTACGGCGTCTGGCGTCTGGCGAGGCGAGAGTGGAAACGGGCCTTTGCCTTCGCCCTCTGTGCCTTTGCCGGTGTGGGCCTTCTGCTGCTCGCCTTTCCCGCCTGTCTGGATCATCTCTTTGCCGAAAAGATGGTCTCCGGCGGAAACGCCGTGGAGAACCTGCTGGACCGGAGCCAGTATGCCTGGCGGCTGGGTACCTTCTGCAAGGCCATCGTCCACGGCATGCACGGGGCCATCTTTGCCGCTGTCCTTGTTTTCCTGGCGCTGATCGCTTCGCTGCTGAAAAAGGGTGCAAAGCTTCGCTTTCCCGCCCTGTCGCTGCTTATCCTTGTTCCGGCGATCCCCACGCTGCTATTGGTGGCCATCATCTCGCCCGTGGTGGAGATCCGCTATGTCTACAACCTGGTGCCGATCCTGGCACTCTGGGTCAATCTGCTGATCTCTCTGCTCTGGCAGGCTTCTCTTTTCCGGAAGCGCACGCCCCGTCTCCTGCTTGCGCTGCTTCTGGTGCTGATCGCCCTCTGGCAGGGCCGCGCCGTTCCACCCGACTATCTCTACCTCGAGTACCGGGATTTCGACGCCATCGCCGCCGAGCACCGTGACGCCCCCTGCGTCTATCTGGACGACAACTACTTCGCCCCCATCACCGAGGACATCCAGCAGCTTTTGTACTTTGACGATGTCTTTGTCACCGCCGATCCGGATTCCGCCGCACTGGATGACTATCTGGCCCGTTACGCCGACACCGAAGAGGCCGTTGTCTACGTGGATATCAGCAAGTTCTGGTCCAGCGGCTTCGACCCGGAGGAGATCCTGCCCCGGCTCCTGGAGAGCACGGAGTTTGGCGCCTGGGCGCCCCTTTACACCACCGGCTTATCGCAGACCTTCCTGCTTACGAAATAATGATCATCGGATGGCGAAATCAATCGAATCATTCGCCCGATGCTCATTGCAATGAATATATGGCAAAACAGCCCGGCTGTTTTGCTGCGCCGCAAAGCGGCGCGGCGAAAAGCTTTTGGCTTTTCGCCATCATATAGTCATTATAAAGAAACTTGAGGAACGCCACTATGTTATCTGTCATTCTCCCCTCCTATAACGAGGAAAAAATGATCCCCGTCGCCGCTGAGACCATCACCGCTATTCTCGACGAGGCTGGGATCGACCATGAGCTTCTCTTCGTGGACGACGGCTCAAAGGATCAGACCTGGAGTGAGATCCAGCGCGTCTCCACGCTCAACCCCCATGTGGTCGGCGTGCATTTCAGCCGGAATTTTGGCAAAGAGGCCGCCATGTT
>CAMNKQ010000032.1 GCA_946542465.1 uncultured Clostridia bacterium | reverse complement strand
GCGTCAAACTGCTTGAGCAGGCGGTTCACGTCCACCACCGAGGTGCCGGAGCCGGCCGCGATGCGCTTTTTCCGGCTGGAATTGAGGATGGCGGGGTTTTCCCGCTCGGCGGGGGTCATGGAGAGGATGATGGCCTCCTGACGGGCCATGCCCTTCTCGTCAATCTTGGCGCCCTTGAGGGCCTTGGCGTCCATACCCGGGATCATCCCGGCCAGACTCTCCAGATCGCCCATGTTCTTCAGCTGGGCCATCTGATCCAGATAGTCGCCCAGCGTGAAGCGGTTGGCGCGCAGCTTTTCCGCCGCCTCCAGGGCTTTTTTCTCGTCAAAGCTTTGCTCGGCCTTCTCAATGAGCGTCAGTACGTCGCCCATACCGAGGATGCGGCTGGCCATGCGGTCGGGGTGGAAGGCCTCGATCATGTCCAGCTTCTCGCCCGTGCCGATGAACTTGATGGGCTTGCCGGTGGCCGCTCGAATGGAGAGGGCCGCACCGCCGCGGGCGTCGCCGTCCAGCTTGGAGAGCATCACGCCCGTGACGCCCAGCGCCTCGTCAAAGGCGGTGGCGGCGTTCACCGCGTCCTGACCGGTCATCGCGTCCACCACCAGCAGGATCTCCGCCGGCTCCACCGCGTCGCGGATGCGCTGCAGCTCCTGCATCAGGGCCTCATCGATGTGCAGGCGACCGGCCGTGTCCAGAAAGACCAGGTCGTTGCCGTGCTTTTTGGCGTGCTCGATGGCGGCTTTGGCGATGTCCACCGGATCGGTCTGTCCCATCTGAAAGACGGGAATGTCCAGCTGCTTGCCCACGGTCTCCAACTGTTGGATGGCAGCGGGACGGTAGATGTCGCAGGCGACCAGCAGCGGGCGTTTGCCCTGCTTGCGCATGAAACCGGCGAGTTTGGCGCCGTTGGTGGTTTTGCCCGCGCCCTGCAGGCCCACCAGCATCACCACGCTCGGGGTCTTGGAGGAGATGTTCAGCTTCTGGTTCTCGCCGCCCATGAGCTTTGTCAGCTCTTCGTTGACGATCTTGATGACCATCTGGGCGGGGTTGAGTGCCTCCAGCACATCGCTGCCGACAGCCCGCTCGGTCACAGACTTGGTGAAGTCCTTGACCACCTTGTAGCTGACGTCCGCTTCCAGCAGCGCCATACGCACCTCGCGCATGGCCTCCTTCACGTCCCCGGAGCTCAGGCGGCCCTTGCCGCGCAGGCGCTTGAAGGCCGCATTCAGTTTATCGGATAAGCTCTCAAATGCCATTGTCAGATCCTCCTGCGCCTTCCGCGCTCCGCAGCCTTTCCAGCTGCTCGCGCAGATCGGCCAGTTCACGCTCCAGCGCGGTCACGCGCGCCACGAGGCCGGTCTTTTCCTCCAGCTCCTCCAGCGCCGCGTCCGCCCGGCGGATGTTGTCCCAGACGCCCTGGCGGGAGATCCCGCTCTGCTCGGCGATCTCGGACAGGGACAGATCCTCGTTATAGTGCAGATCGTAGCACTCACGCTGTTTTTCCGTCAGCAGCTCCCCGTAAAAATCCAGCAGCACGGATCGCCGCAACCTGCTGTCTTCCATGGATGAACCTCCTGTCAAGTCAATCAGCTTAACAGACTATACACCAAGTATGTCCGGCTGTCAAGTGTTTTTTCTTGGCAGGTGTGGAGAAGGCATCAGGCAACAGAGGCGCGTTCCCCTGATGCCTGATGCCTTACTGCCTAATGCCTTATCCTGCAATCGCCTCGGCCAGCTCTTCCAGCTGCTCCAGCTGCTCGGGCTGCAGGGCGGATTTGAGGGTCAGGCCCTGCTCCAGGATCTCGCAGTTTTTGAGGCCGCCCAGCAGCTCCCGCATGAGCTTGCCGCTCACCGGCGCCCAGGAGCCGTTCTCGATGAGGGCGATGCGGCGGTTTTGCAGATTGTGGGCGACGAGGTCATGCAGCAGGTCCTCCATCTTCACAAAGACGCCGTTATTGTAGGTGGTGGCGGCGAAGACCAGCGTGCCGCAGCGGAAGGCCTCGGCCACGATCTGATCGGCGGGGGTGACGGAGGTGTCGTACATCCGGACGCTCACGCCCTTTTCGGCCAGACGCGCGGCCAGGATGTTGGCGGCGTTCTCGGTGTGGCCGTAGACGGAGGCGTAGGCCAGCAGGACGCTCTGCTCCTCCGGCTGATAGCTGCTCCAAAGCTGGTACTTCTCCACGAAGCGCCCGAAGTCCTTCCGCCAGACAAAGCCGTGGAGCGGGCAGACCGTTTTAATGTCCAGCGCGGCGGCCTTCTTCAGCACCGCCTGCACCTGCGGGCCGTATTTGCCCACAATGTTGGCGTAGTAGCGCCGGGCCTCATCCAGGTGCTCGGCAAAGAAATCGGTCTCATCGGCGAAGAGGCGGCCGTTCAGCGCGCCGAACGTGCCGAAGGCGTCGGCGGAGAAGAGAATGCCGTCCGTGCTGTCGTAGCTCATCATGACCTCGGGCCAGTGCACCATGGGGGCCATCACAAAGTGCAGCTCATGCCGACCGGTGGAGAGCGTGTCGCCCTCCTTGACCAGCTGCACCCGCTCGTCCCAGTTACCGGGGAAGAACTGGGAGAGCATGGTCTTGATTTTGGCATTGCAGATGATGGTCACTTCCGGATGCCGCAGCACCAGACCCTCCAGCGTGGCGGCGTGGTCCGGCTCCATATGGTGAACCACCAGATAGTCCAGCGCCCGGCCGCTTAGCGCGGAGTCGACATTTTCAAAAAACTGCTGATAGACAGCCTTGTCCGCCGTATCAAAGAGCACGGTCTTCTCGTCCAGCAGCAGATAGGCGTTGTAGGACATGCCCCGGGGGCAGGCAAAAACGCCCTCGAAGCAGACGAGACGCCGATCGTCGGCGCCGACCCAGATCAGATCTTCCTGAACCTTACGTGTGCAATACATATCAATAGTCTCCTTTGTGTTCAATTAAAAATCCAGTCATTTATTATAGAAAGAAATCCCTTGACTTGCAAGACTTTTCTGCTACAATGCAAATAGATTGCATACAAGTTATTTTGAGGAGGGTATCGCCATGGCGGAGAAAAGATTTGCCGGACTGCGGGGCACGGTGGAATCGGCCGAAGTGAATGCCGACTTTGAGGCGGCGGAGAGCTTTGACCGGCTGCGCGTGGGACGCCTGGGTGTCTATTACCGGGACGGCTTCAAGACAAAATACATCGACTATGCCAGCATGGAGCGGGCCTTTATCCGCATCCAGGAGGTCAACGGCCGCATGTGCTGCGGCCACGCCACCTTTGCCTATTATCGGATGGTCTTCCTCTGCGGCGGCAGGGAGATCGCCGATTTCATGAGCGAGAAGGAGGCGGCGATGGACGCGGCTCTCGCCAAGATCCATGAGATGGCGCCCCAGGTCCCCATCGGAGTGGCGGAAAAGGAATAAGAAACAGGAAACGGGAAGGCAGCGCGCCTTCCCGTTTCTCTTTGCTTTGCCTTACTTCTGATAGTTCATGTAATGCTCCGCCGTCAGAGGATAGCCCTTTTCCCGCAGCAGGGCATAGAGCGCCGTGCGGATCTCAGCGGTGGTGATGATCTCGTTCTCTGCCGTAAGCCCGGCCATGACCTCATCGGCCAGACGGGCGGCGACGGCCTGGCTCATCTCCTCCCGGGGAACCTCCCGATTGGCGTTCAAAATACTGCGGATCAGTTTTTCATCGTCATAGAGCGTGATGTTGCCGTTGCGCTTGGTGATTTTCATCGGGATGCCTCCTGTCTGTCTCTTCGGATCGTCACGATGGGGGGATGTCCCCTCCACGCGGCCTGCCATCTTTCCACAGTTCTATTGTAATAAGTCCCGCGGCTTTCGTCAATCCCGCCGGGCAAAAAAAAGGGGAGGACACAGCGTTTTCCTGTGTCCTCCCCGCGTCGGAAAGAGAATCAGCGATGTGCCGCGTTCTTGCCCGCCAGACGTCCGAAGGTGACGCTGCGGCCCGCCGCGGCGCCGGCCAGCAGGTTGGGATAGCTGGTGTCGAAGTAGCCGCCGGAGCAGTCGCCCGCCACGTAGAGGCCCTCGATGGGATTTCCGTCGGCGTCCACGGCGTTCATGTCGGTGTTGATGTGGATGCCGTCCATGGTGCAGATGAAGTAGCCGCCGCTCATGCGCACGCCCTCAAAGGGCGCGGTGCGCAGCTCGGAGAGGCGATAGGCCTCCTTGCCGAAGTCCTCGTCCTCCTGCTTGTCGTAGAGCTCGTTGTAACGCTCCACCGTGGCCTTATAGTTCTCCACCGGCAGACCGAGCTTTTCCGCCAGCTCCTCAATGGTGTCGGCCTTGACAACCAGACCCTGATCGCGGTACATGGGCATGAACACGCCCTCGTTGAGCGCCAGCGGCCAGACGGACTCGGCCCCGTTTTCGTGGTCGAACATACGGCTGCAGCCATGGCTGTCAAAGCGCTGCATATCCGCGATGTAGTTGGCGTCCCAGACCATGGCGTAGGTCATGCCGGGCAGAGTATAAGCGGTGTGCAGGACGTGGTCATAGCAGCCGGACTCGTTGGTGAAGCGCTTGCCGTCCAGACCCACCTTCAGGAAGGGCTGAGAGCCCATCCAGAACAGGGCGCCCGGCGTCTTGCAGCCGACTTGATCGGGGGGGACCGCGCCGCGGTCAAAGAGCATACCGCCGTGGGTCTCATCCATCACAGCGCCGGCCCAGAGGCAGGCCTTGATGCCGTCGCCCTGGCTGCCGGGATAGGAGTAGTTGATGTTGATCATCTTGACCGTCTCGGGCTGCAGGGCCTTCAGCATGTCCATGTTCAGGCTGTAGCCGCCGGTGCAGACGATGACGCCCTTGGAGGCGTTGTAGCGGACGATGCCCTTCTCGGCCTTGGCATAGATGCCGGTCACGGCCTTTTCCTCTTTGATGAGGCAGAGCAGGGAGGTGTTGTAGTGAATCTCCAGACCCAGATCCTGGCCGTATTTCTTCAGAATGTTGGCGGTGGCGCCGTGGGCACCCTCGGTATCGCTCATCTGCAGGGAGTGGCCCACGTCATAAATGGGGTAGCGAACCTTCTCGCTGTGGCTGTCTACTTCGTGGCGGAAGCGGAGCCCGCCTTCGGTCACCCGGTCGGTGTACCAGTCGATGGCCTCACCGGAATTGTCCGCCCAGACCTTGTACAGGCGCTGATCGCCGTAGCCGTTGGACTGGCGGTAGAGCTCAGTAATGACGTCGAACTTGTCGGGGTTGTCTCCGTCCTCCAACTGCTGCTTGCTTCCGATGGCGCCCAAGGTGTCGCGGATGCCGGAGCCGCCGAACTCCTCGTCCATCTTCTCGATGAGGATAGTCTTGGCGCCCTCCTCCACGGCAGCGCAGGCGGCGAAGAGACCGGCTGTGCCGGCGCCGATGACAAGAACCTCGGTGTCGATGGTCTCAACCACGTCGGCCTCGTCGATGACCGGGGCCTCGCCCAGCCAATCCACCGGTGCGGCCTCCTCGCCGGTCGCGGCGGCCTGCAGCAGGCTCACATCGATGCCCTTGGCCTGGGCCACGCAGCTTTCCAGTGCCTGGCGTACGGCGCGGGAGGTATTGCTGGCACCGGAGACAGCGTCGATCTCATAGCTCTGGCGCTCCATGATCTGCGCGGCCAGATCCTTCGCGGCCGCCTGTCCGATGGATTCCGTCTCACCGGCGGCGTCGATCGTGGCCTCGAGAATGCTGGTCTCATCCACGGTGATGGTTACGGTCACGTCACCGCCGAAGCCGGGAGCGGTGGCAGAATAGGTGCCGGGGATATAGGCGGCGGGGACTTCCTCCGCCGAAGCTTTGGTGATACCGAGCAGGGAGCCGGTGGCCATCAGACCGGCCGCCGCCGCGCCGCGGAGAAACTCCCGCCGGGACAGTGCTTTGTTTGCCATAATAAACCTCCTGTTTTGGCTGAAAAGTGTTGGTTTCCGGGATGAATCTACTATAACACCTTTACACGTTCCCAAAAAGAATGTATAATCAGCAAAAAACGCAGGTAAAACCTGCGTTCCGGGAGGAAGCCCTATGAATCTGATGCAGCTGCGGTATTTTGTCAAGACGGCCGAGTGCCTCAACTACTCCCGGGCAGCGGAGGAACTGCTGATCGCCCGCCAGTCCCTGCGCCAGTCCATCGCCGCGCTGGAGGAGGAGATCGGCAAGCCTCTCTTTTCCAACACGAAAAACCACCTGGCCCTGACCGAATACGGTGCCTATCTGACACTGGCCGGACAGGAGGTCCTGCAGGCCTTCGACCGCATGGAGGAGGGGCTTTCGCAGCTGATCAGCCGCTCTTCCAAGCTGAACGTCGGCTTTTCCTCAACGCTTGCGCCCTTCATCCTGCCCAACACCGACGCCTTCCTCCGCGCTTTCCGCGCCCACTTTCCGGATGTGCAGCTGACGGTGCGGCAGATGCTCAACGACGAGGTGATCGAGGCCGTCTCGTCTGGTGAGCTGGATGCGGGCTTTGTGCTCCAGATGCCCTGCGAGCGCCCTGGCTGCCGCATGGACGTCTTCCGGGAGTTTGAGGTGGCGCTGGATCACGCCGACCCGGAGCTCTTCGGCGGTCGGAGAAGGGTCGGGCCACAGGATCTGCAGGGCGTGTCCTGCCTGGGTATGGGCAGCCTTGCCGTCACCACGCCGCCGCTCTGGGAGGTCTGCCAAAGGGAAGGGATCTCCTTTCCCTATCGCATTGTCAGCGATACGCTGGACGCCTTTTATCAAATGAAGCACAGCGGCACGGTGGGCTTTGATATCCTCAAGACCGATGTACCGGAGTTCGACTGGGATCGGACCAGCGTTCTGGACGGCTTCCGCTGGGAGGTGGGCCTCTTGAGTTCGATCCGGGTTGGGGATCCGAACCTCCTGACCCTCTTTTTCCGTTTTATGAAACAGGCCTACGACAGCCATTGGGCGCAGTATGAGCAGAATTACAGCGCTGCCGCCACGGGATTTGACTGAACATCGTTTGCCAGTAAAAACGTCTCCGCCAAGATGGTGGAGACGTTTTTGTAACAGTTTGGATTATTTCCGCAGCCGCAGGACGCAGTCCACCACCTGGGCGGCGCAGCGCTCGGCCTCGAAGCGGCTGAGAGCATAGCGCTTGTCCTGTCCGCGCAGGGCTTTGAGCGCTCCAGCGAGATCGGCCTGGGAGCCGGGCATAAAGATGTTCCCGGCCGCGATCGAGGGGGCGGAGCGGGCCACGGCGTGCCTGCCTTTGCCGCTCGCCTGGGCCACGACCCAGTCGGTCATCAGCAGGCCCCGGTAGCCCCATTCCTCCCGCAGCAGGGTCTGCAGCAGATCGGCACGCTGAGACGTGTGCTCGCCGTTGAGGAGATTGTAGGAAGTCATCAGCGCGACAGGATCGGACTCCCGGATGCAGATCTCGAAGGCCCGGAGGTAGATCTCCCGCAGCGCGCGTTCGGAGACGAGACTGTTGGAGGTCATGCGGTTGAGCTCCTGGTTGTTGCAGCAGAAGTGCTTGATCGTGACGCCGCAGCCCGGATGCCGCTGCACGCCCCGGGTCATGCCCGCGGCCATGCGTCCGGCCAGCAGGGGATCCTCGGCGTAGTATTCGAAGTTGCGCCCGCAGAGGATCGTGCGGTGGATGTTGAAGGCGGGGGCCAGCCAGAGCTGAACCCCGAAGATCTCCATCTCCCGCCCCACAAGATCGCCGCAGGCCTCGGCCACGGCCGGATCCCAGCTCTGGGCCAGGGCGGTGCCGATGGGGATGGAGCTGCAGTACTGCTCATAGACTTCGCCCTTGGGCTTGCCCTGCGTCAGCTTTATGATGTGTCGTACGGCGGCGGGCATCAGTTCCGCCATGTCGGCGGGCATGGTGGAGCCGATGGCGTGGGCGCCTTTGGCGTCCCGGGTGTACTGCCTGGACAGACGCAGCCCCGCGGGGCCGTCGGCCATCACCAGGCCGGCCAGCCCGGGGATGCCGCCGTAGGTTTCGCCCGCGGCGCCGGCCACGGACTGGGAGGCCGAGCCGATCACGCTGGCCAGACCGCTGCCGGAGAACTGGCCCAGGCAGAGCTTGAGAAGCTCCTCATCGCCCAGCCCGGCCACCAGACCCTTTGCGTAATCCGAAGGCACGGCGGGCTTGGGGCAGGGGATCGGCTTGAAGGCCGCGGCCTCCGCTTTCAATATCGGCAGCTCTTGGGGGAGTTTCTCGGGGATTGCCTCGCTCTTCCAGTCGGTGAAATCGGGCTTGCCGCCCACATGCTTGACCTGCCGCAGTACGACCCGCTCGTCCAGCTCCACCAGCGCGGCGGGGACGGTGTCGCGGCTGCTGGCACCCACACGGACGATGTAGCGGCCCGGCTCCAGCACCCAGGCGGAGGCCTCCTCGTCAAAGCTTGCCAGCTCCTCCAGAGAGAAGGCGAGATGCAGCGTCTCCCGTTTGCCCGGCTCCAGCAGCGCCGTCTTGCCGAAGGCGGCCAGAGTCTGCTTAGGCTGGTCCAGCTTCCCGGCGGGCACGGAGACGTAGACCTGCACGATCTCTTTCCCGGGGAAACGGCCGCTGTTTTTCACCGGCACGTTTACCGTGACCCGGCTGCCATGCAGGGCCACACTGACCTTGCCATAGTGGAAATCCGTATAGCTCAGGCCGAAGCCAAAGGGGAACAGGGGCACCTGCCCCACGGTGTCAAACCAGCGGTAGCCCACGTAGATGCCCTCGCGGTAGCGGGTATCGTCGGGCTGAACGTATTCCCCCACCGTGGGATAGTCCTCCCAGGCGGCCCAGGTGGTGCTGAGCTTGCCGGAGGGCACGCTCCTGCCCAGCAGCACGTCGGCAAAGGCGTCGCCGGTTCCCGCGCCCAGCTGGGAGAGAAGCAGGATGTTCTCCACCTCACCCAGCGGGGAGAGATCCACCGGCCCGCCCACGTTCAGCACCAGCAGGAAGCGCTTATACTCCCGGCGAATGGCCAGAATGTCCCGGAGCTCCGTCTCGGTGAGCAGCACATCGCCGGGGATGGGGCGGCGGTCGCTGCCCTCGCCGGAATTGCGGGCGAGCACATAGACCGCGGTGTCGCCCTCGGCGTTGCGGGGGAGCAGATACTCCGGCTCCGCCATGGCCCGGCCCATGCCGATGAGGATGGGCATCTGGTGCTTCTCCTTCGCCTCCCGGCGGATCCCGTCGTAAAAGCGCTCCGCGGCGGTCTCGCGCACCTGGTCGTAGCAGGTGAGCCAGCCCTTGCTGGTGACAGTGAAGCCGGCGCGCTCCAGCCCCTCCTCCACGGAGATCACAAAGCGGGCGTTCACGTCGCCCGAGCCGGTGCCGCCTTTGATGGTGTGCCGTGCACCGCTGCCGAAGAGGGCGATCTTTCCCGGCTTTTCCAGCGGGAAATCCCCGTTTTTGCGCAGCAGCACCATGCACTCCGGCGCCAGCTTCCGCAGGCGCTCCAAATGTTCGCGTTCGTAGTCGTTCATGCTGATTTCCTTTCTATCTGCTAAATTGTTATCCGCTTGCAATTGCCTTAGTCTTCCATCGGATGCATAGCCCGGAGGGCGGGATTTACAATGTGGCTCCGCACGGCATAGGCGTGGGGCTCTAAGAAATCCCAATCCCCGTCGGAGAGCCCCTGGGCCTTCAGCTCCCGCGCCACGGCCTGGCAGAGATCCTCCACCACGCCCTGCTTGACAGACTGGGTGTCCCGGTCGTTCTCCGCCGTCAGCAGGAAGTCCAGCGCCGGGCGCAGATCCGAAAGCTTGGGCAGCGCCTCCATTCCCCGCAGCAGCCATTTGTAATAGGGGGCATGGCGGCGATTGAGGAGATAGACGCTCTGAGCCGCGGCCCGGACGAAGTCCGACAGGGCCAGCATGGCGGCGCCATCCTCCCCATGGGCGAGGCAGCGGCCGTAGTTATACTGCCCACTCTGGGCCATCTCCAGCAGCCGGGCGGAGAGATGCTTGAGCCGTACGTCCTCCGGCATGCCGTGCAGCAGCGCCTCCCGGATGGCGGTGAAGCGGCCCAGATCGTCCCGCCAGACCTCTCCGTTTGTGGCCTCGGCCAGAGCATAGGAGGGGAGGGAGAGCCACTGTTCCCAGCTCTCCGGCGCGCCGGGGGAGCCGGTGTAGCGGCGGTAAAAGCTGCCGATGCTGTGCACGCCCCGGCTCTCTTCGGCCATGGCGTTGCGCTGCGCCGCTTTTTCCAGCCCAAGCGCCCGATAGGCCCGGTGGAGAGAGAGACCGATGCGCTCCTCGTCCTCCTCCGTGAGCCAGAGGCAAAAGCCCGGTGCAAAGTCATGATCCCGGGAAAGCTCATCGTCAAAGCCCAGACACTCCGAGCCGCGGCCGACCAGACCCACGGCGATGCGGCCCTCGTATTCGGGAAACCGCTCGTGGATCATGGGACGCCCATAGCGCTCGTAACAGGCCCGGGCCTCCTCAAGTCCCTTCATAGATCGCCTTCGCCCTTTCCTTCAGCTCCGCCGCGTAGAGGAAGAAGCCGAAATAATCAAAGCTGGGGGCGCACTTGGAGATGGTAAAGGCGTGGTAGCCGTCCCGGGGCAGGGCGGGATTGTTCAGGTGTTCCCAGGCCTGCTCCATGCAGGCGTTGATGCGCTCGTCCTCCGGGTCCTGCCTGTCGTAGAGCTCGGCCAGATTGCAGAGCGTGACGGCCAGCTCGTTATCCGGATTGGGGCAGGCAGAGATCACCCGCATAGCCAGCAGAAAATGCTGCTCCGCCTTGCGGTAGTCCCCGGCGTCCTCGTAGGAGAGGGCCATGTTGTTGTAGAGCCCGGCGAAGCGGTAATCCCCGGGGTCCAGATGCTGGGCATAGACCCGGGATACATGCTCAAAAAAGGGGATGGAGTCCTCCGCCAGGCCGAAGCATTTCATCGTGGTGGCGGCGTTGAGCATCACGGTCGCGCCCGAGACGCTGCTGCCCAGCCGGTGCTCCCGGATCAGGGCGAGACCGTCCTCCACCGCCTGCAGACCTTCCGTCTTGTCTCCGCTGCGGCGGGTGTGGCCCATCAGCTCGCTGAGAAAGCTCAGCTCCGCGCGCCAGTCGCCCAGCGCGGCGGCCTTATCGCGGCAAGCGCGCAGATAGTCGCCCGCCTCGCTCTCCCGGCCGGTATTGTAGAGACGGTCCAGCTCCCCGATCATGGCCGGCACATCCAGCACGGCGCTCTCGTGCTCCGTGTCCGGCGTGCCGAGGTAGGTGCTGGCGTCAAAGCAGCAGATAGGATCCTGATAGTCCATGCTTACCTCCGAAGTGGTTTTCTCCATTATATAAGAAAGTTTTCCCCCTGTAAAGAGCGGCGGCTCTTGCTTTTTCCGCCGATCTCGGATAGAATGGCGCCGCTGCATTTTTCTTCTGCGAGGTATCTCCATGCTGAAACGCTATATCGGGGATCGGGCCTTTTACCGCAAGCTCTTTACCGTCATGGTGCCGATCCTGGTTCAAAACCTGATCACCAACTTCGTTAACCTCCTGGATAACGTCATGGTCGGCCAGGTGGGCACCGAGCCCATGTCCGGCGTCGCCATCGTGAACCAGCTCCTCTTTGTCTTCAATCTCTGCGTCTTCGGCGGCCTGGCCGGCGCGGGCATCTTCACCTCCCAGTTCTACGGCAAGAACGACCAGGAGGGCGTGCGCGACACCATGCGCATGAAATTCTATATCGCCGGGGCGACGCTGCTGGTCTTCGGCTCGATCCTGATGCTCTTCGGGAAAAATCTGATCTCCCTCTTCCTCCACGAGGGGCAGGAGGGCTTGGATCTGGCGGCCACGCTGCAGTATGGCCGGTCCTATCTGCACGTGATGCTCTTCCAGCTCATCCCCTTTGCCCTGACCCAGGTCTATGCCAGCACCCTGCGCGGCACGGGGGAGACGATGCTTCCCATGCGCGCGGGCATCGCGGCGGTGCTGGTGAACCTGGTCTTCAACTACATCCTTATTTTCGGCAAGCTGGGCTTCCCGGCCCTGGGCGTGGTCGGCGCGGCGATCGCCACGGTGATGGCCCGCTTTGTGGAGTGCGCCATCGTGGTCGTCTGGTCCCACCGGCATACCGATCGGGCGCCCTATATCCCCGGCCTCTACCGCAGCTTTCGCGTCCCCCGGGAGTTGGTCAAGCATATCCTGATTATGGGTACGCCGCTGCTCCTTAACGAACTGCTCTGGTCCGGCGGCATGACCACCCTGAACCAGTGCTACTCCCTGCGCGGGCTGGAGGTGGTCTCCGCCTTCAACATTTCCACCACCATCAGCAATCTCTTCTTCTGCGTCTTCATCGCCATGGGCGATTCCATCTCCATCCTGGTGGGACAGCTTCTCGGCGCGGGCGAGCTGGAGCGGGCCGTGGATGAGGACCGGAAGCTCATTGCCTTCTCCCTCACCTCCAGCTTCCTGGTAGCCGGGGTGATGGCCCTGGTCTCGCCCTGGATCCCTCAGCTCTACAACACCACCCCCGCCGTGCGGCATCTGGCGGTGGAGCTTTTGATGATCGTGGCCGTGATGATGCCTCTGCACGCCTACGCCAACGCCTGCTATTTCACCATCCGCTCCGGCGGCAAGACCCTCATCACCTTCGCCTTTGACTCGCTTTTCGTCTGGGCGACCCAGATCCCTCTGGCCATGGTGCTCTCCCGTCTGACGGCGCTGCCCATCGTACCCCTTTATATCGCCGTGGAGGGCCTCAACGCCCTCAAGTGCCTGGTGGGCTTTCTCATGGTGCGCAGCAAAAAGTGGGTCGTGAATCTGGTCAAATAAACGGACAGGGACCTGCAGTAAAATGCTTTTCAGCCTGTCATTCCGAAACCAGTGCGCACACTGGTTGTGGGAATCCGTAATACCCAACAGAGGAGAACGGATTGCCACGGCTCCTTCCGGAGCCTCGCAATGACAGATTCGGGCATTTTGCCGCAGGTCCTTTTTTTCAGCATTGGAGCTTTCGCAGCATCTCCCGCCGCAGCCTCTCGATGATCCGTTTCTCCAGGCGGCTGATGTAGCTCTGGGAGATGCCCATGGCCTCGGCCACCTCCTTCTGGGTGTATTCCCGCCCGCCGGGCAGGCCGAAGCGCATAAGGATGATGTTCTGCTCCCGGGGCGAGAGCTGGGCGATGGCCTCGCGCAGCATCTGCCGGTCGGCGTCATCCTCCAGCGGGCGGGAGACCTCGTCCTCATCGGTGCCCAGAATGTCCGAGAGCAGCAGCTCGTTGCCGTCCCAGTCGGTATTGAGCGGCTCGTCAAAGCTCAGCTCCGAGCGCTGGGAGCCCACCTTCCGCAGGTGCATCAGGATCTCGTTTTCAATGCAGCGGGAGGCGTAGGTGGCCAGCTTGATGTTTTTCCCGCTGTTGAAGGTGTTCACCGCCTTGATGAGCCCGATGGTGCCGATGGAGATCAGATCCTCGATGTTGATGCCGGTGTTTTCAAAGCGCTTGGCGATGTAGACCACCAGGCGGAGGTTGTGCTCGATCAGGCTCTTGCGGGCCTCCTCGTCCCCACTCTCCAGGGCGGTCAGCGCGGCCTCCTCGTCCTCCCGGGCCAGAGGCGAGGGCAGGGTGTCGCTGCCGCCGATGTAAAAAACCGACGGCGGCTCCAGCCCCAGGATCCGCAGCAGCTGATCCTGAAAATAGAAAATCTGAGGTTTACATAACATCATCATTCCTCCTTATACAATCCCTTCAAAGCCCTCGCCGGCGGCCTCCGGCGCGATGGCCACCAGCAGATCCCGCCTCTCCTCGCCATCCAGGCGCAGTGCGTCCGGCCGGAACACCGGCAGCAGCCCGCCTCCGCCCAGGGCCGAAAAGGGCAGCAGCCGGAGCCGCCCTTTCCAGACCGGACTCCGGCCGCTCTTTTCCAGCAGCAGCACCGGGTCCCTCTCCCGCAGGAGAGCCGCCTCCTCCCCAAAGAGCGGTGCGAGCGCCCGGGGCGAGACGGCCATCACCCGCGCCCCGCTGAGAGGGTCGGACAGGCTGTTGCCTGTGTCGTGGAGGGCGGAAAAGCAGACGCTCCGCCCGCCGACGCCCAGCTCCACCCGGTGCAGGCCCCTGCTTTGAAAGCGGTTCTGCCAGCGAAAGAGCAGGCTGCCCAGCCCGTAGCAGAGGGCGAAGGCCGTGGCGAGGCTTCCGAAGGAGAGACGCAGCGGTCCTCCGCCCGGGGCGGAGAGCAGGGAGAGGCTTCCGCCGAAGGCGGCGGCCACCGCGAAAAACAGCCCCGCGCAGCGCAGAGGCCGCGCCTCGCAGCCATAGGCGATGGCCGCCATCGCTCCGCCGCAGAGCAGCCGCCAGCCCGGCGCGGCCAGAAAACCGAGACCCGGCACGTAGACCGCGCAGGCATAGAGGCTTCCCAGCAGCGCGGCGAGGAGATAGCGCCGCCGCTTGAGACAGAGCCCGGCGATGCGCCCCGTGAGCAGACAGAGCAGATAGTCGCACAGCAGATTGAGGGCAAACCAGCTGTCCAGATAGATGACTTCCATGCCCCGGATTATACCCCAGCCGGGCCTGGAGAATTTGTCAGACTGGACGGAGGAATTTTTGCGCGGCCGGTTTGGGCTATTGTCAAAAAGCCTGCCCTGTGGTAAAATCACTTCGAATCGGGTTTTGACAGGAACCCGCTTTCTGAGAGAAAGAGAGGAAAGAAAACGGCATGTGGTTTTGGTTTGCCCTGATTGCTTTGCTCTGCTGGAGCGGCTCCGATCTGTTTTCCAAGATCGGCTGCCAGGACGCGAGCGATAAATACAGCCATCTGAAAATGGTGACGGCCGTGGGCCTTGTGATGGGCCTGCACGCGGCTTATGAGGTCTTTTGTAACGGTGTGGCAATCAGCTGGAACGTGATTCTGACCTATCTGCCGGTTTCCATGCTCTACATTCTCTCCATGGCGATTGGCTATCTGGGCCTGCGCTACATTGAGCTGAGCATTTCCTCTCCCATCTGCAACAGCTCCGGCGCCATCGTCGCGGTGCTGACCTTTGCCACCGTCGGCATCGGGGAGGATCTGCCGCCCGTGGCCCTGGTGGCCGTGGCGCTGGTGTGCCTCGGCGTGATCGCCCTGGGCTTTACCGAGGCCAACGAGGATGAGGAGCTGCGCCGAGCCCGACAGGACGCCTCCAACCACCACTACGCTAAGAGCTGGATCGCCATTCTGATCCCCATCATCTACTGCCTGCTGGACGCGCTGGGCACCTTTGGCGACAGCAAGGTGCTCGAGAAGCTCGGTGAGGAGATGGCCGATTCCTGCAATGTCGCCTATGAGCTGACCTTCCTGGTCATGGGCATTGTGTGCGGGATTTATGTTCTGGGTATCAAAAAGCAGAAGCTGATCGCCCGGCAGGAGGCCCCCAAATACACCGGCGCCGTCTTTGAGACCATCGGCCAGTTCTTTTATATTTACGCCATTGCGGATACCGAGCACGTAGCCTTCGCCGCGCCCATTATCTCCTCCTACTGCGTGGCCTCCGTGATCTGGAGCCGCCTTTTCCTGAAGGAGAAGCTCTCCAAAAAGCATTATGCCTCCATCCTTCTGGTGGTGGCGGGTATCGTAATTCTGGGAATACTGGATATATAACAAGGCCATTGCGAAACACGTTTCGCAATGGAAAACGCGTGCTTATCGCAACGGGCAAAGCCCGTTTTGGTCGGCACGCGGGCTCGCCCGGCTCGCCTCAGGGAGTTTTTGAGGCGGCAAAGCTGCCCCAAAAACGTTTTTTAACGCCTTCGGGGCGATGTTCCAAGCGTTTCGCTTTTTTTAATATCGGATTCATACTGGATAGATAACAAGGAGAAACAACTATGCAAGCCAAGTATAAGCGCGTTCTCATTAAAATCAGCGGGGAGGCCCTGGCGGCCGAGAAGCACAGCGGCTTTGATTTTGATTTTGTCTCCCACGTCTGCGAGGCCGTCAAAGCCTGCAGCGACGCCGGTGTCCAGGTGGGCATCGTCATCGGCGGCGGCAACTTCTGGCGCGGCGTCAAGGACGGCGCCGGCAAGGTGGAGCGCGTCAGCGCCGACCGGATGGGCATGCTGGCCACGGCGATGAACTGCCTGGCCGTGTGCGACGTGTTTCGGCAGCTGGGCGCGGACGCCCGCATCCTCACCGCCATGGATATCCAGGGCGTGGGCGAGCGCTTTGACGCCCGCAAGGCCATCGAGTATCTGGAGCGGGGGAGCATCGTGCTCTTTGCCTGCGGCAGCGGCCATCCCTTTTTCTCCACCGATACCGCGGCGGTGCTGCGCGCGGCGGAGATCCATGCCGACGCGATCCTGCTCGCCAAGAACATCGACGGCGTCTACAGCGACGACCCGCGCAAGAACCCCGCGGCCGTGCGCTTTGATGAGATCAGCTATGACGAGGTGCTGGCCCGCCATCTGGCTGTGATGGACACCACCGCCACCAGCCTCGCCATGGACAATGCCATCCCCGTCATCGTCTTCGCCCTGGCCGAGCCGGAGAACATCGGCCGCGTGCTGGAGGGCGAGAAGCTGGGTACCATCGTGCAGTAAAAGCTTTACGATACATCATCTTACAGGAGGTAATACCATGTCTGACTACGCCGCATTTGAAAACAAAATGACCAAGACCTGTGAGGCCCTGAGCGCGCAGCTCGCCACCATCCGCGCCGGCCGCGCCAACGCCGCCGTGCTGGATCAGATCCAGGTGGACTACTACGGCGTGCCCACGCCCATCCAGCAGCTGGCCACCGTGGCCACGCCCGATCCCCGCTCCCTGGCCATCACCCCCTGGGATAAGAGCGTCCTCAAGGGCATCGAGAAGGCCATCCTCGCCTCCGACCTGGGCATCAATCCCCAGAATGACGGCCACACGATCCGCCTGGTCTTCCCGCCCCTCACCGAGGAGCGCCGCAAGGACCTGGTGAAGCTGACCAAGAAGTACGGCGAGGAGTCCAAGGTCGCCATCCGCAACATCCGCCGTGACGCGGTGGAGAAATTCAAGAAGCAGCAGAAGGCCTCCGAGATCACCGAGGACGATTACAAGATCGCCGAGAAGGACGTCCAGAAGCTGACCGACGACTTCATCAAGGAGATCGACAAGATCACCGACAAGAAAGAAAAAGAGCTGACGGAGATCTGATGGCACAGACCGATAAGAAAAAAACCGCGGGGGAGGGGGCAGCACCCCTTCCCCGTCATATTGCCATCATCCTGGATGGCAACGGCCGCTGGGCCAAAAAGCGCGGCCTGCCGCGCACGGCGGGTCACGCCGTCGGGGCGGAGACCTTCCGCAAGATCGCCACGGCCTGCAAGAACCGCGGCATCGAATACCTGACGGTCTACGCCTTCTCCACCGAGAACTGGCGCCGCCCGGAGGATGAGGTCGGCACGATCATGAAGCTCCTGG
>CAMNKQ010000031.1 GCA_946542465.1 uncultured Clostridia bacterium | reverse complement strand
AGAAGGCCATGCGCAGCCTGAAGCTCTCCGCCGTGGGCCACACGCCCCAGGGCTTTGGCTTCGGCCGCGCGCTGGACAGCGAGCTGATGAGCACCTTCGGCGTTGAGCTGGAGGCCATCGAGGCCCGGGAGCTCATCGACCTGGCCAAGGGCTACAGCGAGGAAGACTGCGCGGAGTACCTGCGCAAGACCGAGAAGGCCACCTGCGGGCTGGACAAGACCCCGGAGCGCAACCGCCTGGATCACGCCCGGCTCTACAAGGCCTATACCGACTATGTAAAAGGGCACAACATCGGCGCCCTGGCCTCCCGCTGCTGGCCCGATTTCTTCACCGCCTTCGGCACGCCCGTCTGCTCGGTGCTCTCGCTGCTCAATGACGACGGCGTGGCCGCCGCCTGCGAGGCCGATATCTACGGGGCGCTGTCCATGTGGATCGGGATGCAGCTGTCCCACGAGCCGGTCTTCTTCGGCGATCCGGTCTCCCTGGACGAGGAGGAGAACACCATCACCTACTGGCACTGCGGCGCGGCCGCCTGCTCCCTGGCCCGGAAGGACACCGGCGCCACCATCGGCGTGCACCCCAACCGCAAGATCGGCCCGGCCATGGACTTCGGCTGCGAGGCCTTCCCCGAGGCCACGGTCTTCCGCATCGGGCGCGAGCCGGACGGCAGCTTCCGCTTCTTCATCGCCGAGGGCTCCGTGCTGGATAAGCCCAAGCAGTTCATCGGCACCTCCATCGTGGTGAAGACCGAGTCCGACAGCCGCTCCGTCATCGAGCAGAGCGTGCTGGACGGCTTTGAGCCCCACTTCGTGGTCATCAAGGGCCACCACGCCGAGACGCTGGAGGCCCTGGCCCAGATGTTCGGCTTTGAGATCTATAACTATTAAATAAGATGAAGGAATCCAAGCTCCGCAGCGCCCTGACCGCGGTCATCGACCTGATCTGGGCGGGACTGCTCTGGCTGCTCTGCTCCCTGCCGCTCGTCACGCTAGGCGCCGCCAGCGCCGCGCTGTACTACGGCGTGGTCAAATGCATCCGCCACGAGCGCGGCCGCCTGACCGCCAGCTTCTTCCGGGCCTTCCGGGACAATTTTCGCCCGGCCACGCTGCTGTGGCTGCTGTGTCTGGGCTGGCTGCTGCTGGGCTGGGCGGATCTGCGGGCCTTCCAGCTCATGGGCGTGCAGAAGGGCGATATCCTCTATTTTATGAGCCGCCTCTTCTTCCTGCCGGTGCCGCTGCTTTTCCCCTGGCTCTTTGCCTTTGTGTCCCGCTTTCAAAACACGGTCTTCGGCAGTCTGAAATTCACGGCCTGGCTGGCCCTGCGCCATGCGGGCACCACGCTGCTGCTGGGGGCGGAGCTGGGTGTTTTCCTGCTGATCGTCTGGCTGCTGCCCCTGCTGCTGCCCCTGCTGCCCGGGGTGTTCTGCCTGCTGATGAGCTTTTCCATCGAGCCGGTGTTCCGAGCCTTAACGGCCGAACAGGGCGGCGATGATCCCTGGTATAACGAATAAGGCAATAGGCATCAGGCATTAGGCATTCGGGGACGACGAATCCCCTGATGCCTGATGCCTATTGCCTGATGCCTACTCTGGAGGTTTCTATGCTGAACATTCTCACCCCCGCCGCGGGCGAGCTGGAGCTGCGGCTGGACGGCAAGCTCCTTCTCCGGCACACGGCGGACACGCCCGCCCTCTTTCTCGGCCTGGGCCGGGAGCGCATCCGGATGTACCGGGGCAATTTTGACATCGGCGACCGGCTGCAGGAGCGGCTGCCTCTGCGCTTTGCGGGTTTGGAAGATGCGGATGGGGCCACGGTTCTGCGCTTCACCCATCCCTCCCTGGCCGGAGACTATCGGCTGCGCGTGTGGGAGCACAAGGGGCTCTGGCACCTGGAGGGCTCCTGCGGCGATGAGAAGCCGAACCGCCTGTGGCTGCGGCTCTGCGCCGAGGAAAAGGAACACGTCATGGGCGGCGGCGAGCAGTTCTCCGCCCTCGATCTGCGGGGCCGGCTCTATCCCATCTGGACGCGGGAGCAGGGCGTGGGCCGCAACAAGCTCACCGAAATCACCCGTCTGGCCGACGCCAGCGACGGCGGCGGCGGGGATTACCACACCACCTTCTTCCCCCAGCCGAGCTTTCTCTCCTCCCGGCTCTATTTCGCCCATCTGGAAAACTACGAATACAGCGAGCTGGACTTCCGGGAGCCGGATTACCACGAGATCACGCTCTGGACGACGCGGATGCACCTGGTTCTCGGCGCGGGCGACAGCTATCCCGCGCTGCTGGAAAAGCTCAGTTCCCTGCTGGGCCGTCAGCCGCTTCTTCCCGATTGGGCCATGAGCGGCCTGTGGCTGGGCGTGCAGGGCGGCACCGAGCGCGCCACAAGCCTGGCCAAGCGCTGCCGGGACGGCGGCGTGCACCTCTCGGCCGTGTGGATCCAGGACTGGGAGGGCAAGCGCATCACCTCCTTCGGCAAGCGCCTCCAGTGGGACTGGCGCTGGAATCAGGAGCTCTACCCCGAGCTGGACAAGCTCATCGCCGGCGACCGCGAGGGGGTCTGGATGGGCTACATCAACCCCTATCTGGTGGAGGGCGGCGTTCTCTTCCGCGAGGCGCAGGAGAAGGGCTACTTCGTCCGCCGCGCCGACGGCAGCGACTATCTCTTTGACTTCGGCGAGTACGACTGCGGCGTGGTGGATCTGACGCTCCCGGCCGCCTTCGACTGGTATAAAAACGTCATCGTCACGAACCTGATCGGCTTGGGCTTCAAGGGCTGGATGGCCGATTTCGGCGAGTATCTGCCCGCGGACGCGGTCTGCCACGGCGGCAGCGGGCTGGAGATGCACAACGCCTGGCCCGCCCTCTGGGCCCGCTGCAACCGGGAGGCCGTGGAGCAGGCGGGCTGCCTGGGCGACTGCGTGTTCTTCATGCGCGCCGGCGCCGCGGGCAGCCAGCGCTATGCCACGCTCATCTGGGCCGGCGACCAGTGTGTGGACTGGTCGGAGGACGACGGACTGCCCTCGGTCATCACCGCGGCACTGAGCCTGGGGCTGAGCGGTTTCGGCCTGCACAGCTGCGACATCGGCGGTTACACCACCCTCTTCCATCTGCACCGGGACGAGGAGCTGCTGCTGCGCTGGCTGGAGTTTGCCTGCTTCACGCCCGTCATGCGCACCCACGAGGGCAACCGCCCCGACTCCAACGTCCAGCTCTACGACAACGACAGGCTGATCGCCGCCGCGGCGCGGCTCACCGGCGTGCACGACGCGCTGCTGCCCTATATGAAGCACTGTGTGCGGCAAAACGCCGAGCAGGGTCTCCCCGTCATGCGGCCCCTCTTCTTCGAGGCGCCGGAGGAGCCCCGGGCCTATTCCCACCGCCTGTACAGCTATCTGCTGGGCGACGACATGCTGGTGGCCCCGGTGGTCGAGCCCGGCGCACAGGAGCGGACGCTCTGGCTGCCGGAGGGCGACTGGGTGCATCTCTGGAGCGGCGAGCACTATGCCGGCGGGGAAGTCCGCGTGGCGGCGCCGATGGGCAAACCGCCCGTGTTCTACAAGGCCGCATCCCCCTGGAAGGTGCTGTTTGCGCAGCTGGGAGCGCAGTGAGTTTTTTGTCGAATTGGAAAAAGATAGGGCTTGTCGGCACTTCCGGCAAGCCCTTTTTAGTAAAGCTGCACAAATTCCAGGGGGAAAAATCTACGATTCCGTTCCCCGGAAAGCCCTTTACAAACGCCGCGGCGTTCCCTATAATGATTTTGAAGCGAGGGAGCGCTTTTTTTCGTGGGCATTGATTAACGCAATTAATTAAAAACCGTGTAGTTTATCTCTGTTGTAAAAAACACAACGCAACACGTTTTCGGTGATAGGCAGGATACCTGCACACACATACAACACAAACAGGAGGAAACAAACATGAAAAAGACTCTGGCAATTCTGCTGGCTCTGGTCATGGTCTTCGCCCTGGCCGCTCCCGCCGCATTTGCCGATGACGAGATCGTCATCAACTTCCCCAGCGTCTGGGTCGGCACCGACTCCAAGGCCCCCTATATGGCCCAGCTGATCGAGCAGTTCAACGCCGAGAACGCCGGCCAGATCAAGGTCGTCGTCGAGGAGCAGACCGACTATCAGGCTGCCCGCGACAAGCTGCGCACCACCATCACCACCGGCAACACCCCCGACCTCTGCATTCTGGACACCACCTATGACATCCTTGCCTACACCGAGTCCGGCAAGTTCATGGATCTGACCCCGTATCTGGAAGATGGCTGGGGCGAGGATTTCGTTGACGGCACCTTCGACGCCTGGAATGTGGACGGCAAGGTCTGCTTCCTGCCCTTTGAGTCCGCTGTCTTCACCCCGATCTACAACACCCGCATCTTCGAGGAGATCGGCTGGGATCACTTCCCCGCCACCTATGACGAGTTCTTCCAGTTCTGCGAGGATGCCAAGGCTGCCGGCTACAATGCCATGGGCCAGATGGCCGGTGAGAACGCCTGGAGCTCCATGCTGTGGTACTCCCTGATCGCGGAAGCCATCGGCGGCAAGGACGTCTATGCCGACGGTCTGGACAACCCCGCTTTCGTCGAAGCTGCCGAGGTCCTCAAGCACATGTACGACTACACCTTTGAGGGTGCTCTCTCCGCCGGCGCCGGCGACGTGAACGGCCACTGGCTCAAGCGCGACACCGCCATCTACCTGAACGGTCCCTGGTGGGTCGCCAACCTGTACAAGGAAGAGAACGCCGTTGACGGCGTGCTGCTGGCCGATGACTGCGAAGTCGCCGCCAACCCCGTCTATGAAGGCGGTCAGGGCGAGGGCGGTCTCGTGACCACCGTTCAGGCCTTCCTGGCTGCTGCCAAGCAGGACGATCCCGCGAAGGAAGCCGCCGTTGTGAAGTTCATCAAGTACATCACCGATCCTCAGCATGTGTCCGAGCTGGCTCTCTCCTCCGGCGCCATGTTCTTCGTGAAGTATGAGCCGTCCCCCGACACCAACGTCATCTCCCAGAAGCTCACCGAAGTCGCCAACAACGCGGATTTCACCATCCTGCATGTGAACGGCGCCTTCCCGACGGCCTTCTCCACCGAGTTCCCCGCTGCGGTCTCCGCGCTGGTCGGCGGTCAGGTCGATGCTCAGGGCTTTGTCGATCAGCTCAAGATGGCGATCGAGATGGCCGAGTAATCGGATCTCCCTTGCAGGATTCAAAAGGGTGCGCCTCCGCGCGCACCCTTTTCTTGATTTCCGGTCAATTGCGTGACAGCGTTTGCATTTGACCTCTGACTTTGCAAAGGAGGAATCCGTTTGAAATTAGAGCGTTCCGACAGAGGACCGCTGTATGCCTTCCTGGGACCCGCGATCGTGCTGATGCTGGTCTTCTTTGTGATCCCCGTCATCTATGTTTTCGTGGTCAGTCTTTTGAAATGGAACGGCATTTCCGCGCCCGTGTTCCGCAACATCCGCAACTACACCCTGCTGTTTAAAGACACCGCCTTTAAGCGCTCCGTCATCAACAACGTGATCTGGGCGCTGGTGGCCGGCTTTATCCAGGTCCCCCTGGCCATGGTCATGGCCATCATCCTCTCCCGCAAGCCCAAGGGCTGGAAGTTCTTCCGCACGGTCTATTTCTTCCCCCAGGTCATCTCCGGTATCGCCCTGGCCATGCTGTGGCGCGCCATCTACAACGCCGAGACCGGTCTGCTCAACGGCATTCTCCGCTCCATCGGACTGGGAAGTGTCGCCTGTGACTGGCTGGGCGGGATCAAGACCGCCTTCCCGGCCGTGCTGATCTACTGGGTCTTCTACGTGGGCTATTACATGGTCATCATGATGGCGGACATCACCACCATCGATACCTCCTACTATGAGGCGGCCACCATTGACGGCGCCACCGATTTCCAGCAGGCCATCTACATCACCATCCCCCTCATCAAGAAGACCTCCCTGCTCACCTGCGTGACCCTGGCCAGCGTCATGGGTCTGCGGCAGTTCGAGCAGGTCTACATGCTCACCAACGGCGGCCCGGCCAACACCACCTCCACCATGGTCCTGTACATGTACAAGAAGCTGCAGGATGCCAACTACGGCATCGCCAGCGCCTCGGCGGTCGTGCTGATCATCGTGGGCGTACTCTTCATCGTGTGCATCCGCAAGCTCTTTGAGGGGCAGAGTGAAGAGACGGCCATGATCAAGAAGGCAAGGAGGGCTGTGAAATGAGCGAGACCAGACTTCGCCCCAAGCTCCGCGGCAAGGAGCTGATCCTGGCCATCCTGCGCTGGATCCTGATCATTTTCTTCGCCGTCTACACCCTCTTCCCGCTGATCTGGCTGGTGGTCTCCTCCCTGAAGACGAACTTTGAGTTCCTGGCCGGCTCTCCCTTCGCGCTGCCCGCCAAGCCCCAGTGGGTCAACTACACCAACGCCCTGACCGTGGCCGGTCTCGGGCGCATGCTCTTCAACTCCGTCTTCGTGGGTCTGAGCGCCACAGTCGTGAACATCATCGTGGCCAGCATGGGCGCCTACTGCATCTCCCGCTTCCGCTTCAAGGGCAGGGAAAAGATCTTCACCCTCTTCACCGCCGGCATTCTCGTCCCCCTGAATGCCCTGATGGTGCCCTACTTTGTCATCATCACAAAGCTCGGCCTCATCAACACCTACGGCGGCATGATCCTGCTGTACACGGCCATCGGCATCCCCATGTCCACCTTCCTGATCCGCGGTCTGATGGACTCCATCCCCATGGAGCTGGAGGAGGCCGCCTACATCGACGGCTGCGGCTTCTACGCCCGCTTCTTCCACATCATCCTGCCGTTGAGCCGCACCGGCATCGTCACAGCCGCGACCTTCGAGTTTCTCACCTGCTGGAACGAGTTCGTGTTTGCCAACCTCCTCGTCTCCTCCGAGAAGCTGCGCACGATCCAGGTCGGTATCCGCTACTTCACCAACCAGTTCTCCACCGACTACGTGTCCATGTACGCCGCCATCGTCATCTCCATCGTGCCCTCGATCGTCGGCTATATCCTCTTCCAGGAGCAGATCATCGCCGGCATGACCAGCGGCGCCGTGAAGGGCTGAGCCTCTTTCTCCACAAGAAAAACGCACCGGAAATCCGGTGCGTTTTTTAAGGGCCTGCCCAATCTTGCAATCGGCGGCGGAATCGGCTATACTGATTTTGCACCATCACGCAGGAGGCTCGTTATGAATCTGGGAGAGATACTGACCGCCGATACCGCCAACGGCCCGGGCATCCGCCTGAGCATCTTTGTCTCCGGCTGCACCAACCACTGCAAAGGCTGCTTCCAGCCCCAGACCTGGGACTTCGACTACGGCCGGCCCTACACCCCGGCGCTGGAGGACTACCTGCTCCGGGAGCTGGGGCAGAGCTATTACACGGGCCTCACGATCCTGGGCGGCGAGCCCTTTGAGCCCTCCAATCAGGAGGCGCTGCTGCCGCTCATCCGCCGCGTCCGGCGGGAGCTGCCCGGAAAGAGCATCTGGATGTTCACCGGCTTCACCTATGACAGAGATCTGATTCCCGGCGGCTGCCGCTACACCGCCGTCACAGACGAGATTTTGGACAGCATCGACGTGTTGGTGGATGGCCGCTTTGTGCTGGAGGAAAAGGACATTGCCCTCCACTTCCGCGGCTCCCGCAACCAGCGGATCCTCGATATGAAGGAGACCCGCCGCCGGGGCGAGATCGTCCTCTCCCCACTTAATAACTGATGCTTCCCGTTTAGGGGAATACGGATTGCCACACCAGTGACATCGGTCACTGGCTCGCAATGACAAAACCGACTTTATCCGCATATGGCAAAGGGGCCGCTCCGACGGGCGGCCCCTTTGCTTTTTTGCTTATTCTTCGACCTCGATGTCCAGGCCCAGCTCCTTCGGCAGGAAGCGGGGGCAGACGTTCTCCGTCACGGTGATGACCGAGGAGGCCAGACGCGCGCCGATATCCGCGGCCTCCGACAGGCTCTTGCCGTAGGTCAGGCCGATGGCCACGCCGGAGCAGAAGGCGTCGCCCGCGCCGCTGGTGTCCCGCACTTGCACAGGCCGGGCCGCACAGTGGCCCCTCTGCCCGTCCATCGTGGCGTAGACCGCGCCGCGGCTGCCCATGGTGACCACCATGGAGGGAATGCGCGCGGAGCTCACCGCCTGGGCCAGGGCCTCCACCAGCTCCTCCGGCTCCATGCTCTGCATGTAGTCGTCGGCAAAGAGGATGCCCGCCTCCTGGGCGTTGCAGACAAAGCAGTCGATGGACTGGAGGAAGTCCCGCCGCTGGGTGGCGATGGACATATTGGCCACCACGGCGTAGACCTTCTTCTGATACTTCTCGGCATACTGGAAGACCCGCTTGATGATCTCCTTGTCCATGTCGATCTCCACCACGATGCTGTCCGCGTCGGCAAAGATCTCGTCCCCGTGCTGATCCAGCATCTCCACCATCGCGTCCATATTCGGGCGCTTGGAGATGGAGGAGACGATATCGCCGGTGGCGTCGTGGATGGCGAGCCAGAGGCCCATGCCGTCGGGCACCGCGGCCACAAAGCGGGTGTCCACCTTGTGGTTCTGGAGCTTGCGCACCACGGCCTGGCCCTCGGCGGTCTCGTCCACCATGCTGACAAAGCGGGGCCGCAGCTCCACATTGGCGATGTCCTCCGCCACGTTGCGCCCCACGCCGCCGTGGACAAACTCCACCCAGCCGGAGTTGCGCCCGGCGGGGATATACTTGTTATCGGGGAAACCCTTGATATCCACAAACACGTTTCCCACAACGACCATTGGCATAGACAGTTCCTCCTGTTCTTTGTTTAAACCTTTTCCTTTTCGAAGGCATGGACCCAGTCCGCCTTCACGGTGTAGACGGCCAGGAAAATCGTGCTCAGGCACCAGGTCAGAGGATAGACCCAGTTGACCACGTCGATGCTGTGGAAGATGGGCACGGCGATCTTCAAAAAGCTCACCCGGATCACACACCAGAAGGAGAGCATGGAGATCATCGGGATCACCGCCTTGCCCGCGCCGCGCAGGACCGCGGCCAGGCTGTGGCTCGCCGCCAGCAGGAAGAAGAACAGCGCGCAGATCCGCGATTTACCCACGCCGAAGGCGATGGCCTCCGGCTCCGAGGTGAATAGGCCGATCAGCAGCGGGGCCGCCAGATACAGAAGCAGGCCCAGCAGCTCCGCGGCGATGAGACAGGCCACCACGCCGAAGGCCGCGCCGCGCTTGGCGCGCTCATGCTGCCCGGCGCCCAGGTTCTGACCCACGAAGGTGGTCAGGGCGATGGTAAAGCTGGTGATGGGCAGGAAGGCGAAACCCTCCAGCTTGCCGTAGGCGCCGCAGCCGGCCACGGCCATGGTGCCGAAGACGTTGATGTTCGCCTGCACCACCACGTTGGCCAGGCCGATCACGGAGTTTTGCAGGCCCGAGGGCAGGCCGTAGTTCACGATGCGGCGGAGCATGGCGGGATCAAAACGGATCTTCCGCAGCTCCACCCGGTATTCCTCCCTGGTCGTCATCAGCTTGCGCAGGCAGAGCAGGCCGCTGAGAAACTGGGAGAGGATCGTCGCCAGGGCCGCGCCGCCCACGCCGGTGTGAAACAGCCCGATGAAGGTGATATCCAGCACCACGTTCAGCAGCGAGGAAAAGATCAGATAATACAGGGGGTTCTTCCCGTCGCCCACCGCCTGCATGATGCCGCGCAGGCCGTTATAGAGGACCAGACCCAGGCTGCCGGCGAAGAAAATGCGCGTATAGGTCACGGCCAGGGGCATCACGTCCTCCGGCGTGTCCATCCAGCGGAGGATGGTCGGGGTCATGGTGGTGCCGATCAGAGTCATGAGCAGGCCCGCCGTAAAGCTGAAAGCCAGGTTGGTGTGGATGGCCGCCTCCAGCTTTTCTGAATCCTCCGCGCCGAAATAGCGGGAGATCAGTACGCCGGCGCCGGCGGCAATGCCCATGAAAAAGCTGATGAGCAGATAGTGCAGGTTGCCCGTGGCGCTGACGGCGGCCAAGGCGTCGTTGCCCAGCATGCGCCCCACGATCAGGGCGTCCGCGGTATTATAGAGTTGTTGAAAGAGATTCCCGATAAACAGAGGCAGGGCAAAGGCCAGCATCTGCCTGACGATGCTCCCCTCTGTCATGCGAAGATCCGAATGGTGCATAGTGCGCAATCGACCGCTTTCTGTATAGTTCTTGTTAGGTATAATAGTAAAGAATTCTCAATCGTCTGTCAAGTGCGCATCCCGGCAAAAAAGGCGGTCCGAAGACCGCCTTTTTTACCTTAAATGATCCGCACGCGCAGCACGTTTGCCATGTTGCGGATGCTGTCCGCGGTGTCCTCGCCGATGAGCTCGGCCAGGTCGACGATGGTGTAGGCGTACTCGCCGCGAGGCTTGTTGATCATGTGCTCGACGTTGATGTTCTTGTCGCTGATGAAGTCCAGGATGCGATTGATCATGCGCGGGACGTTCCGGTGCACCACGCACAGGCGGCACACGCCCATGCGGCTCAGGGCCACGTTCGGCAGGTTCACGGAATTTTTGATGTTGCCGTTGAGCAGATAGTCATAGAGCTCGTTGGCCGCCATCACCGCGCAGCGGTCCTCGCTCTCCGGGGTGCAGGCCCCCAGATGGGGCATGGCGATCACATTGGGTGCCTTGAGGATGGCCTCATTGGGAAAGTCGGTCACGTACTTGGCCACCTTGCCGCTCTCCAGCGCGTGGGTCATGGCCACATCGTCCACCACCTCGGCCCGGGACTCGTTGAGGATGCGCACGCCCTGCTTCATCTTGGCAAAGGCGGCGTCGTTGAGCATGTTGTGGGTGTCCTCGGTATAGGGGATGTTCAGGGAGATATAGTCGCTCTGCTCAAAGATCTCATCCGTGGTGTCGGCACGGCGGATCTCGCTGGAGAGCATCCAGGCTCCGTCCACCGAGAGGAAGGGATCGTAGCCGATGACCTTCATGCCGATGGCGAGGGCGGCGTTGGCCACCTGCGCGCCGGTGGCGCCCAGGCCGATGACGCCCAGGGTCTTGCCCAGCAGCTCCGGCCCGGCGAAGGCCGACTTGCCCTTCTCCACCAGGGCCGGGATCTTGTCGCCCTGGTCGGCGATGGAGCGCACCCAGGCGATGCTGCCCAGCACATCCCGGGAGGACATGACCAGCGCGGCCATCTCCTGCTCCTTGACGGCCTCGGCGTTGGCGCCGGGGGCGTTGAAGACGGCGATGCCCTCTTCGGTGCAGCGATCGATGGGGATGTTGTTGGTGCCGGCGCCGGCACGGGCGATGGCCAGCAGGCTCTTGGGGAAGGTCACGCTGTGCAGATCGGCGCTGCGCAGGATCAGACCCTCGGGATTATCCATCGAGGCGCTCACCTGGCAGCCGTGCTTGTGCAGCACGTCGATACCGGCCGAGGCAATGGTGTTCATGGTCAGGATCTTAAACATGGTGCTTCACCTCAAAGTCTTTCATATAGCTCAGCAGCGCGTCCACACCCTCCATGGGCATGGCGTTATACAGGGAGGCGCGCATGCCGCCGGAGATGCGGTGGCCCTTCACGTTCAGAAGTCCCCGCTCCGCCGCGCCCTTGACAAACTCCGCGTCCAGCGCCTCGCTGGGGGTGCGGAAGGTCACGTTCATGTCGCTGCGGGAGCCGGGCAGGGCGCGGGCGATAAACAGATCGCTCTCGTCCAGATAGTCATAGAGCTTCTGCGCCCGGGCGTGTTTGAGCTGTTCCATCCCGGCGACACCCCCCTGGCTCTCCAGCCAGTCCAGCACCAGGGACAGCATATAGATGCACCAGCAGGGCGGGGTATTGAGCATGGAGTCCTTGTCGATCATGGTCTGATAGCTCATGATCTCCGGGGTGATGGGCAGCTCCCGTCCGGCGAGGCGCTTGTCGATCACGACGACGGTGAGGCCCGCGGGGGCCATGTTCTTCTGGGCTCCGGCATAGATGAGCCCATACCGGCTCAGGTCCACCGGGCGGGTGAGGATGTCGGAGGACATGTCGCAGACCAGGGGCGCGGCCGTCTCGGGCACGTACTGCCACTCGGTGCCGTAGATGGTGTTGTTGGAGCAGTAATAGAAGTACTTGGCGCCCTGGGTAAGCTGCAGCTCCTGTTGTGTGGGGATCCGGTCGTGGCCGGTGGGCGTGGTGTCCGCCGCCAGATGGACCGTGCCGTACTTCTTCGCCTCTTTGGCCGCCTTGCCGGAGAAGTTGCCGGTCACGGCGTAGTCGGCCGTGCCGCCCTCGATGAGGTTCATGGGCACCATGGCAAACTGCAGCGTGCCGCCGCCCTGGAGGAAAAGCACCTCATGGGTGTCGGGCACCTGCATGGCCTTTTTAAACTTGGCCTTGGCGGCGTCAAAGATCTCCTGGAACTGTTTACTTCGATGGCTCATCTCCATGACAGACATGCCACAGCCCTGATAGTCCATCAGATCCTTCTGGGCCTGGCGCAAGACGCTCTCGGGCAGAACCGAGGGACCGGCGGAGAAGTTGTACACGTGTTCGCGCGACATCGAATCAGCTCCTGTCTTTTGTTACTTTTACCCAAAACATTATATACAGATTCGTCTATTTCGTCAATTGCCAAATCCGCAAAAAGCTCCCATCCAGAGGGATGAGAGCTTGTGCGTTTTCGGCATACTACCGATTATCCCAATTCACCTTCCAGCGTTTCGCCGTCGGTGCCGGTGATGCGCACCGGTCGCAGCTCGCCCCGCAAGCCCTCCTCCGGGACGTGCACCAGCACGTAACTGTCGCTGTGGCCCACGGAGCCCGCGCCCTCGGCCGTCTCAAAGAGCACCGGCAGGGTCTGGCCGACGCAGCCGCGCAGGAAGTCCGCGTGCATCCGCCGGGCCACAGCCTGGGCCTCATGGGCCCGCCGGGACTTGAGGGCCGCGGTGATCTGGCCGGGCATCTTGTCCGCCGGCGTGCCGGGGCGGCGGGAATAGGGGAAGATGTGCATATCGGAAAAGGCACACTTCTCGATAAAGGCCAGGGTCTCGGCCTGGTCCTGCTCCGTCTCGCCGGGAAAGCCCGTGATGAGATCGCAGGTGAGGGCGCAGCCGGGGAAGTACTGCCGCAGCAGCTCCACCGCGTGATAAAAGCCCGCCGTGTCATACTTGCGGTTCATGGCCTTTAAGGTCCGGTCGCAGCCCGACTGGAGGGAGAGATGGAAATGGCGGCAGAGCTTGCCGGTGGCGGCGGCGCGGCGGCAGAAGTCCTCGGTGATGACCGTGGGCTCCAAGGAGCCCAGGCGCAGCCGCATCTCCCCCGAGGCGGCGGCCAGGGTCTCGATCAGCTCGATCAGCCCCGGTTTTCCGGGCAGATCCACGCCGTAGGAGGCAATCTCAATGCCGGTGAGCACCAGCTCCCGATAGCCCTCGGCGGCCAGGCGCGCACTCTCCGCCGCAGCGTCGGCCAGCGGCAGCGAGCGCAGGCGGCCCCGGGTATAGGGGATGATGCAGTAGGTGCAGAAATTGACGCAGCCGTCCTGGATCTTCAGCATGGCGCGGGTGCGGCCGCCGATGGCCCCTGCGGGCAGCTTTTCAAAGTTCCGGCGGCGGAAGGGATCGTCGTGCATGCGCTCTCCCTCCCGGCTCTCCACGGCCTTCTCCACCGCCTCGATGAAGCGGGCATGCTCGTGGGTACCGAAGATCACGTCGGCGCCGATCTCGGCGTTCTCCTCGGGGCTGAGCTGGGAATAGCAGCCGGCCACCGCCACCACCGCGCCGGGATTCTCGTCCCGCAGGCGGCGGATGGTCTGGCGGGATTTGCGCCCGCTCTCCGCCGTGACGGCGCAGGTATTGACGATCACCGCGTCGGCCAGCTCCCCGGGCGCGGCGCTCTCATGCCCGTGCTCACGCAGCAGCGCTTCCATCGCCTGGGTCTCATACTGGTTGACCTTGCAGCCAAGAGTCGTTATAATATAGCGCATAATAACACCTCATAATCACGCGAGGAGAAGTTTGGAAAATGGAACACTATCTGGACAATTCCGCCACCACCCGGGTCTGCCCGGAGGCGGCGCAGGCGGCCCTGAAGGCCATGACCGAATGCTACGGCAATCCCAGCTCCACCCACACCAAGGGGCGGGAGGCCAAAAAGCTGCTGGATCAGAGCCGGGCGCAGGTGGCCGCGCTGCTGGGCTGCCAGGGGAAAGAGCTGGTCTTTACCTCCTGCGGCTCGGAGAGCGACAACTGGGCCCTTCTGCAGGGCGCCGAGGCCATGAAGCGCAAAGGCAAACACATCCTCAGCTCCGCCGTGGAGCACGACGCCATCCGCAAACCCCTGGATGAGCTGGAGGCCCGGGGCTATACCGTCACGCGGCTGAAGCCGGACTCCACCGGGGCCATCCCGGTCGAGGCCGTGCGGGAGGCGCTTCTCCCCGATACTATACTCGTTTCTTTGATGTTGGTCAATAACGAAACCGGCGCCGTGACCGACATTTCCGCTGTCTCCCGGCTCTTGAAAGAGGCAGGCTCCCCCGCCCTGCTGCATACCGACGCCGTGCAGGCCTTCGGCAAGATCCCCTTCACGGCCAGGAGTCTGGGGGCCGATCTCATCAGCGTCAGCGGCCACAAGCTCCACGCCCCCAAGGGCATCGGCGCGCTCTACATCCGCTCCGGAGTGCGCCTGAAGCCCTTCCTCGTGGGCGGCAGCCAGGAGGAGGGCCGCCGGGCCGGCACCGAAGCCCTGCCCCAGATCGCCGCCTTCGGCACCGCCTGCGCCCTGGCCAAGGAGCATCTGGCGGAAAACGCGGCGCGGATGGCCGCCCTCAAGCAGAACACCGTGGAGCAGCTTGCCGCCGCGATCCCGGAACTGCGCGTGGTGGAGACGGCCGCGCCCCACATCCTGAACCTCTCCCTGCCCGGCTTCCGCAGCGAGGTGCTGATGAACTTTCTGGAGGCCCGGGAGGTCTACGTCTCCAAGAGCTCGGCCTGCAAGAAAGGCGCGCGCAGCCATGTACTGGAGGCCATCGGCCTGGACGCCAAAACCATTGACGGGGCGATCCGCGTGGGCTTCTCCCGCTACACCACGCAGGAGGATATCGACGCCCTCTGCAGCGGACTGATCGAGGCGCACAAGACCCTGGCACATCGGTAAAACAGGCATTAGGCAATAGGCAATAGGCATTAGGGGGGAACGGAACGCTCCTCATGCCTGGTGCCTAATTTCTAATGCCTTCCAATCTTTCTTAAGAATTCCAAAAACGGGTTGACAAATGTAGTCTCCTATGCTATGCTCTAATCAGATCACACGTGTAGTCCCGCTGCTGCAGAGGCGGGCAGATCGAGAGGGAACCCATGGAAAATCTATCCGAGAAAATCTCCGAATCCGAGCTGGAGGTCATGCACGTTCTCTGGGAGGCGGGGGACGCCCTGCCCATCACCGAGATCCGGCAGCTCCTCCAGGAGCGCAAGGGCTGGGAGGCCACCACGATCAAGACCCTGGTCCAGCGTCTGGTCGCCAAGGGCGTGCTGGAGCAGGAGAAGCGCAAGGTCTTTTACTATCGCCCCCGGGTCAGTGAGGAGGAATACAACGACTGGGCCGTGAGCGGCCTGGTGCATCGCCTTTTCCGCGGCAGCGCCAAGGCCCTGGTGGCCACGCTGGTCAAGTCCGACGGCCTGAGCGACGCGGACATCGCCGAGCTGCGGGAGCTGTTCCGGGTGGAGGAATGAGCCATGAGTGAGTGTTTACGCCTGCTGCTGGGCCTGTCTCTCTCCGGCACGCTGATGGCTCTGCTGCTGATCCTGCTGCGCCGTCTGCTGGGGCAGCGGCTGCCCAGCGCCTTCTACACCTGGGCCTGGCTGCTGGTGCTGCTGCGCTTTGTGCTGCCCCTGCCCGGGCTGATGCCCGACTGGGGCCGGACGGCGAGCGCGCCGGCGGTCACGGCAAGCCCCGTCCATCCAACGCAGGAGACCGCGCCCGCCCGCTTTTACAGCACCGACAGTCCCCATCCCGGCGGCATCGTCGTGGAGAGCGCCAAAGCCGTCCCCGCTCTTCCCGCAGCCGAGACAGAGGACGAGCTTGACCTCCCCGCCGCTGAGGAAGCCGCTCCGTCCCGGGCGCTCGTCGACATCCGAGAGGTGCTCCGCTCGACGCGCTTCTGGTTCAGCCTCTGGCTCATCGGCCTCGCGGGCAGCGCCCTCTGGTACGGCGGCGGCTACCGCCACTTCCGGCGGGAGCTGAGCGCCACGCTGAAACCGGCGACCCGGGCCGACCGCGCCGTCTACACCCAGGTGACGGACGAGCCCTGTCCCGCCCTCTATCGCAGCAAAGCGGTCTCCACGCCCATGCTGTTGGGCGTGCTGCACCCCATCATCGTCATCCCCGACCGGAACTATTCCGAAGCCATGCTCCAGGGCATTCTGGCCCATGAGGTGACTCACCACCGCCGGCACGATGTGCTGCTGAAATGGTTCTCCGTGCTGGTGTCCGTTGTCCACTGGTTCAATCCCCTGACCCGCCTCTTCCGCAGCGAACTGGACCGCTGCTGCGAGCTGGCCTGCGACGCCCGCCTCCTGCGGGACATGAACGCGGACGAGAAACAGCTCTACGGCGATATGCTGCTTACGATGGCCGCCGAACGGCGCCTGCCGCGCTCGGTGGTGGCCACCAGCTTCGCCGTGGAAAAACAGACGTTAAAAGAAAGGTTAGTGCAGATCATGACATACAAGACATATCGCCGGGCCAGCCTGGCCCTGGTATTGGCAATGGTCCTGCTGCTCAGCGCCTGCGGCGCCGTCGCCGGGCCGAATTTCTCCCTCGCCGCCGGCCCGGTGGCCTCCGCCGTGACGGCGGAGAGCGAGACCGGTTTTGGCGAGCTCACGACCGCGCCGGAGCTGGACGTGGCCTTCAACGAGGTCCGCGTCTCCACGGTGGATGAGTTCCTGCAGGCCATCGCGCCTCAGACCGTCATCCTCCTGGCGCCCGGCACCTACGATTTGAGCAGCGCCTCCGACTACGGCCGGGAGCTGGATTCCGGCTATTACACCTGGCGCGACGCCTATGACGGTGATGAGCTGGTGATCCGCGATGTGGAGGATCTGGTCATCGCGGGAGAACCCGGGGAGAGCGGCGCGGAAATCCTGATCGAGGCCGTCCCCCGCTATGCCAACGTCCTGTACTTTGAAAACTGCAGCCAAATCACCCTCTCCGCCTTCACCGCGGGCCACACCGAGGAGCCGGGCATGTGCTCCGGCGGCGTGCTGGCCTTTTCCGGCTGCCGGGACGTGGACGTGGTGGGCTGCTCCCTCTACGGCTGCGGCATTCTGGGCGTCTACGCGGAGAACTGCCGCCGCCTGAACGTGACGGCCACGGAGATCTATGACTGCTCCAATGGCGCCGTCTGGGCCATCGGCTGTCAGGACGTGCGCGTCCAGGGCTGCGACATCCACGACTGCGGCAAGACCTTCGGCATGGCCTTCAACCTCTTCCAGGTCTATACCTCCACGGGCTTTGCCGTGGTCAACAGCGAGATCCACGACAACGCGGCCAACAACCTTCTCGCCCAGACCTCCTCGGATGAGGTGTATCTACTGGGCAGCGAGGTGACCGGCAACGACTTCCAGCAGGTTTTCTTCTTTAGCAATCTCTCCCCGGTGATCGACGGCTGCGCCTTCCGGGACAACGACGTGGAGAGCGCCTGGTTCGCAAGCGGCCAGTACGCCCGCTCCCTGGACGGCACCAAGCTGGGCCGGGGCGAGC
>CAMNKQ010000030.1 GCA_946542465.1 uncultured Clostridia bacterium | reverse complement strand
TGATGATCATGTACCCCTTCTTCCAGAAGTACTTTGACAACGGCATCATGGCCGGTGCTGTCAAAGGATAAGCGCACACACAGGAAAGCCTGTTTTATCCAACAAAATGAAAAGGAGAATCGCTATGAGCAAACTTCGCAAATCCCTTGCACTGATCATGGCCCTGGTCATGACGGTAGCCCTGCTCGCCGGTTGCGGCGGCAAGACAGCCGAACCCGCCCCTGCGGCGACAGAAACCAAGACCGAAGAAACCGCCCCCGAGAGCTATACCTTCCCCCTGGCCGAGAAGGCTGAAATCTCCGGCCTCACCAGATTCCCTGCCAATACCGAATCTGAACCCAACAACCGCACCATCTACAAGCGCCTTGAGGAGAAGACCAATGTCCACGTCAACTGGAAAGCCATCCAGGCTGACCAGTGGGGCGACAAGATCGCGCTCGAGATGGCCAACATCAAGACCCTGCCCGAGTTCGTTTCCCCTGCCGGTCTCGGTGACGCCGATATCCTGAAGTATGCCAAGCAGGGCGTCATCATCCCCCTGGAGGACTACATCACCCCCGAGCTCATGCCGAACCTCTGCAAGGTCTTTGAGCAGGCTCCCGAATACAAGGACATGTGCATGGACGAGAACGGCCACATCTGGACTCTGCCCTGGATCGAGCAGCTGGGTGTTGGCAAGACTGCCATCCAGACCATCGGCAACATGCCCTTCATCAACACCGCATGGCTGGACTTCCTGGGCCTTGAGATGCCCACGACCGTCGACGAGTTCGAGCAGGTGCTGATCGCTTTCCGCGACAATGCGGATGCGCTGAAGGCGGAATTCAACATTGACGGCGACATCATCCCCCTGGCCTGCATTGTAAACGGCGGCAACGAGGACTGCCGTGTGCTCTGCAACGGCTTCGGCGAGGGCTACGGCGATCCTGACGACTGGCGCCACATCGTCATCACCGATGACAAGCAGGTCATCTGCGCTGCTACCACGCAGGGCTGGCGCGACGGCGTGGAATGGCTCCATAAGCTCTACGCTGAGGGCTTGTTCGACCCCGACGCCTTCACCCAGGAATGGTCCACCTACGTTGCCAAGGGCAAGAGCGGCCGCTATGGCGTCTGCTTCAGCTGGGACGTCGCCAACATTGTCGGTCTGACCATGTCTGACATCCAGAACGGCACTGCAGGCTGGGCTCCGCTGCCCATGCTGAAGGCTGACACCGTAAACCTCACCCCCAACACCGGCTCCCTCACCTCCGGCTTTGACCGCGGCCGCGGCGCTGTTCTGACCGCCAACGCCAAGAATCCCGCCCTCATCTGCGCCTGGCTCGACCAGATGTACGATCCCCTCCAGTCTCCTCAGAACAACTGGGGCACCTACGGCGAGGATGACGGTTTTGATATCTTCGTGATGGGCACCAATGACAAGGGCGAACCCATGCTCCAGCACGCCGACCTGGGCGATCATTCTCCTGTTGAGGTCCGTGAGGCCGAGATGGTCGACGGTCCTCTGGCTGTTCTCGACAGCTATTACGGCGTTTACGTCACCTGCCCGGACGATGCTCTGTACCGTCTGAACTGGATCAAGGATATCTACACCCCCGACATGCACACCAAGTATGTGTTCCCGAACGTGCTGATGTCCTCTGACGACACCAAGGAAATCTCCAACCTGCTTGCCGATATCGACAAGTGCATCGAGACTGCCCGTGCCAACGCGATCATGAACGGCTTCTCCGATGCTGACTGGGACAAGCTGCAGAGCGATCTGAAGGCCTACAAGCTGGATCAGCTCCTGAGCATCTTCCAGAAATACGTGGATGCCTCTTCTGACGCGGCTCTGATCGCCAAGTAATTGACCCCAAGCCCATCCGCACCGCTTCAAGCGGTGCGGATGGCAGAGAGAAGGGCTTTCCCCGGAAAGCCCTTCTCTCTGCCTAATACGATTCTTCTGAAAAGGAAAATTCGCGCGAAAAATGCTTGCAATTTCTGCCCGGAAATCGTATAAATGAACGCAGGATAAACGCAGGAGTATCTGATATGATAAGTAAAAAATTGCAGCGAGCCCGCGATTTCGAAAAAAAATATCTTCCTTATACCAAGAATGAGCTGCCAAAGTTCCATGTGACCGGCGGCATCGGTTGGATCAACGACCCCAACGGCTTCGCGCCCTACAAAGGGGAGTATCATCTGTTTTTCCAGTATTATCCCTATGACACCCGCTGGGGCCCCATGCACTGGGGTCACGTCAAGACGAAGGACTTCATCCACTGGGAGCGCCTGCCCGCGGCCCTGGCGCCGGATTCCGATTACGACAAGGACGGCTGCTTCTCCGGCGGCGCGGTGGAGCTGCCCGACGGGCGGCATATGCTGCTCTATACCGGCGTGCGCAACGTCCGCCGCCGCAACGGCAAGATGGAGAGCTTCCAGACCCAGTGCGCCGCCATCGGCGACGGTGTGGACTACGAGAAGCTGGATGGCAATCCGATCATCGACGCCAGCCTTTTGCCCGAGGGCGGCAGCGTTCACGATTTCCGCGACCCGAAGATCTGGCGGGAGAACGACAAGTTTTACACGGTGGTTGGCAACCGCTGCGCCGACGGCAGCGGCACGATCCTGCTCTTTGAGAGCGAGGACGCGCTGCACTGGCGCTATGTCAGCGTGGTGGCGGCCTGCCACAACCAGTACGGCCGGATGTGGGAGTGCCCGGATTTCTTCCGCCTCGACGGGAAAACGGTGCTCCTCACCAGCCCGCAGGAGATGGCGGCCATCGGGCTGGAGTTCCATCCCGGCAACGGCACGGTCTGCCTGATCGGAAGCTTTGATCCGAGTACCCACCATCTGATGCGGGAGAACGTGCAGGCGATCGACTACGGCCTGGATTTCTACGCACCCCAGACGCTGGAGACAAGCGACGGGCGCCGGGTCATGATCGGCTGGATGCAGAACTGGGAGACCTCCGGCTCTCTGCCGCAGGAGCTGCCCTTCTTCGGCCAGATGACGCTGCCCCGGGAGCTCCGCATCCAAAACGGACGGCTCTATCAGCTGCCGGTACGGGAGCTGGAGGCCTGCCGCGGCGTACGCATCGACTACCGCAACGTGATGGTCAACGGGGAGACGACGCTGCGCGGGATCGGCGGGCGCTATCTGGATATGCGCGTCACCGTCCGCCCCGGCAACGAGAACAACATGTACAAGTGGTTCCGCCTCTACGTGGCCAAGGACGGCGAGAACTACACCTATATCCGCTACAAGCCCGAGACCGGCACGATCAAGGTGGACCGCACCCACAGCGGCTTCCCCCACGACATCGTGAACGTCCGGGAATTCCAGGTCAACGCCCCCAACGGGGTGCTGGAGCTGCGCATCGTGATGGACCGCTACAGTCTGGAGCTCTTTGTCAACGGCGGCGAGCAGGCCGCCTCCTGCACGCTCTACACGCCGGAGAGCGCCGACGCGATCAGCTTTGCCTCCGACGGCATGGTGCTGCTGGATGTGGAAAAATACGATCTTGTATGGGAGTAAGGAGTCATGGAAAAACAGTTTGACGTACTCGCCCTGGGCGAGCTGCTGATCGACTTTACTGAGAACGGCCTGAGCGGCCAGGGGAATCCTCTTCTGGAGGCCAACCCCGGCGGCGCTCCCTGCAATGTGCTGGCCATGTTGCAGAAGCTGGGCTGGCACAGCGCCTTCGTCGGCAAGGTGGGCAAGGATATGTTTGGCCGCCAGCTCCGCGCCGCCGCGGAGGAGGCCGGCATCTGCATGGACTATCTGGTGGAGGATCCCCGGGCGCATACGACCCTGGCCTTCGTCAAGACCTTCCCCAACGGCGACCGGGACTTCTCCTTCTACCGGGATCCCGGCGCGGACATGATGCTCCGGGAGGATGAGCTGCCCCTCGACGCGCTGAAAAGCTGCCGCATCTTCCACTTCGGCACCCTCTCCATGACCCATGAGGAGGTGCGCTTTGCCACCAAGAAGGCCGTGGGCCTGGCGAAGAAGAGCGGGGCGCTGATCTCCTTTGACCCCAATCTCCGCCCGCCTCTCTGGTTCGACCTGGAGGAGGCCCGGGAGCAGATCGCCTGGGGTCTGAGCCGCTGCGACATCCTGAAGATCGCGGACAACGAGCTGGAATTCATGACCGGCGAGACCGATTTTGACCGGGGCGCGGCCCTGCTGAAGGCCCAGTACCCGAATATCCGCCTGCTGAACGTGACGGCCGGGGCCGAGGGCAGCTACTGCTACAGCGGGGAGAAGAAGGTCTTTGTGCCCTCCTTCCGCCTGGGCGGCACCATCGAGACCACCGGCGCCGGGGACACCTTCTGCGCCTGCGTCCTGTCCAACGTCCTGGAGCAGGGCCTGGAGGACATGAGCGAGAAGCGCCTCAAAGCCATGCTGCGCTTTGCCAACGCCGCGGCCTATCTGGTCACGACCCGCAAGGGCGCCATCCGTTCCATGCCCGAGCGGGAGGAAGTGGAGCTCCTGCTCAGCGAGCACTGATACAATCCTTGCAGCATGAAGCAAGCCCCGGTTCGGCATGAACCGGGGCTTGCTGTTTTTTGGATACGTTTTTCAGCCCTCGCTGACGGCGGCCATGAAGGCCCGGGCCAGGGCACTGATCTTCTCCCACTCGCCGTTTCGGATCCATTCCTTGTTGACCAGGTTGCCGCCCACGCCGAGACCGACGCAGCCGGCCTTCATGTAATCGGCGGCGTTTTTCTCGTTGACGCCGCCCACGGCCATCAGCGGGATATGGGAGAGGGGGCCGCGGATGGCCTTGATGTAGCCGGGGCCGACGCAGGAGGCCGGAAAGACCTTGACCGCGTCCGCGCCCGCCTCATAGGCGCTCAGAATCTCCGTGGCGCTGAAGGCGCCGGGAAAGAGACCGAGCCCCAGATCCTTGCCCATCCGGATGATCTCCGGCTGGGTGGTGGGGGTGACCAGATAGTGGCCGCCCGCCTCATAGGTCAGGCGTACCTGCTCCGGCGTGATGACCGTGCCGGCGCCGACCAGCAGCCGCTCTCCGAACTCCTTCTCCACCGCCTCGATGCCCTTGGCGGTGGCGGCCCAGCTCTCCGGCGCGCGCTGGTCATAGGTGACCTCCATCAGGCCGATCCCGCCTTCTTCCAAGGCGTGGCCCAGGCGCAGCAGATAGTCCGGTTCCAGTCCCCGGACGATGGCGACGATCTTTCTCTGTTCGATATATTCCAACGCTGTCATAGTATCCCTCCCGGCAAAGTCTCCTGTGTTGTTTTTTTGTACTATTTTATTATTAGCACGGCCCTTCGCCCCTTGTCAAGCCTCGGGGAAAGAGGGCGAAAAAAGCTTGCAAATGGGCAAGCGTCATGTATAATTGACTTATGGCTACACCGCACAATCCAGCAGTTTTCGAGGCCTTACCGGCATTGCGGTTATATTCTATAACACCATAATACGAAGGGAGAACCTGAGCATGAAAAAGATCAAGAGAATCGGCGTTCTGACGAGCGGCGGCGACGCGCCCGGCATGAACGCGGCGGTGCGTGCGGTCGTCCGCACGGCGCTGGCCTACGGCATCGAGTGCATCGGCATCCGGCGCGGCTGGCAGGGCCTGATCAATGCGGACTTTGTACAGCTCAGCCGTGAGAGCGTGGGCCACATCCTCTCCCGCGGCGGCACCATCCTCTATACCGCCCGCAGCGACGATTTTATGACGGAGAAGGGCCGCAAAAAAGCGGTGGCCACCTGCAAGATGCTGGGCCTGGACGCGATCGTCGCCATCGGCGGCGACGGGACCTTCCGCGGCGCGCGGGAGCTCTCGCGCCTGGGCGTTCCCGTGGTGGGTGTGCCGGCCACGATCGACAACGACGTGGGCTGCACCAACTACACCATCGGCTTTGACACGGCCTGCAACACGGCTATCGAGTGTATCGACCGCCTGCGGGACACCATGCAGTCCCACGAGCGCTGCTCCGTCGTGGAGGTCATGGGCCGCAACGCCGGTTTCCTGGCGCTGTATGTGGGCATCTCCGTCGGCGCAACGGCGGTGCTGGTGCCCGAGCATGAGACGGATTTCCAGAAGGACGTGGTGGAGCGCATCCAGGGCGCCCGTCTGGCGGGCAACACCCACTTCATGATCGTGGTGGCCGAGGGCGCGGGCAGCGCGATTAAAATTGGCGAGAAGATAGAGGAGGCGGTCGGAATCCATCCGCGCGTGACCGTGCTGGGCCATATCCAGCGCGGCGGCTCCCCCACCGGCCGTGACCGGGAGACGGCGACCCGTATGGGCTACTACGCCGTGGCCGCTCTGGCCGAAGGGCGCAGCAACTGCATCATCGGCACCAAGGAGGGCGGCATCGTGGAGATCCCCATCGAGGAGGCCCTGACCATGGAGAAGCACCTGCAGATGGACCGCTACCGCATCATGGAGGTCATGCAGTTCGGCGGCATGGTCAATCCCTGACCTGCACAAATAACATCGCCCCCGGCCGATCGGCCGGGGGCGTTTGCTGTTATGGACGATGTTACAGCCGGAGCAGCAGGCAGAGGAGCGCGGCGCCCAGAACCATGGCGGCAAAGCTGCGCGGCCAGTGTCCGCCCCGGTTGAAGCCGTAAAAATCCTCCCACGCCTTTGCGTACACGACCTTGCGCAGATACAAAAGACCGTAGAGCAGCACCGGGATCACACCGATCAGGGACAAAAGCGGCGTCATCGGCGGCCGGTCCCAGGCGAGAAAGGAGAGCAGCGCCAGCAGCGGGCAGAGGAGATGCAGGAAGAAATCCGGGCCGCTGAACAGGGGCTTGTAGCCAAACTGCGGCCCCAAAAAGACCAGCACCGTCAGCAGCGTTACGGTGACGGCGTGGGTCGCCACATACTTTAACAGCAGGAGCGGGACCGGGACGGCGCCGCTCAGCCGGGCGATGGCCAGCGCCAGCGAGACGAGGGCGCAGAAGACATTGGACAGCACCGTGAAATAGCGCAGGAGGCGCGAAAGGGGATTTTTCCGGATATGAACGGCGAGCGCGGCGAAAACCAGCAGCGCCGTGGCGAGGTTGAAGACGACGGAGAGCATGGCGGGACTTCCTTCCTGATTCTATCTGCAGCCAGTATACCATAAATCCGCCGGGCGCTTCAAGCGCGGCCGCGAAGCGGCCCTTGCTTTTCCGGCCCGCCGCCGTTATACTGGGCACAGAAGATATCAGTATTACGGGTTTTTAGCCGAGCGAAAGTCGTAATCAAGCTTGGGTTTTTACCCCGGAGGGTTTTGAATCCGTTTTTGAGGCAGCTTTGCCGCTTCAAAAACACCCTAAGCCGAGCTTGGCGAGGCCTCGCGCCGTCGTCAAACGAAACTCACTCCATTTCGCTTCCGCCTTTGGGCGAAAGCTCCCTATCCATTCCTTCCGTTTTCCTCTCAAAATCAAAGCCGATGCTTTGATTTTGGTAAGGAAGAAGGAGGGAGCAGAGCGGAGTTTTCGTCATGCCTGACGGAAACGGAGCGTTGCGAGCTTCTTCTGACGTTAGCGCGAGTCCTCAATTGCGAAACGAGTTTCGCAATTGCCTAATTACGGGTTTTGCGGGAAAGGAGAGATCCTTATGAGACAAGCGCTTTGCGTCCTGCTGCTGGCTGCGGCGCTGCTGGGGCTGAGCAGCTGCGGCCCGGTATTCCTCGCGCCTGCCGAGCGGCCCGCAGAACCCGCCGAGCAAGCGGTACAACCTGCCGGGCAAGCGGCGGAATCCGCCGCGCCGGAGGCAACACCGCCGGCCGAAGCAGGCCCGGATCCCCTGGAAGAAAAATGGCGCGCCTGCTTTTTCGGCGGCGCCGAAGGACAGAGCGAATCCGGGGAGCGCGTTTACCTGGCCTATGACGAGCTGGAATCCATGAGCGCCGCCGCGCTGATCCTTCTGGATGCCGAGGGCGGCGAGATCCTCAACTACGTGCTGGGCGAGGTGGAGACGGAGGGCGACAGCCGGCGCATCCTCGATGTGGAGGAGGACGTGAGTCTGCCCTTCACGATTTTGGATACCGGGGGAGAGAACGGCTTTTCCCTTCGCTTTAAGGACGGCGATACGGCCGCGATGCGCATTGTCGAGCCGGACGAGATCATCGCGGATATGATGGCCATTATCCACAGCCTGGGCTGAACGATTTTTGTTGGGAGAATACAGACAAAGAGCGACACAGAAGGGAGCGTTTCTATGGCAGTGGTAGGATTCATCGGAACGGGGAACATGGGCTCGGCCCTGGCGCGGGCCGCGGCCAAGAGCGAAAAAACGCAGCGCCTGCTGCTGGCCAACCGCAGCCCGGAAAAGGCGGAGCGCCTGGCCGCGGAGCTGGGCGGCGAGGTGCTGGACAACCGCCGGGTGGCCCGGGAGGCCCAGGTGCTGTTCCTGGCCGTCAAGCCCCAGTATCTGCCCGGCATGTACGAGGGGATCCGGGACGTCCTGGAGAGCCGGAAGGATCGCTTTGTGCTGGTGTCCATGGTGGCGGGCTGGAGCCTGGAGCGGCTGCGGACAGAGCTCGGCCCCTGGCCCTGCGTGCGCATCATGCCCAACCTTCCGGTCGCCGCCGGCGGGGGCGTGACGCTGTTGTGCGCCGACGCCGCGGTGAGCGAGGAGGAGAAAGCCCTGATCCGGGATCTGCTGGCGGCCTCCGGCCTGGTGTCCGAGCTGGAGGAAAACCTGCTGGACGCGGCCTCCGGTGTCACCGGCTGCGGCCCGGCCTTCGCGGCCATGTTTGTGGAGGCGCTGGCGGACGGGGCGGTGGCCTGCGGGCTCCCGCGGGCCCAGGCGCTGGCCTATGCCGCCGGCATGCTCAAGGGCACGGCGGAGCTGCTGCTGTCCAGCGGGGAACACCCGGCGGTACTCAAGGATCGGGTCTGCTCGCCCGGCGGCAGCACGATCCAGGGCGTGAGAGCGCTGGAGGAGAGCGGCTTCCGCGCGGCCGTGATGAACGCGGTCATCGCCGCTTACGAAAAGGAGTTTTAAGGCAACACCGCACAATCCGCCTTCTGCGCCTTCCGGAGAATCTGCGCTCTGATCTCGTCGCTTTTTCTTGAAATACACAAAGTATTCCTGCAAAAAAGTGCCTTTATCAGAACTCAGATTTTCTCGAAATTCGCTCTCGCCGAATGATGCGGTGTTGCCCTAAGACAACAGAAAAGACGCAGGAATCGGATCCCTGCGTCTTTATTGTATGAGCACGCGCAGCGCGGCAATCAGACCCCGCAGCAGCGCCTCCCGGCTGAGCCCAGGCGCGGCGTCCGGGCAGGGGAGATGAAGAAAGCCGCAGGGGACTTCGGGCGCGGCGGAAGCGGTGAAATGCAGCAGGTTATAGAGCAGACTGTTGCACACAAAGGTACCCGCCGTGTTGGAGATCTGGGCCGGAACCCCGGCGGCACGGATGGCCTCTGCCATATCCCGGATCGGCAGTGTGGCAAAATACGCGGCCGGGCCGCCGGGGAGGATCGCCTTGTCCCGGGGCTGCCGTCCGGCATTGTCGGGCAGGGAGGCGTCCATACAGTTGATGCCGACGCGTTCCGGGGTGATGGCCGTGCGCCCGCCGGCCTGCCCCAGGCAGACGATGGCCTCGGGGTGGATGCGCTCCGCCTCCGCGATGGCACGCTCGGCCGCCTCCCCGAAAACCGTGGGCAGCAGGAGCTTGTGCAGCACCGCGCCGTCCAGCTCCTCCGGCAGCGCCTCCAGCAGCTGCTGGGAGATGTTGGCCTCATCCCCGCCGAAGGGATCAAAGGCCGTGATGAGTATGGTAATGGCGGGCACCGTCCTTTTTAATGTATCATGGGGGGCAAGGGATCGACAATCAGGAGAGGCAAAAAGCGCATAATGATATGCAGACTAGTGGAAAGACCGCAAAAGCAGCGGAGAAAAGGAGAAGAAAAGCATGAAACGAATTCTGCTGATTGCCACCGGCGGCACCATCGCCTCGCGCGATCAGGGCGAAGGCCTGGCGCCGCAGCTGTCCACGGAGGACCTGATGGCGCTGGTGCCGGAGCTGGGGGAGATCTGCCGGGTGGAGGCGGTTCAGCTGATGAATCTGGACAGCACCAATGTCTCCGCGCCCCAGTGGCTGGCCATGGCCGCCTGTGTCCGGGAACACTATGAGGACTTTGACGGCTTTGTGATCACCCACGGGACGGACACCATGGCCTATACGGCGGCGGCGCTGTCCTACCTGATCCAGAACAGCCCCAAGCCCGTGGTCATCACCGGCTCGCAGAAGAGCATCGCCAGCCGGGACACCGACGCCCGGGAGAATCTGATCCACGCCTTTCTCTATGCCGCCGACGAGGGGGCCTGCGGCGTCCACGTGGTCTTCGACCGGAAGGTCATTCTCGGCACCCGGGCGCGGAAGATGCGCACCAAGAGCTACAACGCCTTTGAGAGCGTGGATTACCCGGAGACCGCCATCGTGCGCAATCGGAAGCTGGTCTACTATATCCGGGAGACGGTCACGGGCAAGCTGCGCTTTTATGACACGCTGGCCTCCGGCGTCTTTGTCTGGAAGCTGATCCCGGGCTCGGACGCGGTGTTCTTTGAGGCGCTCAAGCCCTGCTGCCGCGCACTGGTGATCGAGAGCTTCGGCGTGGGCGGCCTGCCCCAGTACGGGGATGAGGCCTTTTACCGAGCGCTGCGGGACTGGATCGCCTCCGGGCGCAGCATCATCATGACGACCCAGGTGCCCTTCGAGGGCAGCGACATGGAGCTCTATCAGGTGGGGCAGCGGGCCAAACGGGAGCTGGGCCTCATCGAGGCCTACGGCATGACCACCGAGGCGGTGGTGTGCAAGCTCATGTGGATCCTGGCCCTGACGGACGAGCCGGGGGAGATCCGCCGCCTGTTTGAAACGCCGATCCAGAAGGATCAAATATACTGAACGGGAGCGGGTCCGCTCTTGAAGCGCGATCCCGTCTATGATAAGATGGGAAGAAAGAAGCCAATTGTGAAAGTCGCATGCAGGCTGAGATTTTTGCCCCGGAGGGTATTAAAATCCGTTTTTGAGGCAGCTTTGCCGTCTCAAAAACACCTTGAGGCGAGCTTCGCGAGCCCTCATGCCGACGTCAGAAGAAGCTCACGCCGCTCCGTTTCCGCCAAGCATGGCGAAAACTACGCTCTGTTCCCTCCTTCTTCCTTTACAAAATCAAAGCAGCTGCTTTGATTTTGAGAGGAGGAGCAGCGGACTGAACGAGCTTTCGTGTTGCCACACGGAAGCGAGCGATAGGGAGCTTGCGACGACGTAAGCATGAGTCCTCAATTGCGAAACGAGTTTCGCAATTGACTGAGGAAAAAGGAGGAATGCTGCCATGAAAGTTGCCGAAGCGCTGCAGCTGCGGGCGGATCTGAACCGCCGCATCGCCCAGCTGGGCGAGCGCCTGAACGCCAACGCCCTCGTGCAGGAGGGGGAGAGCACGCCGGAGGACCCGAAAGCGCTGCTCCGGGAATTGGAGGAGAGTGTCAAGACGCTGGAGGAGCTGATGTACCGCATCAATCTCTCCAACGCCGGCACCCGGCAGGACGGAAAGACCGTCACCGAGATGATCGCCCACCGGGACGCGCTGCGCGTGAAGATCGAGCGCTACCGCTCCCTGATCAGCGCGGCCAGCCAGGGGGCCTACCGGGCCAGCCGCACGGAGATCAAGATCCTCCCGGCGGTGGATGTCAAGGCCCTGCAAAAGCAGCTGGACGCCCTGTCCCGGGATTACCGGGAGACCGACAACACCATCCAGGCCCTCAACTGGAGCACGGAGCTGCCGGAATAAACACATAAATTGTTGGTAACAGACAGAGCGAATGAGATCTCTGTGGCTGAGAAGGAGTCCACCTGTATGGCTGCTCCGCGGGCAGGGGCGGGGTTCGAATCCCCTTTCTGCTTTGGCCCCGATCGCGCACAGACGCAGATTTACCGCGCATCCGGCATCACCGATCATTGGCTGTCTGCGAGGGTTGGGTACGGGGACGCCGCAGGTCCTGCGGCAAAGGCAGACTTTTGAGCGATAACTGGACAAAAAAGTTCTTTTGTACAAAAAAAGGACTTCCCTTTGACCCGGTTTTCCGCTATAATATTTCTGTTACACAAAAGACGGCGGGCGACCGCCGAAGAAATACCATTGACAGAGGTGATCGTATGGAAGAAGCGACGAACGTCCTGTTCTCGATCGGCCCCCTGCAGGTGACCAGCACCGTCACCACCACCTGGGCCATCATCCTGCTGCTGACGCTGCTGTCCTGGCTTGCGACGCGGAACCTGAAGGAGGTTCCGGGCACGCTGCAGACGGGGGCGGAGATGGCCGTCGGCTATCTGCAGAACTACTTTGCCGGCATTCTGGGCAAGGTGCACGCGAAGAAGTACTTCCCGGTGTTTGCGACGTTCTTTATCTTCATTATCGTCTGCAACTACAGCGGCCTGCTCCCCGGCGCGGGACATCTGAAGGGCTTTGCCGTGCCCACGGCCTGCCTGTCCGTGACGGCGGGGCTGGCCATCATCGGATTCTTTACCACGCATACCATCGGCATCCGGGAGAAGGGCTTCGGCAAGTATATGCTGAGCTTTCTCAAGCCTGTGGCGCTGATGCTGCCGCTCACGCTCATTGAGCAGTTTGTGCGTCCCTTCTCGCTGGCCCTGCGTCTTTACGGCAACCTGTACGGCGAGGAGAACGTGACGGAGAACCTGTATAACATCTTCCCCATCCTCGTCCCGCTGGTCATGCAGGTGCTGAGCCTGCTGTTCTGCATGATCCAGGCCCTTGTGTTTACCATGCTGCTTTCGATCTACGTGTCGGAAGCGATCGAAGACTAAACAGAAACATATTATTTTAGGAGGAAACTACAATGACTGCATCCGGACTTATCGCACTTGCCGCCGCCCTCTGCATGGCCATCAGCACCCTCGGCCCCGCTATCGGCCAGGGCCTGACCGCCTCCAAGGCCATGGACGCCATTGCCCGCCAGCCCGAGGCTTCCGGCGACATCCGCTCCACGCTGATCCTTTCCCTGGGCCTGATGGAGGCTCTGACCATCTACGGTCTGCTGATCGCCTTCATGCTGATCTCCAAGATCTGATCCGGGCAATAAACATAGAAGGAGAGGAGAGCGTCCATGTTAAGCATTAATCCTTCGGAACTGATATGGACCATTATCAACTTCTTCCTGATGCTGTTTCTGCTCAAGCATTTCCTGTACACACCCGTCTCCGAATTTATGGAGAAGCGCCAGGCCAAGATCGACGCCGGCCGCGCGGAGGAACGCCGCGCGGAGGAGGAGCTGAACGCCAACCGGGAGCGGCTGGCCGCCGAGAAGGCGGAGAGCCGCCGCCAGGCCGCCCAGCTTCTGAGCGATACGCAGGCGCAGAACGGGGAACGCACAGCGGCGGCCCTCGCCGCGGCGAAGACCGAGGCGGAGTCCGCCCTCCAGACGGGGGAAGCGGCGCTGGACGCCCGGTGCGAGCGGGAAGAGGCGGAGCTGGAGGCCCACAAGGCCGAGCTTTCCGCCCTGCTCACCGCCCAGGTTCTGGGTAAAGTGGGCTAAACAGAATGAAGAAGCAAAACAGGAAGGAGGGATGACAGGCCCATGGGTGGTTGGAATATCTTCTACGGACTTCTGAACTTCGCGATCCTGGCCGGTGCGCTGTTTTTCATCGGGCGCAAGATCGTGGTCAAAGCCATCAAGGCCCATCAGGACAAGGTTCAGAGCGATTTGAAGCAGTCCGCAGAATCCCTTGAAAACGCAAAGAAACTGCTCGACGGGATCGGGCAGGAGAACGCCAAGGCCGCCGAGGAGCGGGAGGAGATCCTTGCCTCCGCGCGCCGGGCCGCCGAGGCGGAGAGCAGCAGCGCCGCTGCGGAGGATCGACAGGCCGTCGACCACATCGCCGCCGACACGCGCCAGGATCTGGAACAGGAGGAGCGCGGGCTCCGTCGTCGCCTGAATGAAAAGGCGGCGAAGGAGATCACGGCGGAGGCTGCCGAACAGATCAAAAAACCCGAGAACGCCGCGGCTCGCCGCGCGCTCACGGAAAAGTATGTCGCGCTCATGGAGGAAAAGCTCCGGATCACCAAGGGCGATCTGGCCGGCTTCCGTGACAGCGGCAGCGTGAAAGCAACGCTGCGTTCGGCCGAGGCGCTCAGCGAGGAGCAGGTGGAGCGCCTCCGCTCCGCCGTCATCAAGAGCTTTGCCGACGCGGGCGAGACGCTGAAGCCCGAACAGCTGCAGCTGGAGACGAAGGTCCGCGAGCGCTATATCGCCGGCGTGCGTCTGCAGGTGGGCGATACGGTCTATGACGGCACGGTCAAGGGCATCCTGGAGCGCTGCTGCGAGCAGATCGCCTCTGTGGATTCCCTGGATCAGGAGCTGATCGACTCCCTGCGCGCCCAGCTGGGCGCGGTCAATCTGGACCTGGGCGTCTACCAGGTCGGCACCGTCATCAGCGTGTCTGACGGCATCTGCCGTGTCTCCGGCATCTCCGACGCCATGTCCGGCGAGCTGCTGGAGCTCAAGGGCGGCTTGCGCGGCATGGTCATGGACCTGGAGAAGGACAATGTGGGCGCGGTGCTGCTCGGCAGCTACGACACGCTGCAGGAGGGCGACTGGGTGCGCCGTACCGGCCGCATCATCGAGGTGCCGGTGGGCGAGGCCCTGATCGGCCGCGTGGTGAACGCGCTGGGCCAGCCGCTGGACGGCCAGGGCGATATCCACACCACACAATCCCGCCCCATCGAGAGCCCGGCCCCCGGTGTCATCGACCGCAAGAGCGTGTCCAAACCGATGCAGACCGGTATCAAGGCCATCGACGCCCTGGTGCCCATCGGCCGCGGCCAGCGCGAGCTGATCATCGGCGACCGCCAGACCGGCAAGACCGCCATCGCCATCGACACGATCATCAACCAGAAGGGCAAGGACATGATCTGCATCTACGTGGCCATCGGACAGAAGGAGTCCACGGTGGCCGGCGTGGTGAAGACCCTGCGCGCCCACGGCGCCATGGACTACAGCATCGTGGTCTGCGCCAGCGCGTCCGAGTCCGCGCCCATGCTCTACATCGCGCCCTATGCCGGCGCGGCCATGGGCGAGTATTTCATGTACAAGGGCCGGGATGTGCTCATCATCTACGACGATCTGAGCAAACAGGCCGTGGCCTACCGTGAGATCTCCCTGCTGCTGCACCGTCCGCCCGGACGCGAGGCCTATCCCGGCGACGTGTTCTATCTGCACTCCCGTCTGCTGGAGCGTGCGGCGCGCCTCAGCGACGAGAAGGGCGGCGGCAGCATGACCGCCCTGCCCATCATCGAGACCCAGGCCGGCGACATTTCGGCCTATATCCCCACCAACGTCATCTCCATCACCGACGGCCAGATCTTCCTGGAGACGGATCTCTTCGCCTCCGGCGTGCGTCCGGCCATCAACGTGGGCCTGTCCGTGTCCCGTGTGGGCGGCTCGGCCCAGCTGGGCGCGATGAAGCAGGTGGCGGGCCGTCTGCGTATGGACCTGGCTCAGTACCGGGAGCTGGCGGCCTTCGCCCAGTTCGGTTCGGATCTGGACAAGGCCACCCAGGCCACGCTGCACCGGGGCGACCGGATGACCGAGCTCCTAAAGCAGGGCCAGTACAAGCCCATGGCGGCCTCCGACCAGGTGATCGCCATCTTCGCGGCCAACAGTGGCTATGCCGACGATGTGGAGCTGAAGGACATCGCTCGCTTCGAGGCGGGGCTGATCCCCTACGTCAACGAGCACTATCCCGCGCTGCGGGGAGAGATCCTCTCCGGCAAGAAGCTCAGCGAGCAGCAGCTCAAAAAGCTGCGCCGCGTGATCGAAGAATTCAAAGAAAATTTCCAATAAGGTGTGCTGTTCGTCGCCTGCAAAAGATGACAGCAAGCTTCGATAGCTACACCCGAAGGAAATGAAAATCGTTTTTGAGGCAGCTTTGCGGTCTGCCCTGCGGGTACGCCTCAAAAACACCGTGAGACGAGTGGAGCGAGTCCTCACGCCGACCAAAGCGGGCCTAAGCCCGCTGCGATGAGCGTGAGTGCTCACTTGTGAAACTCGTTTCACAAGTGATAAAACGAAAGGAGGCGGTACCGATGGCCAATCTGCGTGCGATCCGCTCGCGCATCAAGAGCGTGCAGAATACCCAGCAGATCACCAAGTCCATGAAAATGGTGGCCGCTGCCAAGCTGCGGCGTACCCAGACCGCCTTCAGCGCTCTCAGAAGCTTTGCCGACAAGAGCGGGGAGATCCTCTCCCGGGTCGGCGTCGGTGCGTCGGAGAACCCCTATCTGAACGCCCATGCGGAGCCCAATAGGGTCTGCTATGTGCTGATCGTGGGCAACCGCGGCCTCTGCGGCACCTACAACACGGCGCTGCTGCGCTATCTGGAGGACCGGCAGAAGAAGGACGGACGCGAGGCCTTCCTCGTGGTCGCGGGCCGCTGGGGCAAGGACATGATCCCCACCGCCGGCATCCCCATCCGCCGCAGCTTTGAGATCAGCGATACGCCCTCCTCCGCCGAGGCCCGGGAGCTGACCGATTATCTGCGCCAGCTCTATCGCGGCGGCGAGGCGGACGAGATCGTGCTGGTCTTTGAGCAGTTCAAATCCGTCCTCTCCCAGACACCCGGCTGCAAGACCCTGCTGCCCCTTACCCCGCCCGAGGGCGGCGTCACCGACAGCAGCAACATGATCTTCGAGCCGGACCGGGATTCCCTTCTGGACGCGCTGGTGGAGATGTATCTGGACAACAGCGTCCACGCGGCGCTGCTGGAGGCCCGCACGGGCGAACACTCCGCCCGCATGACGGCCATGACCGCGGCCTCGGACAACACCGAGGAGCTGATCGGCGAGCTGACACTGGAGCTCAATCACGCCCGGCAGGCCGCCATCACCACCGAGATCTCCGAGATCGTCGGCGGCGCCTCGGCGCTCTCGTCAAAACAGCACTGAGAGTTTTACTGAAATTCATGGAGGCGACCATGGAAAAAGGAATCGTAAAAAGAATCATCGGCCCCGTGGTCGATGTGCATTTCCCGGCGGGATCGCTGCCGGAGATCTACTACGCGGTGGAGGTTCCGCTGGAGGACCGCAAGGTTGTCCTTGAGGTCGTACAGCAGATCGGCGGCGGCGACGTGCGCTGCATCGCCCTGGCCTCGACCGACGGCATCTCCCGCGGCTGCGAGGCCTACAACACCGGCAGCCCCATCACCATGCCGGTGGGCGAGGCGACCCTCGGCCGCATGTTCAACGTGGTGGGCGAACCCATTGACGGCAAGGGCCCCGTGGAGACGGAGGAGCGCCTGCCCATCCACCGCAAGCCCCCGGTCTTTACCGATATCCTCCCGGCCACCGAGCTGCTGGAGACCGGCATCAAGGTCATCGACCTGCTGGCGCCCTACTCCAAGGGCGGCAAGATCGGCCTCTTCGGCGGCGCCGGCGTGGGCAAGACGGTGCTGATCCAGGAGCTGATACGCAACGTGGCCTATGAGCACGGCGGCTATTCGGTCTTCGCCGGCGTCGGCGAGCGCAGCCGTGAGGGCAACGACCTCTGGAACGAGATGACCGAGAGCGGCGTCATCAACAAGACCGCCCTGGTCTTCGGTCAGATGAACGAGCCGCCCGGAGCCCGTCTGCGCGTGCCTCTGTCGGGCCTGACCATCGCGGAGAATTTCCGCGACAAGAGCGGCCAGGACGTGCTGCTCTTCATCGACAACATCTTCCGTTTCACCCAGGCCGGTTCCGAGGTCTCGGCGCTGTTGGGCCGTATGCCCTCCGCCGTCGGCTACCAGCCGACCCTGGCCACCGAAATGGGCGATCTGCAGGAGCGCATCACCTCCACCAAGCACGGCTCCGTCACCTCCGTCCAGGCCATTTACGTGCCCGCGGACGACCTGACCGACCCCGCCCCGGCCACCACTTTCGCCCATCTGGATGCCACGACGGTGCTGGCCCGTTCCATCGCGGAGCTGGGCATCTACCCGGCGGTGGATCCGCTGGAGTCCACCTCCCGCATTCTGGAGCCGGGTATCCTGGGCAAGGAGCACTATGAGACCGCCCGCGCGGTGCAGATGGTGCTGGAGAAGTACAAGCAGCTGCAGGATATCATCGCTGTCCTGGGCATGGACGAGCTGGGCGCGGAGGATCGCGCCACAGTGAACCGGGCCCGCCGCATTCAGCGCTTCCTGTCCCAGCCCTTCCATGTGGCCGAGGCCTTCACCGGCATGGAGGGACGCTATGTGCCCCTCAAGGAGACCATCAAGGGCTTCCAGGCCATCCTGGGCGGCGATGTGGACGATCTGCCGGAGCAGGCCTTCCTGATGTGCGGCAGCATTGACGAGGTCATCGCCAAGCGCGGTCAGTATTGAGGAGACGGATATGGCAGAGGGCTTTCATCTGAGCGTGCTCACCGGCGACGGCACGATCTTTGACGATCGGGTGGACTACGTCAACCTGCCCACGGGCTACGGCTCTGTGGGGATCCTGGCGGGCCATGCGCCGATGCTCTGCGCCGTCGACAAGGGGATCCTGCGCTGCACGAAGGACGGGGAGACCCTCCGCATCCGCGTCAGCAGCGGCATCGCCAATGTGGGCAACAACGAAGTGACCGTCCTGGTTTCGGACGGAAAAATGGAATAATGGCAAAAGGGCGCGCCGGAGAATCCGGTGCGCCCTTTTATGTGAAAAAGCGCTGTGGATCTTTCGACCCACAGCGCTTTTTTCGGTTATCGTTTTTTA
>CAMNKQ010000029.1 GCA_946542465.1 uncultured Clostridia bacterium | reverse complement strand
TGCCCCAGATCGGCAACAACTTCATCATCAACGTGAAGGATACCTCCGTCATGTTTATCATCGGTTTCCCCGAGTTCTTTGCGGCGCACCGGGCCGCTGTCGGAGCCAGCTATCTGTATTTTCCCTCCGCCACGGTGGAGATGGCCGGCTATCTGACCATGACGCTGCTGGCCTCCTTCCTGCTGCGCTGGGTGGAGAAGAAGATGGACGGCGCCTCCAGCTATGAACTGGTGCAGGTCGATCCGCTGACCATGACCGCCGGCACCTACAGCTTCCCGGACAAGCGCAGTCCCTTTGACGAGCGCAACCCCGAGGCGGAAAAGAGCGCTCTGCGCGAGTCGCTCCGCCGCCAGATCGAGCGGGAAGAGGCGCTCCGCCAGGGACAGCTGGCCGAGCAGAGACGGGATAACGGAATCCATGATGCCGGACTCGGCAATTCGGAGCAGAGAGGAGAGCGCTGAAATGGACGAACGGATTTTACAGATCAATCATCTCTCCAAGTCCTTCGGCTCCAATCTGGTTTTGAAGGATATCGATTTCTCTGTGAACCAGGGGGACGTGATCAGCATCATCGGCGCCTCCGGCTCCGGCAAATCCACGCTGCTGCGCTGCATCAATCTCCTGGAGACGCCCAGCTCCGGAGAGATCCTCTATCACGGCAAAAACGTCCTGGGCCGCGGCACCAACGCGGCGGAATACCGCTCCCATGTGGGCATGGTGTTCCAGTCCTTTAATCTATTTAACAACATGACGGTGCTGGAAAACTGCGTGGTGGGCCAGGTGCGCGTCCTCAAGCGAGGCAGAGCCGAGGCCCAGGCCCACGCCATGGAGTATCTGGAAAAGGTGGGCATGGCGCCCTATGTGAACGCCCGCCCGCGGCAGATCTCCGGCGGACAGAAGCAGCGCGTGGCCATCGCCCGCGCCATGGCCATGGATCCCGAAGTGCTGCTCTTTGACGAGCCTACCTCCGCCCTGGATCCCGAGATGGTGGGCGAGGTGCTGAACGTTATGCAGCGCTTGGCCGAGAGCGGCATGACCATGCTGGTGGTGACCCATGAGATGGCCTTCGCCCGGGATGTAAGCAAACGTGTCGTCTATATGAACGGAGGCGTGATCTGCGAGCAGGGCAGCCCCGACGAGGTCTTCGGCAATCCGCAGAGGGCGGAAACAAAGGATTTCCTCTCCCGCTTCCGGGGATAAATACGGCAGCGCGGCAAAGCTTGGCTTTGCCGCGCTGTTTCCTATTATGCCGGTCGCACCGTGAAGCGGATGTGACACTGCTGAATCCCGTCGTTGTAGTCAAACTCCGCCGAGAGCGCGCCGTTTTCAAGACAGAGCGAGAGCGCCTCGGCGTCCTTTGCCGTGAGCCATTGTTCAAAGAACCAGGAATCCTGCTCGCCGATCTTCGGCGTCAGATGATCACCCGACAGTGTGCACCAGAAGGAGAGCAGGGGAACGTCGCTTTTGAGCGGCTTTTGCTTCTCCGAGAGCTCAAAGTAGGGCGAGCCATCCGGGCTGCTGTCCAGAGAGCCCCAGACCGTTCGGCTGCCTTCTGTGAGAGGGCCCTCACCTGAGAGTTCTTCAATCTGCAGCGTGCCGTACCAGCGGCTGCCGACACGCAGCTCCGAAACGGGAGAGACCGCGGCCGGGACGGCGCTGATGCGGACAGGATTCTCCTTTGCACCACGGTTCCAGAACAGAAGCACGAGAGCTGTAATACTCAGCACGAGTATAATAATTGTCAATACATGATATAATAATTGTTTAGACATACATGTTCACTCCAGTTAAAAGAATCATAACGCAAAACCGGCGAGAATTCAAGAAAATAGCGGAAATCCTTTGCCTTTTAAGAGAACGTATGATATACTGAATAAAATAAATAAGGGAAAAGGGGCATTCGCCATGGCGAACGGAACGAAAGAGGCACTGGCCACCGCGCTCAAACAAATGATGAAAGTCAAGCCCATCGGCAAAATCACGGTCAAGGATCTGGTGGAGCTCTGCGGTGTGAACCGTCAGACCTTCTATTACCATTTTGACGACGTCTATGATCTGCTGGAGTGGATCTTTGAAGAGGACGCCAACCGGGTCCTGCCGCAGAAGGTGGTATATGAGCACTGGCGGGAGGACGTGCTGATCTTCATGAAATATCTGCAGGAGAACAGCAGCTTTACGCTGAACGTCTATAACTCCAACAGCCGCGTCTATATGATGCGCTATCTGCGGGATAAGATGGCCGAGTGCATCCGCAGCTTTGCCGACATTGTCTCGGTGGACATGAACATCGACCGGCAGGATTTTGAATTCACGGTGGAGTTTTATGCCGACTGTGCCATCGGCTTTATCAGCCACTGGCTGGATCTGGGGATGCAGCTGCCGCGGGAAGTGACGGAGGAGCGGGTCCTCTGCGTGATGGATAACAGCGTGGAGAGCATTTTGCAGCGCTTTGCCAAATAAGAGAATATCGACAAACAGGGTCCTGTCCGGGCCCTGTTTTTTCATGCCGTTTGTGGTTGAATTGCAGGAAAAAATACGGTATAATAAGCTGTTATCAATTTTCGGGAGGCGAGAGCGATGGCGGAACAGAAAACCAACGTGATGCGGATCCTCGAACAGAAGAAGATCCCCTATACGCCCCACAGCTATCCCCACGGGGACGAGGCGGTGGACGGCGTCACGGTGGCGGCGCTGACCGGCCTGGATCCGGAACAGGTGTATAAGACGCTGGTGACCCGCGGGGCGAGCAAGCAGCTCTATGTGTTCGTGATCCCGGTGACCGGCGAGCTGGATCTGAAAAAGGCCGCCAAAGCGGTGGGAGAGAAGTCCGTCGCCATGATCCACGTGAGCGAGATCACCCCGCTGACCGGCTATGTCCGCGGCGGCTGCTCGCCCATCGGGATGAAGAAGCTCTATCGCACCTGCTTCCACGCCGCGGCGGAAGAACAGGCGAGCATCGCCGTCAGCGCGGGCAAGATCGGCTGGCAGGTGGAGCTTGCGCCGCAGCAACTGGTAAAACTGACAAACGGCTCGTATGCCGAACTGATCACTGAGGAATAAAGAAGCATGCAAAACAGCATTTTCATTAAGGGCGCCCGGGAAAACAACTTAAAGAACATCGATTTGGAGATTCCGCGGGACAAGCTGGTGGTCATCACGGGCCTTTCCGGCAGCGGCAAGTCCTCCCTGGCCTTCGATACCATCTATGCCGAGGGGCAGCGCCGCTATGTGGAGAGCCTGAGCTCCTACGCCCGCATGTTCCTGGGGCAGATGGACAAGCCCGACGTGGACTATATCGACGGCCTGTCTCCGGCTATCTCCATCGACCAGAAAACCACCTCCCGCAATCCCCGCTCCACCGTCGGCACGGTGACAGAGATCTACGATTACCTGCGCCTACTCTGGGCGCGGGTGGGCGTGCCCCACTGCCCCCGGTGCGGCCGGGAGATCCGCCAGCAGAGCATCGATCAGATCGTGGACCGCATTCTCGATCTGCCGGAGGGCAGCCGTATCCAGCTGCTCTCACCGGTGATCCGCGGCCGTAAGGGCGAGCATGTCAAGGTCTTTGAGGACGCGAAGAAGTCCGGCTATGTCCGCGCCCGTGTGGACGGCATCCTGTACGATCTGAGCGAGGAGATCAAACTCGAAAAGAACAAGAAGCACGACATTGAGATCGTGGTGGACCGCCTGGTGGTCAAGGAGGGGATCACCCGCCGCCTGACCGACTCGGCAGAGACGGCCTTGGCCCTCTCCGGCGGTCTGCTCTTTGTGGATCTGGTGGGCCAGGATCAACTGATCAGCTTCTCCCAGAACTACGCCTGTGAGCACTGCGGCATCTCCATTGAGGAGCTGACGCCGCGGCTGTTCTCTTTCAACAATCCCGCCGGCGCCTGCCCCACCTGCACCGGTCTGGGGATGCAGATGCTGGTGGATCCGGAGCTCATCATGCCCAATCCCAATCTCAGCATCATGGACGGCGCCATCACGGCCAGCGGCTGGGGCAACGTCCGGGGCGACTCCATCTCCAAGATGTATTTTGACGCGATGGCCAAGCGCTATCACTTCAAATTGAATGAGCCTGTCAAGAATCTGAGCAAAGAGGCTATGGACGCCATCCTCTACGGCACCAAGGGCGAACCGCTTTTGCTGCACTATGAGAAAAGCGAGGGCTACGGCACCATCAAGCGGGAGTTTGAGGGCATCATCCCCAACCTGGAGCGTCGCTATAAGGAGACCCAGAGCCCGGCCATGCGCGCCGATATCGAGGAGTGCATGTCGGAAACGCCCTGCCCTTCCTGCGGCGGACGGCGCCTGAAGCCCTCGGCACTGGCCGTCACGGTGGGCGGACTCAACATTGCGGAGTTTACGGAGCTGTCCGTGGTGGACGCCCTGCGTTTTCTCGACCAGCTGAATCTGAGCGAGAAGGACATGCTCATCGCCGCTCAGATCCTCAAGGAGATTCGCTCCCGACTGGGCTTCCTGCAGAGCGTCGGCCTGGGCTATCTGACCCTGGCCCGCACGGCGGCGACCCTCTCCGGCGGCGAGAGCCAGCGTATCCGCCTGGCCACACAGATCGGCTCCAGCCTCATGGGCGTGCTGTATATCCTGGACGAGCCGAGCATCGGCCTGCACCAGCGGGACAATGCCAAGCTTCTCCGTACGCTCCAGCAGCTGCGCGATCTGGGCAACACCCTGATCGTGGTGGAACACGATGAAGAAACCATGCGGACGGCTGACTATGTGGTGGATATCGGTCCCGGAGCCGGTATAAATGGCGGCCGAGTGGTGGCACAGGGGAGCGTGGAGGACATCTGCGCGGTGCCCGAGTCCGTCACCGGCCAATATCTGAGCGGACGCAAGTATATCCCTGTCCCCGAGACGCGGCGGAAGGGAAACGGACACAGCCTCTGGATCCGCGGCGCCAGCGAGAACAACCTCAAGAATCTGGACGTGGAGATCCCGCTGGGAAAGCTGATCTGCGTGACCGGCGTCTCCGGCAGCGGCAAATCCTCCCTCATCAACGAGGTGCTGTATAAGACGCTGGCGGCGGAGAAAAACCGGGTCAAGGTTCGGCCGGGCCGCTGCGAGGGGATCGAGGGCCTGGAGTATGTGGACAAGGTGATCGCCCTGGACCAGAGCCCCATTGGCCGCACGCCGCGCTCCAACCCCGCCACCTATACCGGTGTCTTCAACGACATCCGCGATCTCTTTGCCTCCACCCAGGACGCCAAGCTGCGCGGCTACGGACAGGGGCGATTCTCCTTCAATGTCAAGGGCGGCCGCTGCGAGGCCTGCTCCGGCGATGGCCTTTTGAAGATCGAGATGCATTTCCTGCCGGATGTCTATGTGCCCTGCGAGGTCTGCGGCGGCAAGCGCTACAACCGGGAGACCCTGGAGGTGCGCTACAAGGGCAAGAACATCGCCGACGTGCTGGATATGACCGTGGAGGAGGCCTGCTCCTTCTTCGCCAACCAGCAGAAGATCCTCAACAAGATCCAGACCCTCTACGACGTGGGCCTGGGCTATGTGAAGTTGGGCCAGTCCAGCACCACGCTCTCCGGCGGCGAGGCGCAGCGCGTCAAGCTGGCCACGGAGCTGTCCAAGCGCAGCACCGGCAGCACGGTCTACGTGCTGGACGAGCCGACCACCGGCCTCCACATCGCGGATGTACACAAGCTCATTGATATTCTTGAGCGCCTTGTGGAGGTGGGCAACACCGTGGTGGTCATTGAACACAACCTTGACGTGATCAAGGTGGCCGACCATATCATCGACCTCGGCCCCGAGGGCGGCGACGGCGGCGGCAGCCTGGTCTTTGCCGGAACGCCCGAGGATTGCGCCGCGTGCCCGGAGAGCTTTACCGGGGCCTTCTTGAAGCCCCTCTTAAACAAATAACGGAGTAGAGTGCAGCATGGATCAGGACATCGAGCTTTTAGAGATATCCGGCACCGTCGATTCGGTCATTTATAAAAACGAGGACAACGGCTACACCGTTTTACGTCTGACGGACGAGAACGGGGAGAACATCACGGTCGTGGGCTGCTTTCCCTATGCCGCCTGCGGCGAGAGCATGATCGTCAGCGGCAGCTGGATGAACCACAACGTCCACGGGCGGCAGTTCAAGGCCGCCTTTGCCCAGCGCCTCATGCCGACAGGAGAGCGGGCCATCTATGAATATCTGGCCGGCGGCGCGGTGAAGGGAATCGGCCCGGCAACAGCCTCGATCCTGGTGGGGCGCTTTGGGGACAAGACCCTGGAGATCCTGGAGAACGACCCGGATCAGTTGGCCTCCATCAAGGGCATCAGCCCGGCCAAGGCGCGGCAGATGTCCAAGAGCTTTCGTCAGCAGGCCGGTATGCGCCGTCTGATGGAGTTTATCTGCTCCTTCGGCCTGCGCCCGATCCTGGCCATGCGCATGTATAAATTCTACGGGGACGACGCGCTGGACATGCTGCGCAATAATCCCTATATCCTCTCCGCCACCCACATCGGCGGCAGCTTTGCCGAGGCCGATACCCTGGCTTTACAGATGGGCGTGGAGGGCAACAGCCGCAACCGCATCAATGCCGCCGTGATCTTCGAGCTGCAGCACAACAGCGGCAACGGCCACTGCTTCATTCCCCGGGAAAAGCTGGCCGCCGTGACGGCGGAGCTCATCGGTGTGGAGCCGCAGGATGCGGACGACAGCATTACGGACCTGATCGAGAGCGGTCTTATCGACTATGAGGAGATCGCCGGCTGCCGAGCCTGCTATCTGCCGGAGCTCTACGAGGCGGAGACCGACGCGGCCAGACAGCTTCACCGGATGAGCGAAGGCCATTTTGAAGAGGAAAACGTGGATCTGGACCGGCTGATCCGACAGCTGGAGCGGAAGCTTGGCATCCGCTATGCCCAGCTTCAGCGGCAGACCCTGCGCCTGGCCCTGCAGAATCAGATCGTGGTCATCACGGGCGGCCCGGGCACCGGCAAGACGACCTCCCTGCGGGCCATCCTCGCCATGTATGAGGAGCTGGGGCTCAAGACCCTGCTGACCGCGCCCACCGGGCGGGCCGCCAAGCGCATGACGGAGATCACCGGGAAAGAGGCCTCCACGATCCACCGCCTGCTGGAGGCCAAGTTCGCCGAGGACGGAGAGAAGGTCATCTTTACCAAGAATGAAAAGGACCGCCTGGACTGCAACGCCGTGATCCTGGACGAGTGCTCCATGGTGGATATCCAGTTGATGGATTCCCTGCTGCGGGCGCTGCCGGCGGATGCGCGGCTGCTGCTGGTGGGCGATGCCGATCAGCTCCCCTCGGTGGGGCCGGGCAACGTTTTTTCTGCCATCATCCGCAGCGGCACCGTACCCACGGTGCGCCTCACGGAGATTTTCCGCCAGAATGAGGGCAGCCGGATCGTAAAGAACGCCCACCTGATCAACAAGGGCGAGCATCCCAATCTCTCGGAGAACGCGGGGGATTTCTTCCGCCTGCGCCGTCTGGAGGCGGGCAGCACCGTGGACACGATCACGGAGCTCTGCGCGGTGCGGCTGCCGGGCAAGATGCACATCCCTTCGGAGGAGATTCAGGTGCTCACGCCCACGCGAAAAGGGGAGCTGGGCACGATCAACCTGAATAAGCGCCTGCAGGAGGTGCTCAATCCCCGGAGCAAGGAGAAAAAAGAAAAGGCCTTCGGCGATCTGATCTTCCGCGAGGGAGACCGGGTCATGCAGATCCGCAACAATTACGATATGCTCTGGCGCACGCCGGACAACCGGCAGAGCGGCCTCGGGGTCTTCAACGGGGATATCGGCCGCATCGCCGCCATCGACCTGGACGCAGAGACTCTGACCGTGGACTTTGACGGGAAGTATGCCGTCTACGGCTTTGACTCCCTGCTGGAGCTGGAACACGCCTGGGCCATGACGGTGCACAAATCCCAGGGCAGCGAATACCGGGCGGTGATCCTGGCCCTGGCGGCCAGCGCACCGGCGCTCATGACGCGGGATGTGCTGTATACCGCGGTCACCCGCGCCAAGGAGCTGCTGATCCTGGTGGGGGACGACGCGGCCGCCTATAAGATGATTGACAATTACCGGCAGTCCAAGCGCTATACCGCCCTGCGGGTACGGTTGCAGAAGCTCGCCGGAATGAACGTGCCCGAGCCGGTGCTGCCTGTACGGCGCTGAGCCGCGATATCCGGCTGCAAGCAAAAGAGAAACGGAAGCGATTTGACAATGAGAATTGATAAACTCAGGGAAAACGGGCGCCCGGGCGCCATCCTTTTGAATATGCTGCTGGCGGCGCTCAGCCTCTTTGCCAATGGCTTTGGAATCTATCTGACCATACAGGCGAATATCGGCGCCGGCCCCTGGGACGTTCTCAACATCGGCTTGTCCAAGACCCTGGGCATTCTCTACGGCTCGGCCTCCATCGCCGTTTCACTCTGCATCCTGCTGCTGGATATCCTGATGCGCGAGCCGATCGGGATCGCCATGTTTATTGACGCCTTTGTGGTCGGCAAAGCCGTGGACTTTTTCAACTGGCTCCACCCGATGCCGAGCTGCCGCTCCCTTTGGAGCGGTATTCCCGTGATGCTCCTGGGCCTGGTCATCCTGGCCTATACCCAGTTTCTCTACATGGCGGCGGCTCTCGGCTGCGGTCCGCGGGATACGCTGCTGGTGGGCCTGGCCAAGCGGCTCAAGCGCCTGCCGATCGGCGCGGTGAGCATCGGGCTTTTGAGCATGGCGACGCTGATCGGATGGCTTTTGGGCGGCCCGGTTGGCATCGGAACGCTGATCTGTGCCTTTGGTACAGGCCCGGTCATGCAGGCGGCTTTTCAGACGGTCCGTTTCGATGCGACGGAGATCCGGCACCAGCGCCTGAAGGATTCGTTCCGGGTGCTGATGGGGACAAGGGCAGGTCGATGCCTGCGATGAGCGAAATAGGAACGGTCTGGTCAAAACTCTGGGACAGCTTTCTGGAGCTTCTCTATCCCACGCGCTGCTGCTTCTGCCATCGGTTGAGCGGGAAGGGAAAGCCGGTATGTAAATTCTGCCGGGAGAAATATCCGGATGTGCCCCACGAACAGCAGGAGCAGAAGCTCCGGGACGGGACGAAATGCTATTCGCCCCTCTATTACGCCGGGGATGTGCGCCGCTCCCTGCTGCGCTATAAGTTTGAAAATCTCAGCGGCTATGGGGCGATTTATGGGGAATTTCTGTTAAAATGCCTTGACGAAAATGAAATTTCCTGCGATAGTATCACGTGGGTTCCCTTGAGCCGCGCACGGCTGCGTCGGCGCGGCTACGATCAGGCCCGGCTCCTGGCCGAGGTGATCGCGAAAGCGAAGGGCATTGCCTGTGAAGCGTATTTGAAGAAAATCCGCAACAACCCCGCCCAATCCGGCAGCGGCGGCTACGAGGCGCGGCGCGCCAATGCCGCGGGCGCTTATCGCAGCCGGCAGGAGGAAAAGCTGGCGGGAAAGAGCATTTTGCTGGTAGACGATATCGTGACCACCGGCGCCACGGCGATGGAATGTGCCAGGACGCTCCGCAAGGCCGGGGCGAAAAGTGTGACGGTGCTCACCGTGGCAAGACGAAAAGACTGATCGACGATCAGAGACAGAGGAGAATTTGAATGGTTATCTTTGAACGGGACATAGCAGTGGATATGGGCACCTCCAGCACGCTGCTGTTTGAGCAGGGCAAGGGCATCGCCGCCCGGGAGCCGACCGTCGTCACGGTGGATCGTGTCAACGGCAAGATCCTCAAGGTCGGCCAGGATGCGCAGAAGATGCTGGGCCGTACTCCGGCCAACGTGGTTCCCATCCGCCCGATCAGCGCCGGCGTGATCTCGGATTACGAGATGGCCGCGCAGATGCTGCGGGAGCTGGTGAGCCGCGTGACTTCCTTCGCCCTCTTCAAGCCCCGGATGCTGGCCTGCGTGCCCAGCAGCATCACCGGCGTGGAGGAGCGCGCCATGATCGACGCCGCCATCGAGGCGGGCGCTCGCCGTGTCTATCTGCTGGAGACCGCCGTGGCCACGGCTCTCGGCGCCGGCGTGGACATCAGCAAGGCCGACGGCCACATGATCCTGGACATCGGCGGCGGCACAACGGAGGTCGCCATCGTCTCCGCGGGCGGCGTGGTGGAATGCGAGTCCATCAAGGTCGCCGGCACGAGCTTTGACGAGGCCATTGTGAAATACATCCGCCGCAAGCACAACATGCTCGTCGGCCTCACGGCTGCGGAGGAACTCAAGCGCAACATCGGCTGCGTGATGCAGCGGCCCGACATGGGCGTGGAAGAGGTCAAGGGCCGCAACCTGGAAAACGGCCTGCCCAAGATCGTGAACATCTCTTCCAACGAGCTGATCGAGGCCTTTGTGGAGCCGGTGAACCACATTCTGGACGCGGTGCATGCCGTCCTCGAACGGACGCCGCCCCAGCTGGTGGGTGACCTGGACAAAAACGGCATCATCCTCTCCGGCGGCGGCAGCCTGATCTATGGCTTGGACCGCCTGATCGAGCGCAGCACCGGCATCCGCACCATCATGGTGGACGATCCCATCTCCTGCGCGGCCTACGGTGCCGGACGGATGCTCAAAAATCTGGACAACATGCAGGACGGTATGATGAACTTCTACCGCATGCGCCAGCTGAAGGGATAAGGAGCCGGACATGGAGTGGAATGAACTGAAACGCTGGATCCCAGGAAAGTTTCAGAAGAAGGACGAACGGCCCTTCTGCTCGGCTGTGATTGTGGCGGCCGGCAGCTCCCAGCGTATGGGCAGCGATAAGATCTTTGCCGCACTGGGCGGCTGGCCCGTGCTGGTGCACACGATCCGCGCCTTCGAGGAAGCGGAGCTGGTGGATGAGATCATCGTGGTCACCCGGGAGGAAAAGCTCCAGATGGTGGCCGATCTGGTCAAGAAATACGAGCTTGGAAAGGTCCGCAAGGTGATCATCGGCGGCAAAACCCGGGTGGAATCCTGCCTGGCCGGCGTCTCCGAGGCGGATCACCGGGCGGAGCTGATCGCCATCCACGACGGCGCCAGACCTCTGGTGTCGCAGCCGGTGATCCGCAGTACCATCCGCGCCGCGGAGGAATACTATGCTGCCGTGCCGGTGGTGCGCAGCACGGATACCCTGAAGCTGCTGGACAAGGACGGCGTTGTGGCCGGCTCGGTCGACCGGGAGACGATCTTCCGGGTGCAGACGCCCCAGGTCTTCCGCGCCGATCTGATCAAAGGCGCGCTGACCGAGGCCATGAAGCGCAATCTGCCCATCACGGACGACTGCTCCGCCATGGAGCTGATGAACATCAAGACCCACACGGTGGAGGGCGATGAGGACAACATCAAGCTCACCACACCCCGCGACATGGTGATCGCGGAGGCCATTTTGAGAGATCGGGGGAGCATCTATGCGGGTCGGACACGGGTATGACGTCCACCGTCTGGTGGAGGGACGCAAGCTGATCCTGGGCGGCGTGGAGATCCCCTGGGAGAAGGGCCTGTTGGGCCATTCGGATGCGGATGTGCTGACCCACGCGCTGATGGATGCGCTGCTTGGCGCCGCGGCTCTGGGGGATATCGGCCATCTCTTCCCGGACCGGGATCCCGCCTATGAGGGCGCGGACAGCATCGAACTTCTGAAGGCCGTGATGGATAGACTGGATGAGGCCGGCTGGAAGCTGGGAAACGCCGATGTGACCGTGATCGCCCAGAAGCCGAAACTGGCGCCGCACATCCCCGCCATGCGGGAGAGGCTGGCGAAAGCGATGCGGGCGGAGATCCATCAGGTCAGCGTCAAGGCGACCACCGAGGAGAATCTGGGTTTCACCGGTGAGGGCCTGGGCATCGCGGCCCACGCGGTGGTGCTGATCGAAGAAAAGTAAAGAGGCAGAACGAGAGCTCTGCGCATAGGATGGAATACGTCTGTGCGCAGAGCTTTTTGCGTGCGGTGATTTCTTGACAGGGGTAAATGCCATGACACAATATCTGATCACCTTTCGATCGCTGACGCACGCACAGCGCTCTTCCCGCGTGCTGGAGCGTGCCGGCATCACCACAGCTGTGATCAAAGCACCCCAGGGCCTGAGCAGCAGCGGCTGCGCCTATGCCATCACGCTGCGCCGGGAACCGGAGACGGCCCTGACTCTGCTGAAGCAAAACGGCCTGGCTATCGGGAAGCTGTTCCAACGCGGGGCGGATGGACGCTATACGGAGTGGAAAGCATGATCTATCTGGACAATGCGGCGACAAGCCTGCCAAAGCCCCTCGCGGTGGAACGTGCCGTGCTGGAGGCGATGCGGAGCATGGCCAGCGTTGGCCGCGGAAGCCACGCTCCGGCCATGCGCGCGGCTGAAACGGTGCTGGATTGCCGGGAAGCGGCCGCGGAGCTTTTCCATGTACCCGATCCGGAACGGGTGGTTTTTACCATGAATGCTACCCATGCCCTGAACATCGCGATCCGCTCTTTGGTGTACCCGGGGGATCGAGTCGTGATCTCCGGTTTTGAACACAACGCCGTCACGCGGCCTCTCCATGCCATCGGAGCGGAGATCATGGTCGCGGGCCGCGGCCTGTTTGACCGGGAGGCTGCCCTGCGGGACTTTTCTGCCGCGCTGCCCGGAGCCAAGGCGGCAGTCTGTACCCAGGTGTCAAACGTGTTCGGTTTTGCGCTGCCGATCGGAGAAATAGCAGAGTTATGTAAACGATTTCGGGTCCCGCTGATCGTGGACGCCTCCCAGGCGGCGGGGACGCTGCCGGTGGATCTGGCAGGCTGGGGCGCGGCCTTTGTCGCCATGCCCGGACACAAGGGCCTGTTGGGCCCCCAGGGGACGGGACTTCTGCTCTGCGGGCAGGAGGGCGAGCCTCTGCTCTATGGCGGCTCCGGCTCCAACAGCCGGCTGCAGACCATGCCGCCGGACTTGCCCGACCGCCTGGAGGCCGGAACCCACAATGTCTGCGGCATTGCCGGGCTGCTCGCCGGAATCCGTTATGTACAGGAAAAGGGGATCGACACGATCCTGCGGCATGAGCGGGACTGCCTCCGCTTCTTTGTGCGGGAACTGGAGGGCAGTGGCCTGGAATTTTTCACCGGCGCCGATCAGACCGGGGTCCTCTCCCTGCGCTGCCCGACGATGGACGGCGAGACCCTGGCACAGAGATTGGGGGAGAGGGGCGTCTGCGTGCGCAGCGGGCTCCACTGTGCGCCTCTGGCCCACGAGAGCGCCGGGACTTTGAAGACGGGTACGGTGCGCTTCAGCTTTTCTCCCTTTGTGGAGGAGAGACAGCTTCGGGAGGCAGCCGGGATCCTCCGTTCGCTCTGCGCTTGACAAAACGGGCAACTTCGCATACCATAAATAAAAAAGGGGAGATGAACGATGCTCGCTCAGATCAGAGAAAACAAACGCTTGCGTAGAATTGCTGCCGCCTTCCTGTGTCTTGTTTTGAGCCTTTCCCTCTGCGGTTTGGCTCTGGCGGAGGGACCCTATGTGATCCCGGAGGGAGCGACGGTCGGCCCGAGCCCAAATGCGGAGAATTACGGAAGCGTTCCCATTGAGGATGCGGCGAAGATCCTTGAGGTGGCAAAGCGGGCAGAAGAGATGGGCCTTTTGGAGCCGGGTGAGCTCAACTTTGACCCGGAGGCTCATTTCGGCTATGAGTCGCCGATCCTGTATTATTTGGACGAGACGATCTTTGCCGTCTGCTGGAAGGAGCACATCTGGGGCAACACCTGCAGCTTTGCGGAAATCAAGGTGGCCGACGCCTCCCAGTTCCGCCGCAAGCTGGCGGGGGACACGTACCAGTATCCTCAGCAGTTCCTGGCCTCTGAGCTCTCCCGGCAGGTCAACGCCGTGATCGCCATGAATGCGGATTTCTATCAGTTCCGGGAGTATGGCGTGGTGGTCTATGACCGGGAGATCTATCGCTGCGATCCGTCGCCGATCTCGACCCACTATACCATGAGCAACTACATCGATAACTGCTTTGTGACGGCGGGGGGCGATCTGCTTTTTGTCCACCGCGGCGAGGAGATGACGCCGGAGAGCCTGCGAAACTATATCGACGAGAACGATGTGCTCTTTTCCATCGCCTTCGGTCCGATCCTGGTGGAGAACGGAGAGCCCTATCCCTGCTTCTCCTATCCGGTGGGCGAGGTGGATCAGGGCTATTCCCGGGCGGGGATCGGGCAGTTGGGTCCGCGGCACTATCTCTATATGTCTCTGAACCACTCCCCACAGAAGGAGGCGCGCTGGGACACCTACACCTTCGCGGTGCATTTTGCCTCCAAGGGCGTGGAGAAGGCCTACTGCCTGGACGGCGGGCAGACGGGCGAGGTCGTGTTTCAGCACGAGCCCTATAACTACATGGACTACGGTGTGGAACGCACTGTCAGCGATATCCTGTACTTCTGCACGGCACTGCCGGAAAACTGAAAACCACGGAAACCGGGAGGCGAAAGCGTGCTTTCGCCTCCCGGTTTTTGACGTATTGGGTCAGGCAGTCAGAGAATAGACTGGATTCTGAGGTGAGGAAATGCTGGAATCCGCGTTTATTCTGCTGATGAAAAGCTTCGTACTGATGTTGCGTATCGCGCCGGGGGATTCCTTCCCGCGACCGCTGAGCAAGGCGGAAGAGGAGGAATGCCTTGCCCGCTGGGCGGAAGGGGATTGGGAAGCGCGCAACACACTGGTGGAGCACAATCTCCGCCTGGTGGCCCATATTCTGAAAAAGTATTACGCCCAGACTGACGACGTGGACGATCTGATCTCCATCGGCACCATCGGGCTCATAAAAGGGATCAATACCTTCAAGCCGGAACGGAACATCAAGCTCACCACCTACTGTGCCAAGTGCGTGGAAAACGAAGTGCTCATGTACTTTCGCAGCCAGAAAAAGCGCAGCGGCGATGTGAGCCTCTCCGATGAGCTGGACACGGACGGGGAGGGAAACGGCCTTGCCCTGCTGGATATGCTGGCCCAGGAGGACGACATGGCCGAGCGCGTCGGCAGCGAGGAGATCGGCCGCCAGCTCCGGGAGGCGGTGGAGACCGTGCTTGACGAGCGGGAAAAGCAGATCATTTGTCTGCGCTACGGGCTGGGCGGCGGCGCCCCCTTGACGCAGCGGGAGACGGCCCAGCGCTGTAAGATCAGCCGCAGCTATGTCTCACGCCTGGAGAAACGGGCGCTGGAGAAGCTGCGGGAGGCGATGGGCGAGGAGGCCGCGCCGGGCTGAAAGCGGGCAGACTTGAATTACCGGGAGAAAGGTGCTATAATACCTCCATCTTTGCGTCAGGAAGGTGAGAGCGTGTTTAAAAAGAAAACCATCTGGCTCCTGTGCATGGCAGCGCTCTGCCTTGCTCTCTATACGATCGTCATTTCCCGCATCGAGGGCCGGACCGACGTTATTTTCGGCGGCTCCGACAACGGCTTTATCCGCAGCGACAGCGCGACCTTCGGCGATCCCAATGAGTACAACACCCCGGAGCCGACCGAGGATATCTGGCCGGATATCAATATTACCCTGCCCCAGTATTCCATGGTGAACGATCAGGTGGCCCATCTGCTCACGTCTCAGTTCGAGCCGGATGTGGACTATATCGAAGGCACGACCCAGCTCTTTTCCGTGGCGGCCATGCCGTATCTGGACGCCATGCTGCAGGATCTGCGGGATGCGGGCTTTGGCATCTATGTGGCCGGCGCCTACCGCACCTATTCCTATCAGAAGATGCTCTTTGACGGCAAGGCCAGCCAGATCGCCATGGGCTTTGATCCCCCGGTGACCGACTATCTGGATCCCAAGTACCAGGAAGCGGTGGAGGAGGCTAAAAAGATCACGGCCTATCCCGGCGCCAGCGAGCATCAGCTCGGCCTGGCCATCGACCTCATGGATAAGCGCTACTATACGCCCTATGTCTATGAGAACATGAACCAGAAGTTCTATGAGTATCTGGACTCCATCTGCGCCAACTACGGCTTCATCAAGCGCTATCCCACCCGGAAGCTGCTGCTGACCGGTTGGGATGAGCCCTGGCATTATCGCTATGTGGGCGTGGAAGCCGCGACCTTTATCATGGAACAGGGCATCTGCTATGAGGAGTTCTATGCCCACTACGATCCGAACTTCCAGTATTGACCGGGTTTTGTGAAAAAAAGGCTTGCAAACCGCCAGATATGGTGTTATAGTATTAGCGTTAGGATTAAGGTTTCAATTAGAGTGGGTCTCGACCCACTCTTTTTTGTGAGACTTTTTCCCGAGACAGGTATAGAAGAAAGCGTGGAGAAGCATGAGTAAGATTACCGAAAAAGTGGGAGCGCTCGCTGAACCGGTGGTGCGGGAGGAGGGCTGCTCGCTCTGGGATGTGGAATACGTCCGCGAGGCGGGAAGCTGGTATCTGCGCCTGTATATCGATAAAGAGGGCGGCGTCTCCATCGACGACTGTGAGCGCATCAGCCGCCGGATGGATCCCATTTTAGACGAGGCCGATCCGATCCCGGACAGCTATGTGTTTGAGGTGGGCTCCGCGGGGGCGGAGCGGCAGCTCAAGCGTCCGGAGGACTTTGAGCAGTTTATGGGCTCGGAGGTGGAGCTGAAGCTCTATCAGCCCCGGGACGGGAAAAAGCTCTATGTGGGCAGCCTCGCCGCTTACGATAACGGCGATGTGAGCCTTAAGGTCGGAAAAGAAGAGATTCGCTTTGCCAAGGCGCAGATTGCGCAGGTGAAGCCTCATGTCACGTTTTAATACAGAGGAGAGGTTAGCCAAACATGAACGCAGAATTTTTTGAAGCCATTGAGGATATCGAGAAGGAAAAGGGCATTCCCCGTACCTATATGTACAGTAAGATCGAGCAGGCCATGCTGACGGCCTTCCGCCGCGACAATCCCGAGTGCGAGGATAACGTGCAGGTCCTGCTGGACGAGGATAAAAAGCAGATCGAGATGGTCGTCAATAAGACCGTGGTCGAGTCTGTGGAGGATCCCAGCCATGAGATCATCCTCGAGGCCGCCAAGAAGATCAGCCGCCGGGCCAAGCTGGGCGACGTGGTCGCTGTTCCCGTGGAGACCAAGAAGTTCGGCCGCATCGCCGCTCAGGCTGCCAAGCAGGTCATCATCCAGGGCATTCGTGAGGCCGAGCGCGGCATCATCTATGAGGAGTTTACCTCCAAGGAGCATGAGATCCTGACCGGCGTGGTCTCCCACATCGAGCCGCGCAACGGCGCCGTCTCCATCCGCATCTCCTCCAACAGCGAGTTTACCGAGGCCATGCTCTCTCCCAACGAGCGCATCAAGACCGAGAACCTGGTGGAGGGCGACCGCATCAAGGTCTACGTGGTGGAGGTTCGCAATTCCGCCCGCGGTCCCCAGGTGCTGATCAGCCGGACGCATCCGGGCCTGGTGAAGCGTCTGTTCGAGCTGGAAGTGCCCGAAATCTACGACGGCACGGTGGAGATCAAGTCCATCGCCCGCGAGGCCGGCAGCCGTACCAAGATGGCCGTCTGGTCCGAAGATCCCAACGTGGATCCCATCGGCGCCTGTGTCGGTCCCAAGGGCGGGCGCGTGGCCAGCATTGTCAACGAGCTGGGCGGCGAGAAGATCGACATTGTCAATTACAGCGAAAACCCCGAGGAGTACATCGCCGCGGCCCTGTCTCCCTCCGAGGTGCTGAGCGTCACCATGCTGGAAGATGGCAAGAGCTGCCGCGTCGTGGTGCCCGATTCCCAACTGTCCCTGGCCATTGGCAAGGAAGGCCAGAACGCCCGTCTGGCTGCCAAGCTGACCGGCTATAAGATCGACATCAAACCCCAGAGCGAGGCGGACAACGCCTGAAACAACTGACGAAAGGCGGTGGCCGGGATGCCCAAGAAAATCCCAATGCGGCAGTGTCTCGGCTGCCGTGAAATGAAGCCCAAAAAGGAATTGATCCGTGTGGTGCGTTCCCCGGAGGGCGAGATCAGCCTGGATTTCAAAGGAAAAGCGAACGGACGCGGGGCCTATCTCTGCCCCGATCCGGCCTGCCTGAAAAAGGCGCTCAAGGCCAAAGCGCTGGAGCATGCTTTTTCTGCCCCGATCCCGGGAGAGGTCTACGAGAGATTACAACAGGAAATGGAGGCCGGCGAGTGAGGGATAAACTGCTTCATCTGCTGGGCCTGATGCGCAGGGCAAACGCGATCGCGGTGGGCGAGGTGAACACCGGCGCGGCGGCGCGCGGCGGCAAGGCCAAGCTGCTGCTGCTGGCGTCGGATGCGTCCGAGAACGCCCGACACCGGGCGGAGGGCTTCTCCGCCGGACGAAATCTCCCGCTGGCGGAGCTGCCCTTCACCAAGGAGGAGTTCTCCTCCGCGGTGGGGCTAAACGGCGGTTCCATGGCGGCGATCACGGATTTGGGTTTTGCAAACGCCCTGCTGAAAGCGCTTGCTGCCGAAGAGCCGGAGCGCTATGCCGCGCTTGCTTTAGAGACGGAGGCGCGGTACGAGCGGGAACGGAAACAGCAGCAGACGCGCAACAAGAGGATTGGAAAAAGGAGGACTAACGTATGAGCATGATTAAGTACCGAGTACACGAGGTGGCCAAGGATTTCAACGTGGCCAGTAAGGTGATTTCCCAGATCCTTACCGACTACATCGCCCCTCCCAAGAACCACATGCAGGTCCTGGAGAATCATGAGCTGGACGTTATCTTCGAGTATATGACGCAGCACAATCAGGCGGCCAGCCTGGAGGATATCTTCAAGGTGACCGCGCC
>CAMNKQ010000028.1 GCA_946542465.1 uncultured Clostridia bacterium | reverse complement strand
CGTCCTCCTCATCGGCCAGCACGCCGTCCGAGGCCACCACGGCCAGACTGCCGGGTTTGAGGCGCATGCGCACGATATCCGGGGCGCTCCCCTCGGCCGTGGAGAGGCCGGCCGCCAGGCTCTCCCCCTTGATGCGCTTGATATGCTTGCCGCTTTTCACAAAAGAGGGCGCCGCGCCGTATTTGTAAAAGCAGGTCTCCCCACTGAAAAGATCCACGCACATCAGATCCACCGTGGCATAGCCCCAGCTGTCCCCGCCGCGCAGGAGCAGGACGGAGTTGAGGATCTTCATCGCTGCGGCGGGGTCCACGCCGGAGCGGAGGAATTTCTCCAGGATGGCCACGGTCTGAGCGCTGTCCTCCGCGGCCTCGGCGCCGGTGCCCATTCCATCGGAGAGCAGTACACAGAGCACCCCCGCGTCGGTCTTGAAATAGCTGCCCTTATCGCCGCTCACGTTCTCGCCCCGCTTTTTAAGCGCCGCGATCCCCACCGAGACGGCCAGCGGCTCCGCCTCCAGCAGCACCAGGCGGGAGTTGCCCTCCCGCAGCGCCTCCGGCTGGCAGAGGCGCACGCCCACGATCTGACTGAGCTTCTCCAGATAGTCCGGCTCCCGCAGCAGGGGATCCAGGCGTCCGCTCTCCACGACCACGCGAGTACGCCCGCTGCCGTCCCGGTAGACCGCCGTCTCCGCGTCGATCTCCAGGCTGCGCAGATAGCGCCCCAGGCGCTGCTCGGCCAGGGGATCCGCGCCGTTGACGCTGCCCAGCTCGTCCGCCACGCCGCCCAGGATCCGGGCCATCTCCCGGTACTGATCCCAGGCCACGCTGCGATTCTCTTTCAGCCGCTGGCGCAGCTGCCGCCGGTAGCTCATGCCCCGCAGTTCCCCGTTGACCGCCGTCACAAAGGCGGGCAGCCCTGTGCAGCGCTCCCGGAAATGGCCGGGCAGATCGCTCGGCTCCAGGCTGCCCTTGGCGATCATGGCCCGGGTCGCGTCGTTCATGGCCGCGAGAGTGTCCATGTACTCGGCGTTCCAGCAGCGATTTTTGTTCTTGCAGCTGACACAGACCTGGTCCGCCGCCCGGTCAAAGACCCGGGCCACGTTTTCGTCGTTGGCCGGGCTCTCCACACTGCGGCGCACGGTCTCGAAGAGCTCGTCGTAGGCTTCGCTCAGGTTTTTGACCCGGCGGGCCGCGTAATACCGCAGGCTCAGCTCGCCGCTGCCCTTTTCCACCGGCTGCAGCAGCAATCCCAGCTGGCCGATCCAGCTCAGCGGCAGCAGCAGGAAGATCACCGAGGCGCAGAAGTTCTCAAACAGGGCGCTGATGTAGATCTCCGTATTCCAGGCGCAGACCACCGCGAGGGCCCCGGAGAGGAGAAAGGCGAGCAGGAACATCAGCTTCCCGTGCCGCCCGAACACCCCCGAGAGCAAGCCGGAGAAGGCGTAGGCCATGGTGTAAAAGGGCGCGCCCAGCGTCGTCACGTCCATGGCCAGGCCCAGCACCGTCCCCACCGCGGAGCCGGTGAGCATGCCGGCCTTCATGGCCGAGCTCATCACCAGCAGCAGCGCCGCGACCCGCCCCAATGACACCGTATGAAACAGCACCAGGCGGCTGAGCGCGATGAGCACGCAGGCCGTCAGGATCATGCGGGAGACGCTGTGCCGCAGCTCCGCCGCCTCGGTCGCCCGCAGGCCGCCGGAGAGAGCCTCCCGGAAAAAGAAGCTGCCGGCGAAGGCCAGCGCCGTCTCCAGGAAGACCTGCGCCGGCATGGGCACCGCTGTCTCCACCAGGCGGAAGCTGCCCAGAAAGCCCGTCAGCGCCATCACCGCCGCCGAGGCCGAGGGCATGAAAAAGGCCGTGCGGTAGACGCTCAGCTCGTGAAAGAGGAAGCCGATGGTATAGACCATCACCGCCGCCGCCACATAGCGGATCCCCCACTCCAGCCCGCCGCCGGCCAGATAGCCCAGGGAGGCGCCGATCAGCGCGCAGACCCCCGAGAGCCCCGAACCGGCGCAGGCCACGAAGGCCATGCCGAATGGCGCGCCGTCCTCCAGCACCCGCGCCAGGGCCAGCAGAAAGCCCATCAGCGCGTAAAACACACAGCGCCCCACGATCCAGAAGCGCCTGTCCACCGCTTTCCCCCGCACTGCCGGTGCCCGCGCCGACAGTTTTCCCGCGTTCTCCATTGCCATGTCATCCGTCCTCCCAAACGTTTCAAGGTGGCACCATTATAGTGTCGCGCGCTTCAAGAAGGCGGTCATTTGGCGCTGTAAAAAGCGGGAACATTGCCAAGGGAAAGGCGGGGAAATGGGCCTGTCCTCTCCCCGGTGGTGTCGCGCCGTTCGCTGTGCCGGTGCGGGGATTTTCCTTGTCAGCGGGCGGCCTTTGTGGTAAACTGAGTAACAGTGTTGTAGATTGGGGAGGTGGTCCTGTTGGAGGAAAACGAGAACCTGGAAGCCCTCGACTATGAATCCATTCAGGAAAAGCGCAGCGACGAGCTGATGGAGCTGCTGGACAGCCGAAACGTGAAGGAGCTGCAGCGGCGCATGGAGGACATGAACGAATATGACCTGGCCCAGTTCCTCACAGAGCTGGAGGACAACCGCATGCCCATGGTCTTCCGTCTGCTCTCCAAGGACACCGCCGCCGACGTTTTTGCCAACTTTGAAGCGCCCGAGCAGGAGCGCATCATCAACGCCATCACGGACTCGGAGCTGGCCGGCATCGTGGAAGATCTGTACGTGGACGACGCGGTGGACATGCTGGAAGAGCTGCCCGCCAACGTGGTCAAGCGCGTCATGCGCGCCGCCACGCCCCAGACCCGCAGCCTGATCAACCAGTACATGCACTTCCCCGAGAACTCCGCCGGGTCGATCATGACCTCGGAGTATGTGGATCTGAAAAAATACATGTCCGTCAAGGACTCCATCGCCCGCATCCGCCGCATCGGCGAGGACAAGGAGACCATCTATGTCTGCTTCGTCATCTCCTCCACCCGGCAGCTGGAGGGCATCGTCACCGTCAAGGATCTGCTGTTAAACGATGACGACACGGTGATCGAGGACCTGATGGACCGCAACGTCATCTTTGCCACCACCACCGAGGACCAGGAGAGCGTGTCCGAGAAGTTCTCCGACTACGACCTGATGGCCATGCCCGTGGTGGACACCGAGGGGCGCCTCGTCGGCATCGTGACGGTCGACGACGTCATCGACGTCATGGAGCAGGAGACCACGGAGGACTTCGAACTCATGGCCGCCATGACGCCTTCGGACAAGCCCTACGCCCGCACCGGCATTCTGGAGATCTACCGCAACCGCATCCCCTGGCTGCTGTTTCTGATGCTCTCGGCCACCTTCACCAGCATGATCCTGACCCATTTTGAGGACATGCTGGCCGTCTGCGCGGCGCTGGTGGCCTTTATCCCCATGCTGATGGGCACCGGCGGCAACTCCGGCGCGCAGGCCAGCACCGCCGTCATCCGAAGCCTCTCCCTGGGCGACACCGAGCCGAAGGACGCGCTGAGCGTCATCTGGAAGGAACTGCGGGTCGCGGCCCTCTGCGGCCTGACCCTGGGCGCGGTAAACTTCGTCAAGATGCTGCTGCTGGACGGCATGGTGCTGGGCAACGACGGCGTCACCGTGGCCGTCGCAGCGACGGTCTCCCTGTCCATCGTGTTCATCGTGCTCTTTGCCAAGGTGGTCGGCAGTCTTCTGCCCATCGCGGCGGAGAAGATCGGCGTGGACCCGGCCGTCATGGCCAACCCCCTCATCTCCACCCTGACCGACGCCGTCTCTCTGCTGATCTACATCTACATCGCCCGTCTGATCCTGCATATATAGTTCTCCGTTTTGGGATGTGATGTCATGGATTTCTCCATTCTTATCAATAAAATGATCGTGTTTGTGGTGCTGATGCTGGTGGGCTATGTCCTCGCCAAGCGCGGCACTCTCTCCCCCGCCTTCACCCGGACGGCAAGCTGGCTCACCATTAACGTGTTCATGTGCGCCACCATCGTCAACTCCGGCCTCTCGGCCAATCTGACCCTCACGGCCGGGGAGTTTGGCAAACTTGTGCTGATCGTCTTTGTGATGCAGCTGATCGGCTATCTCATCGCCGCGCTGCTGACGCGCCTCACACCCCTGGGGCGGGACCGCGGGCCGGAGTTTGAACTGCTGATGTCCATGGGCAACAGCATGTTCATCGCCCTGCCCATCGTGGACGCCCTCTTTGGTCCGGTGGCCGTGTTCTATGTGTCTCTCAGCTGCATTCCCTTTAACGTGCTGCTCTACACCTACGGGGTGATGCGGCTCAAAAGCGGCCAGAGCGACCGGCGCCTGCACCCGAAGGACATCATCTCTCCCCCGCTGATCGCAACGCTCCTCTCCCTGCTGCTGATCGTCTTTCACCCGCCCATGCCCACCGCCATCCGCAGCGTGATCTCCTCCATGAACGGGGCGACGATGCCTCTTTCCATGGTCGTGATCGGCGCTTCCCTGGGCGGTGTGAGCCTGCTGGACGCCTTCAAGAACGGAAAGCTCTATCTGGCCAGCGCCGTGCGTCTGCTGCTGATCCCGGTGCTGACCTGGCTGATCTGCCGCTTCCTCACCAACGATCCGGTGCTGCTGCTGACGATGGTGATCGTGGCGGCCTGCCCCAGCGCCGTGGTGGTCACGGTGCTGTGCGTCCAGTACGGTCTGGATTCGGTCTATACCGCCGAGGGCACGCTGCAGAACACGGTCTTCTCCATGCTGACGATCCCGCTGATCGTCTGGCTGCTGGGCCGCTGAGGAGGATCGTGCTATGCACATTCCAAGCTCCGCCAGCCAAACCGTCGCCCTCCTCCCCTTTGAGGAGGCCCTCGCCCTCTCCGGGCGCTCCGGGGATTACGACGCCCAAGTCTGGCTCTATGTGCCGGATTTTTACACCGAATACCGTTACATTCTGGGCACCCGGGGGCGGAACCCCCTGATCTGCATCGGCATCAACCCCTCCACCGCCGCGCCGGACGACCTGGACAACACGCTCAAGTCCGTCGCGCGCATCGCCGAGGGCAACGGCTATGACAGCTGGATCATGTTCAACGTCTATGCCCAGCGGGCCACCCGCCCGGACGACATGGACAAAGAACTCAATGAAGCTCTCCACCGGGAGAACATGAAGGCCTTTACCTACATTCTCTCCCATGTGGCCGAAAACGGCCATGCCCCGGCCATCTGGGCGGCCTGGGGCACGATTCTGGAAAAGCGGCCCTATCTCCCCCTCTGCGTGCGGGAGATGGTGCGCCTGGGTCAGGAATACGGCGGACAGTGGCTCTGCGCCGGGAAATGCTCCCACAGGGGGCACCCCCACCACCCGCTGTATCTGCGCAAGGACGAGAAGCTTCGTCCTTTTGACATTGAGGGGTATCTGAACAGCCTATGAGTGAACAGACGATGCATCTGGCCGTGCTGCAGCTGCGGACCGAGACCGACTATGAGGCCACGATGGACAAGGCCCACCGCATGCTGCTGGAGGCGGCCAGAAAAGGGGCCGAGGTCGCCGTATTGCCGGAGATGTTCTCCTGCCCCTACGACCGGGCCTATTTCAAGACCTTTGCCCAGCGCGGGCATGAGGAGACCGTGGCCGCCCTCTCCGCCTGGGCGAAGGAGACGGGACTGCTGCTGATCGGCGGCTCCGTGCCCGAGCGCGCGGACGGCAAGCTCTACAACACCTGCTTTGTCTTCGACGAGGAGGGCAGGCAGATCGCAAAGCACCGGAAGGTGCACCTCTTTGACGTGGATCTGCCCGGGATGTGCTTTCACGAATCCCACACCTTCACGCCGGGCGAGGCCGTCACCACCTTTGAGACCCGCTTCGGCACCCTGGGCGCGGCGATCTGCTTCGACCTGCGCTTTCCGGAGCTCTTCCGCTCCATGGCGGTGCGGGGCGCGAAGGTGATCTTTCTACCGGCCCAATTCAACATGACCACCGGCCCGGCCCACTGGGAGATGAGCCTGCGCAGCCGCGCGGTGGACAACGAGCTCTTTCTGGTGGCCGCCGCAGCCGCCCGCTACGAGGGCTTCAGCTACGAGTGCTGGGGCCATTCCACCGTGGTGGACCCCTACGGCAGCGTGATCGCGAGCTGTGATGAGAAAGAGCAGATCCTCTATGCCGCGCTGGATCTGAATCGGATCGACGAGGTGCGGCAGCAGCTGCCCACCTTCCTGCATCTGCGCCGGGACGTCTACGGGGTGACGGAATGATCCGGGAGGAGATCGCGGCTTACGTGCCCTGGAACGAGCAGGAGGAGAAGGACAAGGCGCTGATCCTCCGCTTCCTGGACCAAAACCCCGACGCCTTCCTCCGGGAGAACCGGCTGGCCCACATGACGGCCTCCGCCTGGGTGGTGAATCCCGCGCGGGACAAGGTGCTGATGGTCTATCACAAGCTCTACGACTCCTGGTCCTGGACCGGGGGCCACGCCGACGGGGAGAGAGACCTGCTGGCCGTGGCGCTGCGGGAAGTGCGGGAGGAGACCGGCGTTTGCCATCTGCGTCCCCTGAGCGAGGCGATTTTCTCTCTCGAGGTGCTGACCGTGGACGGCCATGAAAAGCGGGGCGAATACGTCTCCAGCCACCTGCATCTGAATGTGACCTACCTGATCGAGGCCGATGAGCGCGACACCCTGCAGATCTGCGAGGCGGAGAACAGCGGCGTACGCTGGTTTACGCCCGAAGGGGCCCTCGCCGCCTCCACGGAGCCCTGGTTCGTAAAGCGCATCTACGGCAAGCTGGTGGAGAAAACAAGGGAATACACGTCAAAAACGGAGTGAACCGATCGGTTCACTCCGTTTTTTGTCTGTTTGCTTATTCGTCTTTCGGCTCCTGCGGCGGCTCCGTCGCGGGAGTCTCTGCCCCGGCAGGCGTCTCGGGCGCCGTCTCCTCGGCGGTCTTTGCCTCCTCGGCGTAGCCGTCGATCATGGAGATCTTGCGGGCCGGGCGCTCGATGGTGCTGTCGTTGCGGGCCTGACGGGCCAGCTTCGGATCCTCCGCCGGGAACTCGCCGGTCTCGAAGAAGTGGTCAAAGGCCTCCTTCTCGATGGTCTCATGGGCCAGCAGGTACTCCGCCAGGGCGCTCAGCTGCTGGGCATGCTCAGACAGGATCGCCTCGCAGCGCTGGGCGGCCTCGTCGAAGATCTTCTTGACCTCCTCGTCGATCATGCCGGCGGTCTCCTCGGAATAGCTCTTGGTCTGGCCAAAGTCGCGGCCGATAAAGATGCTGTGGCCGGAGCTGTCATAGGAGATGGGGCCGAGCCGGTCGCTCATGCCGTATTTCATCACCATGTCGCGGGCCAGGGAGCTGGCCTGCTGGATATCGCCGGAAGCACCGGTGGAGATATCCTCCAGGAAGAGCTTCTCGGCCGTGCGGCCACCCAGGGCGACCACGATGTTCTCGAACATCTCCTGCCGGGAGGTGAAGTTCTCCAGATCCTCCTGGGGGCGGAAGAGCGTGAAGCCGCCGGCCGCGCCGCGGGGGATAATGGTGATATAGTGGACGGGATCCACATGCTCGCAGTAGCGGGCGGCCACGGCATGGCCGGACTCGTGATAGGCGGTGAGGCGGCGGGCCCGATCGCTCATCTTGCGGCTCTTCTTCTCCGGGCCCATCTGGACCTTGAGGATGGCCTCGTCGATATCCTCCTGATTGATGAAGCGGTGCTTGCGGCGCACGGCCAGCAGCGCTGCCTCGTTCATCAGGTTCTCCAGATCGGCGCCCGCGAAGCCCGGGGTGCCCTTGGCGATGGACAGCAGGTCCACATCCTCGGCCAGATGCTTGTCGCGGGAATGGATCTTCAAAATGGCCTCGCGGCCCTTGATATCGGGCAGGCCCACGTAGATCTGACGGTCGAAGCGGCCCGGACGCAGCAGCGCGTTATCCAGGATATCGGCCCGGTTCGTGGCCGCCATGACGATGACGCCCTCGTTGTTGCCGAAGCCGTCCATCTCCACCAGCAGCTGGTTCAGGGTCTGCTCGCGCTCGTCATGTCCGCCGCCCAGGCCGGAGCCTCTCTGACGGCCGACGGCGTCAATCTCGTCGATGAAGATGATGGATGGTGCCACCTTCTTGGCCTGGTCAAACAGATCGCGCACACGCCCGGCGCCCACGCCCACATACAGCTCCACAAAGTCGGAGCCGGAGATGGACAGGAACTGGACGTTGGCCTCGCCGGCCACAGCCTTGGCCAGCAGGGTCTTGCCGGTGCCCGGAGGGCCGACCAGCAGCACGCCCTTGGGGATGCGGGCGCCCATGGCGGTATAGGCCTTGGGGTCCTTCAGGAAGTCGACGATCTCCGCCAGCTCTTCCTTTTCCTCGTCGCAGCCGGCCACGTCGTTGAAGGTCTTTTTGTTCTTCTCGTCGTTGCCGTTGCGGGTGCGGGCCTTGGAGAAGCGGGCCACGCCGCCGGCACCGCCGCCGCCCATGCGGTTCATCATCACATACCACAGCACCAGCGCGCCGCCCATCAGCAGCACGTAGGGCAGGATGCTGGCCCACCAGGGGATGACCACCCCGACCTCATAGTCGTAACTCTCCAGGATGCCCTCGGCGTACTGCTTCTCAATGATCTCGTGGAAATCCTCATAGAAGACGGAGAAGCTGTACAGATCGTAGCTCATCTGCTCCGTGGGCATGGCCGGGTCGCCGGTGCGCACCTCCAGGATCACGCGGTTGGCGGAGCTGCCCGGGCGGTACACAAAGGACTGCACCTTCTCCTGCTGGAAGAGATCCACCAGCTGGGAGTAGCTTTCAATCTGGTCCGGCTCCGTATCCCTGGTCATGGTGAAGATCACAGCCACCATGATGACCAGCAGCAGTACATAAAAGCCTAAGTCGCGGGCGCGATTGCGGTTGGGTTTCAAATGCGTGTCACTTCCTCTTGTTGTCTGTCGCTCTTATTCGTACACCTCGGGCTTCAGGATGCCGATGTACGGAAGGTTGCGGTAGTTCTCGTTGTAATCCAGGCCGTAGCCCACCACGAAGGCGTCGGGCACCTCAAAGCAGGAGTAATCGGCATAGATGTCCGCCTTGCGGCGGGCGGGCTTATCCATCAGCGTCGCCACCCGGATGGAGGCCGGACGGCGCACGGAGAGGTAGTTTTTCAGGTAGTTGAGCGTGACGCCGGAGTCGAGAATATCCTCCACCAGAATGAGGTGGCGGCCCTCGATGTCCTCGTTCAGGTCCTTGTTGATCTTCACGGCGCCGGTGGAGGTGGTGCCCCGGTAGGAGGACACCGACATAAAGTCCATGGTGCAGTTGACGGTCACATGGCGCATCAGGTCGGCCATGAAAATAAAGCAGCCCTTCAGCACACCCACAAAAATGGGGTTCTTATCCGCATAGTCCCGGCTGATCTGACGGCCGATCTCGGCCACATGGCGCTCGATCTCCTCCTCGGAGATCAGGACTTCCTGAATATCTTGTTCCATTTTCGATCCTCTTATTTATTTGTTTGATTCAAAGGTATTTTTCCAGCTCACGCGCAGGACCCGGTCCCCCGGCCGCGCGCACACGCGCTCGTCCACGCCGAAGCCGAGGACGGCCAGGATCCCCGCCTCGTCCCGGAGGACGGGCGTACGGTCCCGCTGCTCTCCCGTCAGGCCCGCCTCGGTAAAGAGCGCTTTGAGCGTCTTTCCGCAGCCGCGGCCCGCGGGATGAAACCGGTCCCCTTCCCGGCGGCCGGTGCATGTCATCTTACCACATATCTTCTCATATTTGAAGAGATAAGTTTTAAACAAGCCGTTAATTTCTTCCGCCGGTTCCGGCCCGTCGCAGCGGAGAATCAGCCCCGCCTCCGGGAGTTCGAGACTGCCCACGCTGGGCAGTTCCCGCTCGGGAAGGCAGACGCGCCTCTCCTCGCCCCGGTACAGGCGACCCTGCTCGCGCCGAAGGACGCCGCCGGGCAGATCCAGCGCGGCCCGCTCCGTGCCGCCGGCAAAGGTCAGGACGGTCTGGGTCTGTTCAAAGCTCAGCGCCGCCGGCCACCAGAGGCGGAGGACCCGGGACGAAACGGCCGGGTGCAGCGCCGTGAGCGCCGCGCCGTCCAGACTGTCGGGCCGCTGGGACGCCAGAAAGGCCGCGGCCTGCCCGGCGAGGCAATCCTCATCCCGCTCCAGAAGCCGGGCCGTGCGGCCCATGGCCTCCTCGCAGCGGGGATTGAGCTGCCGCAGCACCGGCATCACCCGGCGCCGCAGGAGGTTGCGGCTGTAGATTTCATTTTCGTTGCTGCTGTCCTCCACATGGGGGACGGCGTTTTGCCGGAGATAGTCCTCGATCTCCGCCCGGCTCGTATCCAGCAGAGGGCGGATGATCCTCCCCCGCTGCCGCGGGATCCCGCCAAGTCCGGCGGCGCCGCTGCCGCGCAGGAGGTGAAAGAGGAGGGTCTCGGCGTTGTCGTCGGCGGTGTGGGCCGTGGCGATGAGATCGCAGTTCAGCTCCGCCGCCGCCCGCTCCAGAAAGGCATAGCGCAGCTCCCGCGCCGCCTCCTCGATCCCGAGCTGCTTCTCCCCGGCGTAGGCGGGCACGTCGCCGTGCTCCACCCGGCACTCGATCCCCCGCTCACGGCACCAGCGGGCCACGAAGTCCGCGTCCCGCCGGGATTCCGCCCCGCGCAGGCCGTGCTCGTAGTGGGCGGCGCAGACCGCGATGCCCAGGCTCTCCCGCGCCGACCAGAGCCGGTGCAGAAGCGCCATGGAGTCCGCCCCGCCGGAGACGGCGCAGAGCACGCGGCTGCCCGGTTTGATGAGCTCAGTAATCATCGTCGCGGCGCTTTTCCACCGAGGCGAAGGAGGTGTACTCCGGCAGCCAGCTCAGCTCCACCGTGCCGGTGGCGCCTTTGCGGTTTTTCAGCACGATGGCCTCGGCCAGGTTGGGGTTCTCGCATTCCTTGTTGTAATAGCCGTCGCGGTACAGGGCGATGACCACGTCGGCGTCCTGCTCGATGGCGCCGGATTCGCGCAGGTCGGAGAGCATCGGGCGCTTGTCCTGGCGCGATTCGTTGGCACGGCTCAGCTGGCTCAGGCAGATGACGGGCACGTTCAGCTCCTTGGCCATGATCTTCAGCATACGGCTGATATCGCTGACCGCCTGGGTACGGCTCTCGTTGGACCAGCTGTGCCCGCTGCCGGCCGACTGCATCAGCTGCAGATAGTCGATGACCACCAGATCCAGATTCTGGATGCGGCGGCACTGGGCGTTCATGTCCGAGACCGTAAGGCTCGGGTTGTCGTCGATGCGGATATCCGCGGCGCTCAGGGTCTGGGCCGCGTCGGCGATATCCCGCCACTGCTGCTCGCTCAGCTGGCCGGTCAGCAGGTTCTGGGACGGGATCAGCGCCGCGCGGGACAGGAGACGCATCGTCAGCTGTTCCCGGCTCATTTCCAGGGAAAAGATCGCCACCGTCTTATGCAGCGTCATGCCCACGTGCAGCGCCATGTTCAGCGCGATACTCGTCTTGCCCATGCCGGGTCGGGCCGCGATCAGAATGAGCTCGGACTTGTTGAGGCCCAGGATGGTCTTGTCCAGATCGGACAGGCCCGTGGGGATGCCGGGGATCTTGCTGCCCGAGGCCGCGGCGGCGCTCATCTCGTCAAAGACGCTCTGCACCACCTGGGAGATGGGCATCAGGCCGCCCACGTTCCGGCCCTGGCGCAGGGCGTAGATCTTCCGCTCCGCCGCCTCCAGCTTGGCCTCGGCCTCGCCCTCGTCCTCATAGACCAGGTTGTTGATCTCGTCCGCCGCCTCGCCCAGCCGGCGCAGCAGCGCCCGGTCGCGTACGATGGCCGCGTACTCCAGGACGTTGGCCGCGGTGGGCGTGTTGCGCATGACCTCCGCCATGTAGCTCTCGCAGTTGTCCTGGTAGACGCCGCGGATCTTCATCTGGGCCAGCACCGTCACCGGGTCGATGGTCTGGCCATAGGAGAACATGGCATAGACCGTCTCATAGATGTCCCGGTTGAGCTTGATATAAAATTCATCCGCCTTCAGGCGCTCCAGCACGTCCGGAACACATTTGGGGTCGATCAGCAGCGCGCCGATGACCGCCTGTTCCGCCGGGGAGGAGTAGGGCACTTTCCGGCCCAGCAATTCGTCCATAGTTCAGCCTCGTTTATTGCCTTGCAGAGTTGCTTTCAAAGGCAAAGCCTCTGAAAGCCGTCTTATCCCTCGACCACCAGCACGTTCACCGTGCCGCTGACCTCATAGCCCAGCTTGGCCTTGACGGTAAAGCTGCCGAAGGTCTTGATGGGCTCGGCCTGGACGATCTTGTTCTTCTCGATATCGATGTCAAACTGCTCCTTCAGGGCCTTGCTGATCGCCTCGGAGGTGACGGCGCCGAAGAGCTTGCCGCCCGCGCCGGCCTTGGCGCGGATGATGACCTGCACGCCGTCCAGCTTCTTGGCGTTCTCCTCCGCCTCGGCCTTTTCCCGGGCCGCCTGGGCGGCCTTGGCCTTCTCCTTGAGCTTGAAGGCGTTGATCGCGTCGGGCGTGGCCTCGGCGGCCAGTCCGCGGGGGATCAGATAGTTGCGGGCGTAGCCGATGGAGACTTCCTTCATCTCGCCCTTCTTGCCCTGTCCGCGCACATCCTGATTGAAAATAACCTTCATATCGTTAATCTCCTTTCGTATCTTCAGCTAAAGTAGTCATCGATGGCCGCGTAGAGTTTTTTCTCCGCCTCGTCCAGCGTGATATCCTCCATCTGCACCGCCGCGGCGCTGCGGTTGCCGCCGCCGCCCAGCTTCTCCATCAGGATCTGGACATTGACCTCGCCGATGGACCGGGCCGAGGCAAACACGCCGCCCTTGCCGTTGGGCGCCATGACCACGGAGGCGTCCACCCCGGAGATGTTCAGCAGCTCGTCCGCCGCTTTGGCCGCCACCACCCGGTTCTGGGTCGTGCGCGGGGCGGCGATGGCGATGTTGCGGTACTGCTCGGCCTCCTGCATGATCTTGTACATGGCCACGGTGTGGTCCATGTCGGTCTGGAAGAGCTTCTTGACCTCGGTGGTGTCGGCGCCGCTGCGGCGCAGATAGGCCGCCGCGTCAAAGGTGCGCTCGCCGGTGCGGATGGCGAAGCTCTTGGTATCCAGCACGATGCCCGCCAGCAGCGCCTCCGCCTCGCAGCGGAGAATATCCGTCTGCTCCGCCACCTCCTGCAGGATCTCGGTCATGAGCTCGCTGGCAGAGGAGGCGTAGGGCTCGATAAAGCCCAGGGCCGCGTTGTGGATGTAAGCCGCGGAGACCCGGTGGTGGTCGATGACGGCCACGCGGTTGCAGGCGTCCAGCAGATCCGGGTCCTCGACCTGGGAAGGACTGTTGGTATCCACGACCACCAGCAGCGTCCGGCCGTCGGCCAGGACCATGGCGTCCTGGGGTGAGACGAAGACCTCCCGGTACTCCGGCTCCTTGCGCAGCCGCTCGATCAGGCTTTTGCTGGCGTTGTGCTCGCTGTCGATGACGATGTTGGCAAAGGTCTCGCACTTGCGGGCCAGGCAGCAGACGCCCACCGCGGCGCCCACCGCGTCCAGATCGGCAAAGCGATGGCCCATGACCAGCACGCGGGAGGAATCCCGCACCAGTTCGGCCAGGGTGTTGGCCATGACGCGGGACTTGACCTTGGTGCGTTTCTCCACCTCCAGGCCGCGCCCGCCGTAGAATTCAAAGTTCAGCCGGTTTTTGATGACCACCTGGTCGCCGCCGCGGGTCAAAGCCAGATCCACGGCCATGTCGGCAAACTGCAGGCCCTCGGCCAGATTCTCGGCCTCCTCGCCAAAACCGATGCTGATGGAGGCGTCGATGCCGCTGGGGCTCTCCACCTGATGGATCTCCTGGGTGATGCTGAACTTGTCCTGCTTCATCCGTTCCAGATCCTGCTTCTCGATCATGAGGATATAGCGGTCCCGGTCGTAGCGGCGCAGGATCGCGTTGTAGGAGCCGCACCAGTGGTGAAGCCTGTCCTCCACCGCGTCGCGGATCTCGTTCTTCACACGCTCGGGGTGGTTGCGGCTCATCTCGTCCAGATTGTCGATGATGATCACGCCGGGCACCGGGCGGCTCTTGGCATAGCGGGTGCGGATCTCGTCATACTCGGTGGCGTCCACCCAATAGGTGATGCCCATGAACACCGACTCCTCCTCCGGCTTGTCGGAGTGGATCAGATTGCCGTGCACCTGGTATTTCCGGCCGTTGAGATCGATCAGGCCGGGATAGACCTGCTTACCCTCGGCGAGCCATTTGCCCGAAAACTCCGGATACAGGTCCACCACGCGCAGGTCCATACGCCGTTTTTTGGCACCGAAGAGAGTAAAAAAGCTCTCATTGCCCCAGACGATGCTGCTGTCATCCAGACGGAACACCGCGATGGGCAGGGGAAAATGGAGAAGCGTGCTGTTCTTGGCGTTCTCGGTCTCATAGGTGATGCTCTCGATATAAGCGTTCAGCTGTTTGGCCCGGGAACGCTTGGCCACCAGGGCATAGACGCCCAGCACCACGACGACCGCGCCCTCCGCCGCCGCCAGATAATACATCTCAAAGAATATGGCGCCGGCCACAAAAAGGATCATAAACAGCAGATAGATCCCGGTATCGGGCTCTGCCAGACGCTTGACGTTTTTATTGTCTTTCACGGCGCACCTCCTGTCGGGTCTGCGTTGCCAGTCAAGGCACAATGCGAACGATACTGATACAAGAATACATTATACCAAGATTCTTTTTCATTTACAACCGATATTTTTCTCTCTCCCGGAGATACTAAGGGCAGTTTTCCTGAAAAAGAGAGAAAAGGAGCTATTCACATGAAAGCGATCATACTGGCCGGCGGCGAGGGGACGCGGCTCAAGGCCGTCACCGGCGACACACCCAAGCCCATGGTGCCCCTGTTGGGGCGTCCGCTGATGGAATACACGATCCGCCTGCTGCGGCAGCACGGCTTTACGGAGATCTGCGCCGCCGTGCGCTACCGGGCGGAGGAGATCATGGCCCGCTTTGGAGACGGGCATGCGCTTGGCGTCTCCCTCTCCTACCGGGCCGAGACCGAGGCCTGGGGCACCGCCGGGGCCGTGCGGCGCTGTCGGGACTTCATCGGGGCGGAGGACGTGCTGATCATCAGCGGGGACGCCGCCTGCGACTTTGACCTGGGTTCCCTCTACCGCCAGCATCGGGAGCGGCAGGCCACGGCCACCCTCGCCCTCTGCCGCGTGCCCGAGCCGCTGCGCTTCGGCCTGACCGTCACGGACACGGAGGGCTGGATCCGCGCCTTCATCGAAAAGCCCGACTGGCGCCATGTGGTCACCGATCTGGTAAACACCGGGATCTACGTGCTCTCCCCCCGGGCCCTCGACGCCATCCCCGCGGACCGGCCCTATGACTTTGCCAAGGACCTCTTCCCCGCCCTGCTCCGGGAGGGGCAGCCGCTGCTGGGCGCGGCGCTGGAGGGCTACTGGCGGGACGTCGGCACGCCGCTGAGCTACTACCAGTGCTGCGTGGACGCGCTGGAGGGACGGCTGCAGCTCCCCTGTGACCCGGCCTTTCGCCCCGCCGAGGCCCCGGCGGAGGCGGCGGAGGACGAGGAGGGCTTCACCCTGGACTGCCCCTGCCGCAACCGCGCAAAAGTGATGGGCGCCCTCTCCGAGGGACTGATGGATCTGCGCCCCGACTACAGCGACGGGCTGCGCCTGGATGCCGCCGGATACCGGCTGCACATCGCGCCTCTGCCCGCCGCCTCAGCCCTGCGGGTCTGCGTTCAGGCGGAGGATACGGAGTTTGCCCGCTCTCTCGCCCTCTCCGCCCGGGATCTGATCCGGGCACTGGAGGGTTAAGAAACGATACCCGGCGACGGCCTGGTGGCTTTTTGTTGTCCTGTTACTTTTATTTGCTTTTCTGTTTATATAAATTTGTTAACAAATTTTTCACAAAAAACTTAGCACTCTGGCTTGACAAGTGCTAATCGAAGTGCTATAACAGACTTGCAAGGAGGAGAGAGGCTCCGGAGGGCGAAGGCCCGAAGGGCCGCGAAGCTCCCTGCGGCATATACTTCAGCAACAGCCCTGAACCGCATCCAGGACCGAAAATAAAAGGAGGAATGACGTATGTTGTACATGCCCGCTATTTTTGGTGAAGATCTGATGGATGAATGGATGAAGGACATGGATCGGGAGTTTTTCGGCAAGCGCAACCCCCTCTATGGCCATCACGCCAAAGACCTGATGAAGACGGATGTGCGGGAGCACGAGGACGGCTATGAGCTGGACATCGAGCTGCCCGGCTTCCACAAGGATGAAGTTCAGCTGACCCTGGAAAACGGCTATCTGAACATCACGGCGGCCAAGGACCTGGATAAGGATGAGACGGACAAGAAGTCCGGCAAGGTCATCCGCCAGGAGCGCTACGCCGGCTCTCTCAGCCGTAGCTTCTACGTGGGCGAGGAGCTCACCGAGGAGGATATCAAGGCGAAACTGGAACACGGCGTGCTGAGCCTGCAGATCCCCAAGAAGGAGAAAAAGCCCCAGCTGCCGGAGAAAAAGACCATCGCCATCGAGGGATGATCTCCCAATCAAAAAATGGCCTGTCTCGTTCGAGACAGGCCATTTTTTGATATGTTGTATTACTTCTCGTAGGACACGTGGAGCCACTTGAAGCCATAGCCGGGCAGCGTCACGCTCTGGGCCGAGCAGGCCTCCCCGCTCAGCAGATCCCGGAAGGCCTCCGGATTGCAGAGGAGCGCCGTCTGTTCCTCGGGGTCGAAGTTATACAGCGCCAGCAGCTTTTCGCCGCGGTAGTAGCGGCCGATGGCCAGGATGTGGTCGTTCTGCGGCTCCAGCAGCCAGCAGTCCGCCTCCGCCGAGAAGGCCGGATGCTCCGCCCGCAGGGTTTCCAGTTGGCGCAGCTTGGCATAGAGTCGCCCCTGCCGGGTCGCGGGATCGCCGCGTTTTTTCGCGTCCTCCCAGCGGAAGCTGCCCCGGTGCAGGAAGCGGCTGTCCTCCGCCTTGTCCGGATCGTCCCGATAACTCCAGTCGTTGAGCTGGCCGATCTCATCGCCGCTGTAGATGATGGGGATGCCGCTCTGGCTCAGGAGAAAGGCGTGCAGCGTCTCGTCCAGGCGCAGGGCCAGGTCCCAGGCCGCCGCATCGCCCTTTTGCTCCGCCCCCTCAACGCCGCAGAGAGAGGCCGTGGTGCCGCACATGCGGGCGTCGTGGAGCTTGGGATCGTTGTTGTACAGCTCGCCCCGGGCAAGGCTGCCGGGAAAGGCGCCGGTGAAATAGTCGTTCAAAAACTGCTTGTGGTGGATCTCCTCCATGCCGAATTGGCGCAGGAAATCATAGTCCAGGCCCCAGCCGATATCGTCGTGGCAGCGCAGATAGTTGAGGAAGAGGTACTGCCCGGGCAGCTGGAACACGCTCTGCAGCTGATGGCGCAGCAGGCGCACGTCCCGGGTCGCCACCGTGTGCCAGGTGCTGGCCATGGTGGTGACGTTATAGAGCATCTGGCATTCCGGCTTCTCGGTCGTACCGAAGTAGGGCACCACCTTGCTCGGCTCCATGACCACCTCGCCCAGCAGCAGCGTGCCGGGGCAGACCAGGTCGCAGGCCAGGTGCATCATGCGCACCAGGGTGTGCACCTGGGGGAGGTTTCGGCAGTTGGTACCCAGCATCTTCCAGATATAGGGCACCGCGTCCAGACGGATCACGTCCACGCCCTGGTTGCAGAGGAAGAGCAGATTCTCGGTCATGTCGTTGAAGACCGTGGGGTTGTGGTAGTTGAGGTCCCACTGGTAGGGATGGAAGGTGGTCATGACCACCTTGCCCGCCTCGGTGCAGAGGCTGAAGTTGCCGGGCGCGGTCTGGGGGAAAACCTCCGGCACGGTCGTTTCATAGAGCAGGGGGATGTCCCAGTTGTCATAGAAGAAGTAACGGTTCTGATATTCCTTCTCCCCGGCGCGGGCGCGCTTGGCCCACTCGTGCTCGTCGCTGGTGTGGTTCATCACGAAGTCCAGGCAGAGCAGGATGTTCCGCCGGCGGCACTGGCCCGCCAGGCGCTCCAGATCCTCCATGGTGCCCAACTCCGGATCCACCGTGCGGAAATCCGCCACGGCATAGCCGCCGTCGCTGTGCTGATGGGGACTTTGCAGCAGGGGCATCAGATGCAGATAGTTCACGCCGCTCTCCTGCAGATAGTCCAGATGGCGGCTCACGCCCTTCAGCGTGCGGGCATAGCAGCCCGGATACATCTGCATGCCCAGGATGTCCCGCCGCCGGAACCAGGCGGGATCGGCCAGGCGGCTCTCGTCCTGTTTTTTCAGGGCGGGCTTCCGCGCCTCGTACATCCGGTGCAGCATGGAACCGAAATACTCATAGGCCTGCTCGTCGTCGTAGAGCTCCATATACAGCCATTTGAGTTCATCCTGAATTTTCTCCAGGCGCTCGGCATAGAGGCGTTCCTCTCTCGTCATGCGTCTCTCTCCCTCTATCGGCGCGAAGCGTCGATCTCTGTATAATAATACTATAATGACTAATCGGATGGCGAAATCAATCGACGATTCGATTGATTTCGCTGCCAAACGACAAGTTTGGCAGCGAATGATTCTTACAAATCATTCGCCCGATACTCATTGCAATGAGTATATGGCAAAGCTGCACGGCGAAAAGCTTTTGGCTTTTCGCCATCATATCGCCATCATATAATTATTATTATAGGGGGGATCGCCTGCTTTCGCAAGCCCTTTGTTGCCCACCGCCGGAAATCTTTTTCTTCTCTTCCCGCTTTACGCATCTTTCCTTTCGCGGTATAATGGCGGAAAACCACAGAACAAAGGAAGAACCCATGCCGAACATCATTGAAATCCAGGATTTTCAGGCCCCGGAGCTGGACGTCTACGCCCGCCTCACGGAAAACCAGCTGATCAATCGGGCCGATCCCCATAACGGCCTCTTCATCGCCGAGAGCCCCAACGTCATCGACCGGGCGCTGGACGC
>CAMNKQ010000027.1 GCA_946542465.1 uncultured Clostridia bacterium | reverse complement strand
CAGTGACGTCGGTCACTGGTTCGCAATGACAAAACCGACTTTGGCTACAGTCTGACACTGTCCGATAAAACGGACAGTGCGTTATGTCACCCAAAGAAATGAGACCCTCTCTTGTAAAGGCGGAAGCGGTATGATATACTCGCGGCACGGACGATACAAGCAACTGCGGTCTTTCGGGCCGACGGAGGGATTATGGCGATAACGAGAGAGCAGGAGCCGGTACTGCTGGACTGCCTGCTGGATATGGCGGCGCTGCTGCTGGACGCGGGAGCGGAGATCAGCCGCGTGGAGGATACCATCTCCCGCCTGGGCCGGGCCTACGGCGCGGAGCGGGTGGAGGTCTTTGTCATCACCTCCATCATCAGCCTGACGATGGAGTTCCCGGGCCGGGAGGCCATCACGGAGACGCGCCGCGTCCGCTCCGACAGCAGCACGGATTTTTACCGGGTGGAGAAGCTCAACGCTCTCAGCCGCCGCTGCTGCGCCGCGCCGCTGCCGCCGGAGGAGCTGCGCGATCAGGTGGCGTCGGTGGCCGCAGGGCGTAAGCCCTTCCGCTCCGTCCTGATCGGCAGCATCCTGGGCTCCGGCGCCTTCACCATCTTTTTCGGCGGCACGGTCTGGGACGCGCTGGCCGCCATCGTGTTCGGGGTCCTGATCTGCCTGCTGCAGCGCTATCTGGGCCGGACGCGCATCAACACCGTGGCCTCGAATCTGCTGATCTCCATGCTGATCGGGCTGGGCGTGGGCGGCTTGACGATGCTGCTGCCGATGCTGCATATGGACATGATCCTGATCGGGGACATCATGCTGCTGATCCCCGGCATGGCCATGACCAACGCGGTGCGCAACCTCCTGGTGGGGGATACGATCTCCGGCGTTGTGCGCCTGGCGGAGAGCCTGGTCTGGGCCGGAGCGCTGGCCGGCGGCTTCATGGCGGCGATGCTGCTGCTGGATACCTTGAGGTGAGACGATGAGAGAGATCCTGATTCAACTGGCGGCGGCCTTTTTTGGCTCGCTGGGGTTTGCGGCGCTGTTCGGGATGCGCCGGCGCTATCTGCTGCCCGCCGCGCTGGGCGGCCTGCTCGCCTGGGGCGTGTACCTCCTGCTGGCGGAGCGGACAGGCGTCTTTGCGGCCTGCCTGGCCTCGGCGGCCTTCGGGGTTTTGTATGCGGAGGTGCTGGCGCGGCTGTATAAGACGCCGGCCACCCTGTTCCTGATCCCCGCGGTGATCCCGCTGGTGCCGGGCGGCGCCCTCTATTACAGCATGGACAGCGCGGTGCGCGGCGAGCTGGCGATGGCGCGCGTGTACGGAAGCCAGACGCTGAACACGGCCCTGGCCATCGCCGCGGGCATGAGCTTCGCCCTGGCCATCCGGGAACTGCGGACCAAACGCTGAAAAGGGGCTGTGAAAAACGTCCCCTCCCGGCTGTAGGGGCTGAGGCCCTCGGCAGAGCGCATCAATCGAGATCCCCGGCGAAAACGGGTATAAGGTACCCAAATTCGCCGGGGATTTCTGCTTTTTTATCCTTTCCGCGCCGGGACGCCAAGGGTGGCATCCCCTACAAGGGAGGCGTCCAAGCCGTTTTCTGTCAATCGACTTTTTCACAGCCCCTTGCCGCGTATCATCCTTATGGGCAGAGCTCCAGCAGCGTCTGCCGGAAGCCGTAAGCCTCCGCCAGCCGGCGGGCCTCCTCCCGCCCCTTTGTGCCCTTCCGACCCCTGCGCCGGGCGCGGATCATCAGGTTCTTCGGGGAGTGGTCAAAATCGGTGAACTCGATCATATCCACCTTGTAGCCCATATCCTCCAGCACCTTGCCCCGGATGGCATCGGTCAGCAGGGCGGAGAGGCGCTCCTTTAACAATCCGTGCTCCAGCAGAATGTCCAGGTCGCCGCCCTTGCGGATGTCCCGGTTGATCTCATGCTGGCAGCAGGGGACGGAGAAAATGTAGTCCGCGCCCTTCTCAATGGCGTAGTGCAGGGCGTAGTCCGTGGCCGTGTCGCAGGCGTGGAGCGTCACGATCATGTCCACCTTCTCCTGGTACAGCACGTCCCGGCTCACATCCGCGTGCACAAAGCGCAGCCCGGTGTAGCCGTACTTCTCCGCGATCTGCCCGCAGCGCTCCACCACGTCGGCCTTGAGATCGTAGCCGATGATGGTCACGTCCATGCCCCGCTTGACGGCGAAGTAGTAGTAGAGAATGAAGGTCAGATAGCTCTTGCCGCAGCCGAAATCCAGGATCGTGATGGCCTTCTTTTCGCTGTCGGCGAAGGCCTGGTCGATGAGCTCCACAAAGCGGTTGATCTGCTTGTACTTGTCGTAGCGGGCCTTGACCACCTTGAACTCCGGCGTGAACACGCCCAGGTCCACCAGGGCCGGGATGTTCTCTCCCTCCCGGAGGATATAGCCCTTTTCCCGGTTGTGCCCGGCGGCCGCGGGCCGGGGCAGGGCGGCGGCCGAGGCGGTCTTTTTGTAGCGCCCGTTGGTCTTTAGGCTGTACTGGGCGCTCTGCTCCTCCGTCACCAGCAGGGCCTGGCGGTAGCGCCCGTCCCAGTCCTCCCGGCAGCGCCGGACCAGGGCCTCGCCGCTCAGATTCTCATGGAAGGCCTGGGCACCGCGGCACATCTCCGCCTGGTACATCCGCTCCCCCCGCAGCAGCAGGGGCCGGACGCTGATCTTGGCGTCGGCGGTCCTATCGATGGGCTGGCTGAACACCGCCTTGGAGAGGCTTTCCAGCGCGCTCTCCAGCTCCAGGGTCAAACTCCGCTCAGTCATCGCCGTCACCGAAGAGCTTCTTGAGCCGCAGCGCCGCGGCCTTCAGCTCGTTCTTGCTGTAGGAGTTGTTCTCATCCTCCAGCACGGCCTTCACGGCCTCCTTGGCGCTGAGATCCCCGGCCACCATGGCGTCCACCAGCATGGCCTCGGCGGAGACGGTGTGCTCCACCTTGTTGAAAATGTAGTCCTCGTCGATCTCCAGCACCAGGGCGTATTCGCCCTTGTCGTAATTGCCCTTGGCCAGCAGCAGCTCCTTCACCTCGCTGGGGCTGCCGCGGAAGGAGAGCTCGTGGAGCTTGGTCATGTCGTTGCACAGGCACATCCGGCAGCGCACGCCCTCTTCGATGAAGAAGTCCACCAGGTCCATGATCCGCTTGGGGCTCTCGTAGAGGGCGAAGGTGCGGGTGTCGCCCCGGCGCAGCTTTTCCAGCAGGCGGCGGCGGTCGGCCCGCTCCCGGGGAAAGAAGCCGAAAAAGGTGAAGGAGCTCAGGTCAAAGCCCGAGATGGACAGGGCGTTCACCGCCGCGCAGCAGCCGGGCACGCCGATGACCCGGATGCCCTCCTCCACGGCGGCCTTGATGAGCTCGTTGCCCGGGTCGGAGATGCAGGGGGTGCCCGCGTCGGTGATGACGGCCACGTTCTGGCCCTGCTTCATGGCGTTGATAAAATACTTGGCCTTGCCGTATTCGTTGAATTTATGGTTGGACACCAGCTTGTTGCGGATGCCCAGCTTGTTTAGCAGTACCATGGAGCGGCGGGTGTCCTCCGCCGCGATCATGTCCGCGTCCGTCAGGATCTGAATGCCCCGCTGGGACATATCCCGGGAGTTGCCGATGGGCGTGGCCACGATATACAGGCTGCCGGTTTTGACTTCATCCATGCCGAATTCTCACTTTCTTCATAATCCGCTTCGATTATATCCGTCCTCCCGGACCCTGTCAACCGGGAGGGCGCTTCTGCCTTTTTTCTTAAAAAACCGGCACAGAGCTTGTAAAGAAAACGGATATTTGGTAAAATACAAGTTACTTTATTAATAGAAAAAAGGAAATTGCCATGAAAAAGAAAGTCAATCCTTTCTGGATGGCGCTGTGCATCCTGCTGAGCCTGGCGATCCTGGGCCTGTGCGTCTTCGCCGGGCGGGGCGGCACGCTGTACCTGCAGGCGGAGGGCGACCCCCAGGAGCTGGTGCGCTACTTCTTCAACTCCATCCTCGCCGGGGAGTACGGCAGCGCCTATGCCTGCCTCAGCGATTACAGCAGCCTGGGCCTGGAAAACGTGCCCGGCAGCCCCAGCGGCCGCACCCTCTATGAGGCCCTGCGCCAGAGCTACGCCTACAGCCTGCCCGGGGAGAGCCGGGTGGAGAACCTCAGCGCCGTGCAGACGGTGGAGTTTCGCTACCTGGACGTGAAGGCCGTGGAGCAGGAGATCGCCGAGCGCGTGGAGGGGATCACCGAGCGCCTGGTCGCCGACCGGGACAGCGCGGAGATCTACGACGAGGAGGGGCGCTATCAGGCCTCCTTCACCGACGAGGTCTACGCCACGGCCCTCGCGGAGGTGCTGGAAAACGCGGAGGACTACTATACCACGGCGACGATGGACCTGTCGCTGAGCTATTCCGACGGCGCGTGGAAGATGAAGACCTCGCCCGCCCTGTTTCAGGCCCTGATGGGCGGCGTGTGAGGAGGGAGAGCTATGGCAAGACGTAAACGGGAAAGCACCGCCAAACGGGTGGGCTATGTGTTCCTGAGCCTGATCTTCGCGGTCATCGCGCTGCTGCTCCTGGCCCGCCTGGGCATGAGCTTTCACCCCGGCACCGGCCCGGCGGCCGCCGCCGTGCGCGGCAGCACCGACCTGGGCGCCCAGCTGGACAACAGCTTCTCCAACTCCAAGGCCGAGGCCCTGGGCTCCATCGCCACCATCAAAAAGCACTATGTGATCCCCGAGGACGCGCTGGCCGCGCCGGTGCCCGACCCCAACGGCTTCGGCACCGTTTCGATCGCGGAGGCCGACAAAGTCATGGCCGTGATCGACAAGGCCCGCAAGTCCGGTTTGCTGGACGGGCAGGAGGTGCTCTTCAATCCCAACGCCGATTTTTATCAGGACTCCTTCATCGGCTATTACTACGATGAGACGATCCTGATGATCATCTGGAAGGAAGTCATCAACGGCAACACCTGCTCCTGCTGCGAGGTCAAGATCGCCGACGGCTCCCAGATCCGCCGCAAGATCGCGGACGACACCCTGGGCTCCCCGGTCTGGTATTACGCCTCCGATCTGGCCAGGACGGTCAATCCCGTGGTGGCCATGAACGCGGATTTCTACATGTTCCGCGACTTCGGCATCGTGGCCTATCAGCGGCAGCTCTGGCGCATGGACGAGAGCACCTATACCGGCCAGTATAAGAAGTACAACTGTGTGGAGACCTGCTTTGTGGACGCCAACGGCGATTTCCACTTCACCCACCTGCTGGAGGAGCACTCCCGCAGTGAGATCCAGGACTTCATGGCCAACAACGACATCCTCTTCTCCCTCTCCTTCGGCCCGGTGCTGGTGGAGAACGGGGAACTGAAGAGCTGCGACTGGTATCCGGCCGGCGAGCCGACCCGCGGCGACTCCCGCGCGGCCATCGGCCAGGTGGATAAGCTCCACTATTTCTATCTCTCTGTGAACCACGCCCCCGAGAAGGCCGCCCTCTGGACGGTCAACGACATGGCCAGGGCCATGTACGACAAGGGCATCCCCAACGCCTACGGCCTGGACGGCGGACAGACCAGCGAGATCCTGTTCCAGGGCGTGCCCTTCAACCACATCGACTATGACGCCGAGCGCACGGTCAGCGATATCCTCTACTTCGCCTCGGCCGTCCCCAACCGGGAGGTGACGCCATGAACAGCATAGCCGTCATTTCCGGCGATCTGGTCCTGTACTGGAACGGCATTGTTTTGGCTCTGGGCCTGGCGGCGGGCCTCTGCCTGTCCCTGGCGCTCTATCCCCGCTACAACCGGCACAGCGCGGCGGTCTGGGTCTTCTTCCCCTTTGCCGTGCTCCTGGGACTGATCCTCTCCCGCCTGATCTACTGGTACTGCCATATCGAGCAGTTCGGCAGCTTCTGGGAGTGCCTGGCCTCTCCCAACACCGGCAGCTATGCCATGCCCGGGGTGATCCTGGGCGTGATGGGCGCGGCGCAGGTTTCCAAAAAGCTCAAGCTCGTGCAGCGCAGCGGCCGCCTGCTGGACGCGGTGGCGCCGGGACTGAGCCTGAGCCTGGCCTTTGTCCGCCTCAGCGAGCTTTTTAACTCCAGCGGCCGCAGCCGCATCACCGTCCAGAAGCCCTTCTTCCAGCGCCTGCCCTTCGCCGTCCCCGTGACGGACTCGTCCGGCGCGGTGAGCTGGTCGCTGGCCGCCTTTTTCCTGTCCTTCCTGGCGCTGCTGATCCTCACGGTCGTGCTGGTACGGGTCTATCTGCGCTATCGGCGCTACCCCATGGCGGACGGAAGCAGCCCCAACGGCAATGTCTTTCGCCTCTTCCTGCTGCTCTGGGGGGCCACGGAGGTCATCATCGACTCGATCCGCAACGACTCCTGCCTCATGCACTTCACCCTCCTCAAGCAGCTCAACCCCTACGCCTCCTTTGTGAGCCTGGGCCAGGTCTTCGCGGGCGTGACGATCCTGATCGTGATGATCCGCTTTACCGCGGTGCGCGTGCGGGGCAAAGGCTGGAGCTTCAAGCTCGTGCTGGGCTGGCTCCTCTTCCTGGCGAGCCTCTTTGGCGCGGGCTTCCTGGGCGAATACCGGGTGCAGCGCACGGCCAATTACGCCCTGTGCTACGCCATCATGGCCGCGTCCCTGATCCTGCTGACGGCGGTGATCCTGCTGGTCTACCGAAGCTGCGTCGACAAGACCCCGCCCGAAGACGAATTCACAGTATAACGGTAAAAACAAAAAAGTGAGGCTTTTCGCTCTGCTCAGCGAAAAGCCTCACTTTTTATTACTGATGCCTAATACCTCTATTCCTTCTCCTCCGGCAGATCCAGCTTGTAGATCTTCGCGGCGTGCTCGCCCAGGCGGACGGTATGCTCCCGAATGAGCTCCTCGGGCGCCAGATCGTTGCCCACCAGCTGCACCAGGCGCTCCTGGATCTCCGGCTCGGTGTTCTCCTTGAAAATGCGGTAGCGCACGGTCACCGTGCCGCCGGGGTACTGGTGAAAGCTGCGCAGCTCTCCGTCCGTGTCCACATACCACTCGGCCACGGGGCTGTCGGTATAGAAGATCTCGGAGGGATTGCCGCTGGGATAGAGCTTGTAGACCGGGCCGGTCTCCTCGCCCACCTGCACCTGACCCAGGGCCAGGATCGGCGCGTCCAGCCCCTCGTCAAAGTTGATGCGCGCGTCCAGCAGGCGGAGATTGTTGAGCTCCCACATGCGCTTTTCCATGCCGGCCTCGTCGCCCGCCAGCTGCGGATTGTCGGCCAGCACCCGCTCGCGCCAGTCGTCCAGCTTGAGCTCGCGGTTGGACCAGATCACATATTTTTCCATGTTGTCACCTCAAAAAAGATCTCATTTGCGCTTCCGGCTGACCGTGTCGGCCAGGGCCAGAATGTCTTCCTTGCTCATGGGCTTCTCCGCTTCCTCTTCCTCCGGCTCCTCCGCCTCGGCCTCCTGCGCGGCCAGGGCCGCGGCGGCCTCCTCGTCCCGGTGCGTCCGGGCGGCAAAGCTCAGCGAGGCGGTGCCGAACACCAGCACGATGCCGAGGGCGTGGAGGAGGGCCTCCCATTTGCCGTAGCTGCCCCAGACAAAGGGCAGAAGCAGATCCGCCGCGCCCAGGCCCAGAAGCCCGGCCGCCAGACCGCTTAGGTTCCGGCTGCTGAGAAGCTTCTTGATGGGGATGTGGGGGAAGATGGCCTTCTCCGTGCCCAGAAAGGCGCCGATCAGCGCGCCCAGGGTCATGCACCAGGCGGCGATCCGGCCCAGCACCCCGGGCAGCAGGATCGAGGCCAGGGCGAAGAGGCCCCAACCGGCCAGCGCGGCCAGGGGGATCAGCAGCAGGCGCTGCCGGAAGGAGAGGGAGGACCACCAGCGGCGGATGCCCTTTTTCTCCTCCTCGGGGAGCGCGGGCTGGGCCTCGGCAACCTCCACCGTCTCCTCCTCGAGCTGGGGCTGCGGCGTCTTGGGGGGCGGATTCTTGCCGCCCTTGCCGTCGCCGTCCAGATCGTCCTCGTCCAGCACCACGGGCGGCGGCAGCAGCTCCTGCTCGTCGGGCAGCGCGCCGGGGGGATTGAAGATCCCGCCCACCAGCATGCTGGCCGAGGTGAACACCGCCATGGCGCCCGCGGCGACGCGGCGCTTTTTCGGATTCTTTTCCTTACTCATCTTGACTCCGCGCGTGAGCGTCGGCGCGGCTCACGCCTTTATGGTTTCGGCCTCCGCGGCCTTGATCTTCGCCATTTCCTCTTCCTCCAGCACGCGGTAGGCCACCTTGCCCACCAGGGTCTTGGGCAGCTCCTCGCGGAACTCGATGTCATAGGGCATGGCGTACTTGGCGATGTGCTTGCGGCAGTAGTCCAGCAGCTCCTTCTTCGTCTCCTCGGTGGCGGGCGTGCCGGGCACCAGCTTCACGAAGGCCTTGACCTTCTGCATCTTGTAGGGATCGGGCACGCCGATCACGCAGCTCATCTGGATCTTCTCGTGGGCGTCCAGGATGTTCTCCAGCTGGCCGGGATAGACGTTGTAGCCGGAGGAGATGATCATGCGCTTGGCGCGGCCCTTGAAGTAGATGAAGCCCTCGTCGTCCTGGGTGCCCAGGTCACCGGTGTAGACCCAGGTCAGGCCGTCGGCATGGCGGCGCAGGGTCTGGGCGGTCTCGTCCGGGTGCTTCATGTATTCCTTCATCACCGTGGGGCCGGCCAGCAGGATCTCGCCCTCCTCGCCGTAGGGCAGTTCCTTCTCGGTGCCGGGCTCCACGATCTTGATATAGGTATCGGGGAAGGGAATGCCGATGGAGCCCTCCTTGAACATGGTGGGCGGGGTCAGGCAGCAGGCGGTGACGGTCTCGGTGGTGCCGTAGCCCTCGCGCACCTGGATGGTGGCCTTGTGGTCATAGAGGAATTTGTCAAACTTCTTCTTGAGCTCCACCGACAGGCTGTCGCCGCCGGAGAAGACGCCCTTCAGGCAGCTCAGATCCGCGCCGTCCATGGAGGGCAGGCGCAGCAGCGCCTCGTAGAGCGTGGGCACGCCGGCGATGAAGTTGCAGCGGTATTTCACGATCTGCTTGGCATAGCTCTTGGCGGTGAAGCGGGGGATCAGGATGCAGCGGCCGCCCTGGGCCAGCATGGAGTGAACGCAGACACCCAGACCGAAGCCGTGGAACAGGGGCATGGCGGCCAGCATCTTGTCGCCGGGGCGGAACATGGGGTTGGTGGCGACGATCTGCTGGGAGAGGGCGTTGAAGTTTTTGTTACTCAGCACGATGCCCTTGGTGGTGCCGGTGGTGCCGCCGGAGTAGAGGATGACGGCGGGATCGTCGCTCTGGCGCTTCACCTTGTAGTTGTAGAAGCAGTGCTCGGCCAGATGCATGAATTCCTTCCAGCGGATAACCGGCGCTTCCTTGGGGATTTTCTTGATCTTGCGGCCCTCGGTCAGCATGTAGCCGGCGCGCACGGGCTTGGAGAGCGCATCCTTCACCGAGGCGATGATGATGTTGACCACCTTGGTGTTCTCCCGGATGGCCTCAAACTTGTGGTAGAACTGATCCAGGGTGATGGCCGTGACGGATTCGGACTCGTTGAGGTAGAACTCGATCTCCTTCTCCGCAGAGAGAGGGTGGATCATGTTGGCGATGCCGCCCACCAGGTTCACGGCGTAGAACATGTAGATGGCCTGGGGGCAGTTGGGCATGGCGATGGTGACCTTGTCGCCCTCGCGCACGCCGATGGTCTTGAGCGCCTTGGCGCAGCGCTCGGTCTCGCGGATCATTTCCTTGTAGGTCGTGGACTTGCCCATGAAGTCAAAGGCCACGTTGTTGGGATACTGCTCGGCGATCTGGGCCACCTTGTCGAACATGGAGCCCTCAAAGTAGTCCAGGTGCATGGGGATCTCGCCCATGAAGGGCGCCCAGGGGGTTTTGGCGGTGATCGTATCCATCTATGTAATCTCCTGTCTGTAGATTCAAGTGACGCTTTGCCTATTGTATACGATTGCTTCAAAAATTACAAGATATCCGATGAAAATCCGCGGAGGAAGCCGAAGGCTTTTATCCGCGGATTTCGCTATCCAATTCTTCCAGCAGGGCGGTCCGGCCGTAGAGCCAGGTCTCGCCGCTCTCCGGGTCGCTCTCCACCTGCAGGCGGCCGCCGGGCTGCGCCAGGGTCAGGCGCTGCGCCCTGCCGCTCCCGGCGGCCAGAGCCATGCCCACGGCAGAGCTGCCGCTGGCGCAGGAGCTCTCCCAGAACAGCGTGGCGCTGCCGGGAATGTAGACCAGGGGCGCGAGGCGGGGATTTCCTTCGCCGCGCTCGAGAAACATCAGGCCCAGGCCCTCGGCACCGAGTTCTGCGCACCAGACTTTCACGGCCTCCTCGGCCTCGGCGGGCCGATCCTTCAGCGCAAAGAGGGGAGAGGCGTCCGAAACGATCACATGGGAGATGCCCTCCATCCGCACCAGCGGAAGCGTCCCGGACAGACCGCCCCAGCGAAACGCCGTCTCGACGATCGCCCGGGCCTTCGGCATGCACACGCCGCCGCGGTAGACACCCTCTTCCTCGCCACACAGGCGCACCGCGATCGGCTGATCGGCGCCGGAGACGCGCAGAGAACGGGTGATCCAGGCGCCGGAGGGGGCCGCGCTTTCCAGACGGCTCTGAAGCAGAGCGGCGGCGCTCATGCTGGCGTTGCCGCAAAACTCCCCGCCCGCCATGCGCAGCGCGGCGTCGGAGCCGTCCTCGGCCTGCCATGACACAAAGCCGAGCTGCTCCACCGCCGGATGCCGGGCCATGAGCTCGGCGGCGACGGCGCTCTGCCGCTCGACGGGGACGGGACTTTCCACCAGGGCGGTGATGTTGCCGCTGGGGTCCCAGATCGAATAGCGGACCCTCATCGCTCAAACACCCGCAGAAACTGCTTGGTCCGCTCCTCCTTGGGATCGTCAAAGACCTCTCGGGGCTCGCCCTGCTCCACGATCAGGCCGTCGGCCATGAAGATGACCCGGTTGCTGACGGCCTTGGCGAAGGGCATCTCGTGGGTGACGACCACCATGGTCATCTTCTCCTCGGCCAACTGGCGGATGACCTTCAGCACCTCGCCGGTGAGCTCCGGGTCCAGAGCGGAGGTGGGCTCGTCAAAGTACAGCACCTCGGGCCGCAGAGCCAAGGCGCGGGCGATGGCCACGCGCTGCTGCTGCCCGCCGGAGAGCTGATAGGGATAGGCCTTCTCCTTGCCCGTCAGACCCATTTTCCGGATCAGCGAGAGGGCGCGCTCCAGGACTTCCTCCTTGTCCTCGCCGTGGAGGATCGGCGCCTCGGTGATGTTTTTCAGGACCGAATAGTGCGGGAAAAGCTGGAAATTCTGGAAGACCAGGCCGAAGCGGGTACGAAAACGGTTGAGCTCCGCCTTGGAGGCGTAGACGCCCTCCCGCATGGCGTACTGCCCGTCGTAGAGGATATCGCCGCCGTCCGCCGTCTCCAGGAAGGAGGCGCAGCGCAGCAGCGTGGATTTGCCCGAGCCGGAGGGGCCGATGATGGAGATGACGTTGCCCCGGTCCACGGAGAGGGAGATATCCTTCAGCACGGAGAGAGAGCCGAAGGACTTCTCCAGCCTGCGGATGCTGAGAATGCTGGGGACGGAGTTGTTGCTTTCGCCTGCCATATCCGCGTCCCTCCCTTATTTATAATAGTTGAGCCGCTTTTCGATCCGGCCCATCATGTAATCGACGATGGCGTTAAAGAGATAGTAGAACACGCCCGCCACCAGGAAGGGCATGAAGCTGGTCTGGGAGTTGGCGATCTGCTTGCCGATGGTGAACATCTCCTGATAGGAGACGGTGAAGGCCATGGAGGTGTCCTTGACCAGGGTGACGACCTCGTTGGTCACGCTGGGCATGATCCGCTTGATCACCTGGGGCAGGATGATGCGCAGAAAGGTCTGCAGCTTCGTGTAGCCCAGCACCTCCGCCGCCTCGTACTGGCCGATGGGGATGGACTCGATGCCCCCGCGGTAGATCTCCGCAAAATAGGCCGCGTAGTTGATGGAGAAGGCGATGACCACCGGGATCAGCTTGTTGCGGGCGACGTTGGCCCCGAAGAGATAATAGGGGCCGTAGGTGACGGCCAGCAGCTGCAGCATCAGAGGCGTGCCGCGCAGGATGGTGATGAAAAAGCGGGTCACGGCGGAGACCAGCTTGACCTTGCTCATGCGCAGCAGCGCGACGATCATGCCCAGGGGGAGCGAGAAGAGCAGCGTCAGAAAAAAGATGGCGCAGGTCTTGCCCAGGCCTTCGCTCATCTTGAGGATCATGGTCAGTAACGACATAGGACAGCCCTCATTGGATTAAAACACAGATTTGCCCGAAAGCGCATGAAAATGCGCTTTCGGGACTTTGAGGCGTATGTGGTTTTCGCGGCGCTTATTTGCTCAGGAAGAGGAGGTTGTTGACGATGTCGGCGTACTCCTCCTTGGCCGCGATCTTGGCATAGGTGCCGTCGGCGACAAGGGCCTGCACGGCGGCGTCCACCTGGGCGCAGAGCTCCGCGTCGGAGGAGCGGAAGGCGATGCCGTACTGCTCGGCGCCGAGATTCTCATCAAGGATGCTCAGACCCTCGTGACTGGCAACATAGCTGGCCGCGACCGGCATATCCACAAACACGGCGTCGGCGGCGTTGCCCTCCAGCTCGGTGAAGCACTTGAGGAAGCTGTCACAGGTCAGGACCTGACCGAAAGTACCGGCCAGCTCCGCCAGGTCACCGTTGAGCAGGGCCTCGCCGGAGGTACCCAGCTGTACCGCCACGATCTTTCCGGCCAGATCCGCGGAGCTTTCAAAGCCACTGTCGGCCTTGACGACCAGGACCTGGGTGTTGTCATAGTAGGGTTCGGAAATCACATAGCCGGCCTCCTTCATGCTGTCGAGGATCGTCATGCCCGACCACACGCAGTCGCACTCCATGGAGTCCAGCTGCACCAGCTTCTCATCCCAGTTGACGCCGAAGATTTTGAGCTCCCAGCCCAGGGAATCGCAGACGGCCCGGCAGACCTCCACGTCAAAGCCGGTGTAGTTGCCGTCATCGCCCAGATAGCTGAAGGGCGGGTACTCCGGGTCGATGCCCATGATGAAGCTGGTTCGGGCGGGTGCGGCCTCCTCGGCCGGAGCGGCGGCGGGGGCGGAAGCGGTAGAGCCGCAGGCGCACAGCGCGAAGACCATCGCGAAGGCCAGCAGCATGGCAAACAGTTTTTTCATCGGTTGTCCTCCTCAATCACGGGATCAAATTGTGTTAGTATGATATCACATTAGCGAAATAAAGCAATACCTTCTTTTGCAGCCTGTTGTGCAAATTTTGCACAGTGCACAAGAGCTGACAATTCGCTCTTTAATTCCTACTGAATTTATAGTATATTAAAGCGGAAGGGACGGTGATCACATGAATGTGACGAGCAAGGGGCGCTACGCCCTGCGCGTGATGGTGGATCTGGCCCAGCACCCGGAGGACGGCTTTGTCTCGCTGAAGACAGTGGCCGAGCGGCAGGGCATCTCCATGAAATACCTGGAGATGATCGTGGGGCACCTGAAAAAGGCCGAGCTGGTGGAGAGCACCCGGGGCAAGGAGGGCGGCTACCGCCTGTGCCGGGATGCGGCGGCCTACAGCGTGGGGGAGATCCTGCACTGCATCGAGGATAACCTGGCCCCGGTCTCCTGTATTCGGGACGGCAGCATCACCTGCGACCACGCCGAGCTCTGCCTGACCATCCCCATGTGGAAGGAACTGGACGAGATCACCAACAGGTATCTGGAATCCATCACCCTGGCGGATCTGCTCAGTGGGGAAAAATGGAAAGGGACTTGACAAGCTCCGGTCCTGTGCTATAATTCCCATTGAGTTAATAGGAAATAAAAATGGCATCATATCATATAGGGAAAGGAATGTGAACGAGTATGTTTGTCTACGCTGACAACGCGGCCACCACAAGCGTCTCCAAAACCGCGCTGGACGCCATGATCCCCTACCTGACGGAGAGCTACGGCAATCCCTCCAGCCTCTATGCCTTCGGGCAGAGGGCAGCCGAGGCGCTTGCGGAAGCCCGGGAGACCGTCGCCCACTATATTAACGCCGATGCGCGGGAGATCTATTTCACCTCCGGCGGCTCCGAGGCGGACAACCAGGCCATCGTCTCCGCGGCCCGGCTGGGCGCCCGCAAGGGCAAGAAGCACCTGATCTCCACCAAGTTTGAGCATCACGCGGTGCTGCACACCCTGGCCAGACTGGAGAAGGAGGGCTACGAGGTCACCCTGCTGGACGTGCACGAGGACGGTGTGGTGCGCCTGGAGGATCTGGAGGCGGCGATCCGCCCGGACACGGCCCTGGTGACCATCATGTTTGCCAACAACGAGATCGGCACGGTGCAGCCCGTGGCCGAGATCGGAAAACTGTGTCGGGCCAAGGGCATCCCCTTCCACTGCGACGCGGTGCAGGCGGCGGGCCATATGCCCATCGACGTAAAGGCCATGAACATCGACATGCTGGCCATGTCCGGCCATAAGTTCCACGCGCCCAAGGGCGTGGGCGTGCTGTACGCCCGGCGGGGCATGGTGCTCTCGAACATCATCGAGGGCGGCGCCCAGGAGCGGGGCAAGCGCGCCGGCACGGAGAACGTGGCGGGCATCGTGGCCCTGGCCGCGGCGCTGAAGGAATCCTGCGACAACATGGAGGCCAACACCGCCAAAATTATTCCCATGCGCGATAAGCTCTTTGCCGAGCTGAGCAAGATCCCCCACAGCAAGATCAACGGCTCCCTGGAGCACCATGTCCCCGGCACGGTGAACATGTGCTTTGAGGGCATCGAGGGCGAGAGCCTGCTGCTGATGCTGGACGACGCGGGCATCTGCGCCTCCTCCGGCAGCGCCTGCACCTCCGGCTCCCTGGACCCCAGCCATGTGCTGCTGTCCATCGGCCTGCCCCATGAGGTAGCCCACGGCTCCCTGCGCCTCTCCATCGGCGAGTACAACACCATGGAGGAGATCGACTATATCATCGAGACGGTCCCCAAAGTGGTGAGCTATCTGCGCGCCATGTCCCCGGTCTGGGACGAGCTGGAAAAGGGCGAGCGGCCCCACTTAATCTGATTTGATTTTAGGAGGAAAACATCATGGCTCTCTATAGCGATAAAGTAATGGACCATTTCCGCAATCCCCGCAACGTGGGCAAGATCGACGACGCGGACGGCGTCGGCGAGGTGGGCAACGCCAAGTGCGGCGACATCATGCGCATGTATATCAAGGTCGATGACGAGGGCATCATCACCGACTGCAAGTTCAACACCTTCGGCTGCGGCAGCGCCATTGCCACCAGCTCCATGGCCACCGAGCTCATCAAGGGCAAGAGCGTCGATGAGGCGCTGGACCTCTCCAACAAGGCCGTGGTGGAGGCCCTCGACGGCCTGCCCACCCACAAGATCCACTGCAGCGTCCTGGCCGAGGAGGCCGTGCGCGCCGCGGTCAAGGACTACTACGACCGCAAGGGCATCGCCTACAACCCGGAAGACTTCAAGGAGACCGACGACGAGGAGCTGCACAAGCTGGGCGAGGAATAATACTGCAAAACACCGATCGGGCCGCCGGTATCAGAAGGCCCTGAGCCGCTGACACAGCGGCTCTTTTTTATGGCTGCCTGTCCGGTGCATTTTAAAAGATTCAAAAATTTCAAAAAAAGACAATGCTCTCTTGAAACTCCGCTGTACAAGTGCTATAATCACCCTGTATCATTATACCATTTTTTATTTGTTTACATTACGCTTCGCTTTTTCAAAGGGGTACATCCATGAATAATCCTGCTTTACAGCGCGTTCTTTCCCTTTTCCTTTGCGCACTCATGTGTGCCACGCTTCTCCCCGTCTCCGCTTTGGCGGAGAGTGAAGCGACCGAGGGCTCCGTTCCCGAAGCGCTTAACGTGGAGGAGTCTGTCGCCGAACCCGCAGGGGACGGCGCCCTCGATGTTCTGGAGGCTGTTGAGGAACCCGCCCTTGACCCCGCAGAGGACGGTGTCCCCGATGTCCCGGAGACAATCGAGGAACCCACCGAAGAACCCAACGAGGAACAGGTAAGGGACGGCATCCTCGACGTCCCGGAAACGATCGAGGAGCAGGAGATCACAGAGCCCCCTGTCACTGAAGAGACCATCGTTGAAGACGTCAAAGTTGCGGCAGAGGAAGACGCTTTTGAGGCCCTGGAGGATGAGGGTGTTGTCTGGGATAGCTTTGATCCCATTATCACGATTGTCGACGCGGATCTTCCGGATAATCTTGATGATCTGTATGCCGAACAGGCGCTCGACAGCCTCTATCCCCGGCGCAACGGTCTGCTGCGTGCGCCAAAAAACGTAGGCGGCAGTCTGACTGGCCCGGCCGCTGTTTTATATAACGAATTGAAGCCCATCATTGCGCAGATTGCAGCCGGTGAATGCGCGTCTACCCAAATCACTATCTCTTTCAGCACTCTCTTTAATGGAAAAGAGAAATGGACACCTGCCGAATTGGGGGTGGAGTCTTTCACCAAAGACGGAGTGCCCAACGGTCAAATCGTTTGGGATGCCATCTATAATTACATGGGCGGCACTGCCCCTGTCATCCGCGCGTTGCTTGCCGACTGCCCTTATGAATTGTATTGGTACGACAAAACGCTGGGAACGGAATCCGTGCCGGACGGCATCGTTTTCTACAGTGGAGGAACTGTTGCAAAACTCAGGAATTTCTGCATTAGTTTCAAGGTTGCGGAAGAGTACCGTGCTGACAGTGATCTCTACACCGTGAATACCGCCCTCGGCCAGCAGGTGCAGAGCGCTGTGAGCAACGCCCAGGCGATCGTGTCCGCGGCTGCCTCCTACTCTCTGCTTGACAAGCTGGACTACTATCGGCAGCGCATTTGCGATTTGGTCTCGTATAACGATGGCGCGGCAGGCGGCGGCGTGGCCTATGGCAACCCCTGGCAGTTGATCTGGGTCTTTGATAACGACAGCAGCACCAACGTGGTCTGCGAGGGCTATGCCAAGGCCTTCCAGTATCTTTGCGATCTCTCCGACATTGGCAGCGCCACCTGCTATACCGTCACCGGCAACATGGCGTACGGCACCGGCGCCGGCAACCACATGTGGAACATCGTCACCATGCCAGACGGGAAAAACTATCTGGTGGATATCACCAACTGCGATTCGGGCAGCGTGGGTTATCCGGCCAAGCTTTTCCTGAAGGGCTATGACCAGATGAGCAACGATCCAAATACCGGCTACCTGCGCTACACATTCAGTGGTGTAACCTACACCTTCGACGAAATGACTTCCACCACCTTCAGTGAAGCGGATTTAACGCTGAGTGCCACGGACTACGGTGTTGTCGATCATATCCCCGGCGATGTCAACGGCGATGGGAAAGCGAACAACAAGGATGTCACTCGCCTGAAGCGGTATCTCAAGTTTCATGACGTTGAAATTGTTGAGGCAGCCGGCGACGTCAATGGCGACGGAAAGATCAATAATAAGGATGTCACCCGTTTGAAGCGCTATCTTAAATTCAGAGATGTGGAAATACACTAAGGAGAATGTAGAATGAAAAAGATACTATCTTTTGCTTTGGTGTTTGTGCTGTTGCTTTGCTTCATAGGAAACACCTTTGCTGAAGGAGCTGGAGTGATTTCTCTCAGTTCCGCTGAAGGAAAACCGGGCGATACAGTCAACGTCTCAATTAACGTAGATAATAATCCCGGAATTGTCTCTATGGAGCTTTCGGTGGTCTATGATAGCTCAATTCTAGAATGGATTGGGATAACGCCTGGAGACTTCGCACTCGATCCGTCCGAACCCGGTGAGTTGCTGACTTGGTTTCCGGAAGCATCTAAGGAAAACTATATGGATACCGGAGTCTTTGCCGAACTCACCTTCAAAATCAAAGATACAGCTTCGGCAGGAAAGACAGAGGTCAGCATAAGCTATGACCCGAATGCGATCTATGACGTCAACGAGCATAACGTTGCTTTCTCTGTTACGCCAGGTAGTGTAACAATCCAGGCGGCACAGCACGATCATGTCTGGGATGAAGGTATCGTGACCAAGGAAGCCAGCTGTACAGAGGCGGGCGTAAAGACTTACACCTGTTCTGTTTGCGGCGAAACCAAATCAGAGGAAATCGCCGCTCTCGGGCACCAGCCCGGCGCGGCCGTGCAGGAATATGTGACGCCCGCCACCTGCGAGGCGGCAGGCAACTACGACGAGGTCGTGTACTGCAGCGTCTGCCAGAAGGAACTGAGCCGTGTGATCAAGACTGTCCCCGCCACCGGTCATAGCTGGGGTGAAGGTATCGTGACCACAGAACCCAGCTGTACAGAGGCGGGCGTAAAGACTTACACCTGTTCGGTTTGCGATGAAACCAAAACAGAGGAAATCGCCGCTCTCGGGCACCAGCCCGGCGAGGCTGTGCGGGAAAATGAGAAAGCCGCCACCTGCACGGAAGCGGGAAGCTACGACGAGGTTGTGCGCTGTAGCGTCTGCAATGCAGAGCTGAGCCGCGATACCAAGACGATCGCCGCCCTCGGGCACCAGGCCGGTGAGGCTGTGCGGGAAAATGAGAAAGCCGCCACCTGCACGGAAGCGGGAAGCTACGACGAGGTTGTGCGCTGTAGCGTCTGCAATGCAGAGCTGAGCCGCGATACCAAGACGATCGCCGCCCTCGGGCACCAGGCCGGTGAGGCTGTGCGGGAAAATGAGAAAGCCGCCACCTGCACGGAAGCGGGAAGCTACGACGAGGTTGTGCGCTGCAGCGTCTGCAATGCAGAACTGAGCCGCGATACCAAGACGGTCGATGCTCTCGGTCATACCTGGGGTGAAGGTATCGTGACCACGGAACCTAACTGCACAGAGAAGGGTGTAAAGACCTACACCTGTTCTGTTTGCGGCGGAACCAAAACAGAGGAAATCGCCGCTCTCGGACACAAGCCTGGCGAGGCTGTACGGGAAAATGAAAAACCTGCCACCTGCACGGAAGCGGGAAGCTACGACGAGGTTGTGCACTGCAGCGTCTGCAATGCAGAACTGAGCCGCGATACCAAGACGGTCGATGCTCTC
>CAMNKQ010000026.1 GCA_946542465.1 uncultured Clostridia bacterium | reverse complement strand
ACCGTCTTCCACACAGAGGGGGGCGAAGGCGCGAACGAATGATTTGTCCTTGTAACGTGGCATTTATCTCTTTCGTGCTGCAGCAAACTGTGATTGCCTGGAAACGCGTTTGTATTAGAACTCCATTAGAACTGGGGAAAGGGCGAAAAGTAAAGGAAAAGAAAAAGCTCCGAAAACGCTTATTTCTAAGCAATTTTCGGAACTTTTTTGGTGCGCGAGGCGGGACTTGACCTGCCCTGCGGGGCAGGCCGGGTCGCGGGGAAAACGTGCCCCCGGCACGTTTTCTGACACCGCTCCCGTTCAAGTCCCATCCATCGAGTAAAACAAAACGGCCACCCCTTACGGGATGACCGTTTGTTTTGGTGCGCGAGGCGGGACTTGACCTGCCCTGCGGGGCAGGCCGGGTCGCGGGGAAAACGTGCCCCCGGCACGTTTTCTGACACCGCTCCCGTTCAAGTCCCTTCCAACGAATAAAAACAAAACAGCCGTCCCTGTCGGGACGACTGTCTTGTTTTGGTGCGCGAGGCGGGACTTGAACCCGCACGCCCGGAGTGGACACTAGAACCTGAATTTGAGAAAATCCGTTCCAGTGCGTACCGCGCCGTATCGCCGCGTACCGCGAAAAACCTTGATTTTTCAGGCTTTTTCGGCCATCGTGCCTGCAACGCCAACAACCGCGCCAGATGCAAAAAATCAGTAGTTTGTTAGATGTTTGTTAGATGTAATCGGCGCTCATCTGCCAGAAACCAGTTCTAGTAACAGGCAGTTTAAGATAACGCAGCTATACGCTGCATTTCAGCTCATGCGCTCCGCTGCCCAGCGTTCTGGCGCTGCCGTCGGGGAGGATGACCTCGGCGGTCACATTTGCCGGGATAGAAAGGCGCAGGCTGAAGGCTTCCTCCTGCTTCTCCCAGCATATGCCGATCCTGCCGCAGGCGGAATCGTAAGAATAGCGCACACGGTTCAGGCCGCAGTCCGGGTGCGGCTGGATGCGTATCCGCTGATAGCCGGGCTCCACGGCGTTCAGACCCACGATCCAGCGATAGATCCAGTCGTCCACACAGCCAAAGCAGTAGTGGTTGTAGGAGACGGAGGTTACCGTGCCGTCCGGCATGATGGCCCGCCAGCTCTCCCAAAGCGTGGTCGCGCCCCGGTCGATTTCATACATCCAGGAGGGGCATTTGTTCTGATACAGAAGCCGATACGCCACATCGGAGCGTCCGTTTGCACACAGAACGTCCATCAGAAACTCAATGGAAGCAAAGCCGGTATCCAGACAGCCGCCGTTGTCGTCGATCATCCTGACAAGCTGATCCACGGCATTTTTCTTTTTGTTCGCCGGGATGATGTCCAGATACAGCGCCAGCACCAAAACGCCCTGATAGCGTGTATGGATCGTGCCGTCCTTTCGCACATGGAAGAAACGAAAGGCCTCGCGTACCCGCTCTGCCTCTGCTCTCTTTTCCTGTGCTTTTTCCATCCGACCCAACGCTTCGTAGATCTTTGCGGTGACTTCCAGATTGTAAAGATAATAGCAGGGAGCTACCAGCGTCTTAGTCAGCATGCTTAAGAATCCGATGGCCGCGCTCTTGCCGCAGAGGGACGGCACCAGCCAGTCGCCGAAATGCAGGCCGTTGTTCCAGAGCAGCTTCTGCTGCTCCTTTGCCTTTTTGCTGAACCAATATCTCGGGTTGAGCCGATAGCCCAGCGCCGATTTGGTCTGCGCCTCCTGCCGCGCAAAGTCTGTCCAGCGCTCGATGGCCGCCAGATTCTCCTCCAGCACGCGGGGATCCCCATAGGCGTGATACAGGCGCCAGGGCAGGACCTCGATCACGTCGCCCCAGCAGGCGGATCGGTGGTTCAGGGGCTTTCCCAGCTCCTGGTAAGATTTCACATAGGGAACGATCATGGGGATCTGCCCGGTTTCCAGCTGCTCCAGCCTCGCGCTGCGCAGCCAGCTGGAGAGGAAGGCGCCCATATGCGAATTCTGCACCGCCGTGGCGCCGTAGACCTGAATATCTCCCGTCCAGCCCGCTTTTTCCCGCTGGGGGCAGTCGGTGGGGATGGAGATCATATTGGCGCGCTGGCTCCAGATCGTATTCTGCCACAGACGGTTGAGCTTTTCGTTGTCGGTCTCCAGTTCACAGAGGATCCCCGTATCCGAAGAGAGGGCCACGGCGGTAAAATCGGAGGCGGAGCAAGTCTCCGGGAAGCCGGTCAGCCGCACATAGCGGAAGCCGTGATAAGTAAACTCCGGCTCGATGGTCTGCTGTGTGCCGTCCAGAACATAGACGTCCCGCTGCCTGGCCACGCCGAGAATGTTCATGAGAAAAGCGCCGTTCCGATCCAGAACCTCGGAATGCTCCAAGACCACCTGCTGCCCCCGCTGCCCCTGTACGGAGAAACGAACGAATCCCGCCAGAACCTGCCCGAAGTCCACAAGCAGACTTCCTTCGCTGTCCCGAAACAGCTTCGCAGCCGGAACCTCTCGCCAGCAGCGCACCGGCTCCCGGTCCTGCGCGGCCAGCGTGTCGATCCCGTAAGGCGCAATATGAACCGGAAGCGCTCTCTCGACCGCAGCTTTTGTGAAATCCCGCTTTTCACCGATATAGAGATCGCCGTATTCGATCCGGCCCTCTCCCGCTCGGGTGGATGCATCGGACACGAAGGTTTCGGCAGAGCCGTCCTCGTAGCAAACCTCCAGTTGCCAGAGCAACGCATGTTTGGTGCCGTAGGAGCCGGTCTCGGCGGTCAGGCCAATGTATCCTGCGTACCAGCCGTCCGCCACCGTCACCTCCAGCAGGTTTTCTCCAAAGCGCAGGGCATCGGTCACGTCATAGGTCTGAAAGTAGAGCAGCTTGTCATAAGGCGTGAATTCCGGCGCGAAATAGCGGTCGGAGCACAGAGAACCGTTCACGGAAAAGCGATAGGTCCCATGGGCCGTCAGATACAGACGCGCACGACAGATTTCTCCCTTCAGCGAGAAGGAGGAGGAAAAAACCGTCGGCGCAGACATGGTTTCTTCGATGGACTCCAGCATTTCCTTGCTGGGGGACTGCAGCAGGCGCAGATGCGGCCCCTGTGAGGTCTTATGTTCGGCCTCTACCCACTTTGCCTTCCAGTCCTCACGGAAGAGTCCCATTTCAAAATCCGTCTCACCAGTGCAGGAGACGCCGTGGTTGTCCTCCACCGTGACGGTGACGTGATACCGCTCCCGGCTTTCCAGCGCCTTCCCTGCATAAGGCACAGCGGCGCTGCTTCGGCTCTCCGCGGAGTTCTCCCAGACGATCTCCTTCGGAGAAGAGACGGTAATCCGGTAGCGGGTCTGAACGGTGTCCGGCACGTCGCTTTCGATGCGCCAGCTGAAAACAGGGTTTCTGTCGTCCAGACCCAAGGGCTTCTCCATGTGATTGACTCGTATTTTTTCAATAGAAAGCATATTGGATCCCCTCTCTCTGTGTTAAAGCTTTTCTTCTGCTGCTCCCCGCCGTTCCAGCTCGGCGTTGATTTCAGGCAGCTTGCTGTCCAGATCATAGAAGTGCATCACGATCGCACACAGGGCAGTGGTGATGGCGGGCAGCCCCGCATAGAGAAAGCGGATCATGGTGATGGCGGAATCACTCTGTACCGCAGCGCTGCCGTCATATCCGCTCAAGCCCATCAGCAGGCCGAGAGCCGCCGCCCCGAGTCCGGCGCCGAGCTTGGTCGCAACACCGTTCACAGAGGAAACGACGCCCTCCAGACGCAGCCCCGTCTGGTAATGGCTGTATTTCATACAGTCGATGCTCACAAGGTTCATGAAGGTGGCGGCAGGCAGCGTTCCGCCCATGTACACGATCGCCATCAGGCCCTGATAGAGGATGTTTGTCGGGAATAGATAGCGTCCCAGGCATCCCAGGCAGGCGACCCACAAACCGATTCGGATCAGCCGGGCGGAGCCATGCTGTTTCTGAAGTCGGGGAAGCACGATCATGAGAAGCATGGAGAGAAAAGCCATACCGGAAATTACACCCATGGCGCCCACATCGCCGATCACATAGCGGGCATAATAGGTGCCTGCCGTGCCGGAGGCCAAATTGTATAAGAAGATCACGCACCCGAAAATCCAGGCGTATTTGTTTTGAAACAAGGCACGAAGCCCCGTCATAAACGGAATGGTCTCCGCCTTTTGCTCCTTTTCCGGTACGGGAAATTCCTTGACGAATAGAAACTGCAGAAACCCGAGGATGGAACCGGGAACAGCAAAAATCAGGGCGATAATGGTCCAGCCGGTCCGCGTACTTCCATAGATTTTAATCAGCACCGGCATGGCTACAGAGGCGACCAGGCCAAAGACAAAGGCGAAAACTGCGCCGACCGCCATGTATTTTACCTGATCCTCTTCATAAACCGCTCTGTGCAGCAACACGCTCTGGATGCAAATGATGAAGGTTCTACCGATGGCCTCGATGATCACATACATGACGAAAACATAGGCGATCTGCAGCTTAACATTGATCTGCGGGACGGAATAGATCAGTACCATCGCGATCCACATGGGGACGTAGAGCAGAGAGTAGGGGCGGGCTTTTCCCCAGCGGCTGTGGGTGCGATCCACCAGAAAGCCGGCAACAGCATCCGTGAAGCCATCGAAGAACTTGGTACACATCAGAAGAATGCCCACCGTGGCGGCTGCCATCAGGACGCTCTCTGTCAAATAATAGGTAAGCTGGGAGATCACGACGGTTTCCATACCTGCGGAAATCTGACCGCCGCAGAGGCCGATCAGCTTCAGACCGTAGCCTTTTTCTCGTTTTGTTTTCATCTCTCTTCTCCTCCGCAAATGCTCTTTAGCCAAGCTGAAAATTCATTCATCCAGCGTTCGTGTCCGTCCTTCACACCTAGAAAACCGTGGCTGGCCCCGGAAACGATCAGCTTCTTCAACGGGAGCCCTCGCTTCTCTGCTTCAAAGGCAAAATCCAGCATGTCCTTCAGAGGATCTTTATCTCCATAGGCCAGAAACAGCGGAGGCACGAAGCCGTCCAGGTGGTTTTTCAGGTTGTACCGGCGCTGCAATACCGGGCGTTTGGCCGCATCGAAGAAATCTTCCCCGGTCAGGACACTGAGCATGCTGGGGTTGCGTGTGAAACCGGTGACAGGATAGATGAGGCCCATAAAATCCGGTCTGCCGCTGACGTGGTCGATGGCATCCGGCGTATAGCCCTCTGCCTGCGGCGGCACATCGTCAAGCAGAAGAGCTTCCGCCCCGGTCACATATCCGCCCGCCGAAAAGCCGACGGTTCCGATCTCATTCCCCGCCACCCCAAGGTCATCCGCGTGAAAGCGGACATAGCGCACGGCGCGCTGGAGATCCAGCCAGTAGACCGGTGCCCGGTAGGGATTGATCCGATAGTCCAAAACAAAAGCGGAAATGCCGCGTTTGTTCAGCTCCCGGGCCTGGTCATAGCCTTCCGGCTTGAGTCCTTTGGAATAAAAACCGCCGCCTGGGGAGAGGATGACCGCGAAGCAGCTGCCCTTTACAGGATAAGGCGTCAATGTCGGGATGTCGGAAAAGGTCGCCTGTTCCAGACCCTTTCGGATACCGGCGCGCCAGGTTTGCGTGTCAAAATAGGTGCTGCTTCGGGCGATCTTCGTTTCAAAGGTATCGCGCAGCGTACCGAGCAGCTGCAGCAGCCCGGGCAGGTGGTTGATCTTCATGGCCTCCCGCTTGCTCTTTCCGGTGTTATAGGGAATGTGCTCGCCCCAAATGGGCAGCTTTTCGGGTGTGATCTCGTGTTTCATGCCTTGCATCCTCCTGTTTATCGTGTGAAAAGGGTCACAGTTCCCGTGACGCCGGAGAGGGATTCCGCCTTGCCGAAGCGCTTCCTCTCCCGCTCCAGGGTCGTTGCCACCTCAATGGTCAGCTTGTTCGTTCCGGGATGACAAAGCGCCGTCAGATCATAGCGGAAGGGCGGTGTGACCTGAATTCCCGCCGAGGCGCCATTCACGAAAACCTCCACGCCCTCGTGGGCGTCTGAGATCTCCAGCGCGGTGAAGCTCTCGCCCGCTTTTATCTCCTTCTCATAGCGGATGAAGCCGGAGAATCGCGGATCGGTGAGGTGATAGCTCTCCGGACGGCCGATCATCCGTGCCTTTTGGAAATTCGGATAGTCGATGCTGCGGCATACGCTCTCTGTAAAACCGGTCAATGTTGTCGCCTGCCCGGAGAGCGTCAAGGGCTTTTCCGCCTCACGGTCTGCACACGGAACAAGGAACAGGCTCTGCCCGGCGGGGATCTCCACGCGCAGGCCAGCTTCTGTCTCCGGCCCTTCGACCAGGCGGTTCGTCCATGCGTCATAGATGCACACGGCCTCCCCAAAGGGATTTGCGATCACGCCGCTGTAGGACGACTGTCCCTCGTTGAAGAGGTACAGCAGCGGCTGCTCTCCACGGCAGAGCATCACGCGCAGGCGGTTGTTCGCGGGACTCAGTCTGACCGTCTGATAGCCTTTCAGCTTTTCCCAAAGCCCGTCCAGCGTCACGACCTCGGTAGCTCTGACGGCCTCCGGCAGCGCCGCGCCGTTGGTCAGCCCATCGGGCAGCGCGTCGAGGATGAGCACCGGGAAGCCCTTTTCCAGAAGTTCCCCGATGGCCTCCGCCGTCTCGGGGGTGATGAATTGGGCGTAGGGCAGCACCAGAACGGAGAAGCGCTGACCGTTGATCGTCAGCTTCTCCCCCAACTCGGTGCGGTAGAAGTCCCGTTCGGCAAAGACGTCTGAGGGCACGAAAAGATAGTCGATCTGGTTGTCCAGGCAGACCCGGGCGGGCTTCTGCATCAGCATGCATTTCCCGGCCCACTCGGCCTCGCCGTGATAGAGGATGGCGACCGGCGTCTCGGGCCTCGACCCGTCCAGCAGGGAGCAGACGCGATTGCCGTAAGCCATCAGCGCCCCGAAGTGGCGGTACTGGGGATTGTTGCCCTGGGCGTAGAAATGGGGCGGGCAGTCCTTTTCCGGATAGGCGGAACAAGTGAAGGCATGGGGCACGAAATGGTTGATGCCCCGCACCATAAAGTGGTCGAGGAGATAGCGCTCCAGGCGCACGCCCTCGCTCCAGCCGTAGTTGCCGAAGATTTCGCCTATGGCCCGCCCCCGCATGTGGGGCGTAAGCTGCGCCATAGACTGACCCAGCTTGCCCAGCGCATAGTGATAGAATTCGGCGTCACGCTCAATGCCGAGGATGTTTTTGATATGGTTGTCCTCGCCGCCGGGGTAGACCTGCTCGCCGATGTCGTCGATACCTGCCATGCTCTGACCGCGTAGCCCCCGGAAGTAGTGGCCGAGGCTCGTCCCCGTGCGGGCGTGCTGGTTTTCGTCCTCGATGACGTGGCCGATGTATTCCACGCCGTGCTCCCGGCACCAGTCGCCCACCTGTTCGGAGAAGCACTCCTGCACCAGACGGGTGACGGTATCCATAAAAGTATAGCGCACCCTGGCAGTCAGCGCGCTGTCGCAGTCGTTCGACCACAGCATGGGCAGGAAACGGTCAAAATCCGCACCCCAGGCTTCTCGCAAACAGCGCTCCAGTTCCCGGCTCCAGGGCAGATCCTGCTCGGTGCCCAGGGTGTTGCCCATGGCATAGAGGTCGTTGTTGCCCAGCTCCGGCTCGTCGGAGAAGAAGCCCGCAATGACATTGCCGAAAAGCTCTTTATAGTGGGCGTAGTGCGGCTCGTACACCGCGTCGATCAGCAGACGACAGGATTCCCGGTCCATCATATTCATGTAGGAGCGGTGGGCGCCCAAGTTTCGGGACAGGCCGCAGACGACGACCTCCCAGTCCCCCTCCGGCGCGGTCCAGTCCAGTACGCCGTCCCTGACGCAGTTCGAGAGGTCCACCGGCTCCATGGGGCGATCCAGGCGGATGGCGGCGACGCTCAAAAAGCGGTCGTCATGAAAATGATTGATCCGTTTGGTATTGCCCACAAGCGCGTTCAGCGCCAGGCGGACAGCCGCCTTTTTCACGCCGCCCGTGTTCTTCGGGTGCGCCGCGTGACACATCTCCAGCCGCACAGTCCCCTTAGCCGGGAATCTACGGCAGAACAGGCTCTGGCGGCGCAACTCTAAAGGCGCGTTTTCCGCTGCTCCGTTACAGTAGCCCGTAGGGAAATGCTTATCATCCAGGATCCAGACGCGCATATGATGCTTTTTCGCCTCGTCCAGCAGGATGTCCAGATCCCGCCACCAGTCCGGCCCGCAGAAGCCCTTGTGGGGCCGCGCCTCGATACAGAAGGCGCCGATGTTGGCCTCATGGATCACGCGCACCATGTTGCGGTAGGTGGCCTCGTCCTCGCCGTGCACCCACAGAAAGGGCATGATGTGGTTTTCAAGTTTTCCGTTAAGCAGTTCATCCAGCTTCATGACGCTTCTCCTCTCATGGCGTCCTGTATAACGTTTTTATCTCGCTTCGATCCTCGCCTCACCGACGAGACCGCTTTCCGAGGTCACGCGGATCGTGACCTCGCCAGGCTCTCCGGTGGCGCGCAGCACCGCCAGCGCCCGGCCGTACCAGCTGTGGCAGGAATCGGAGGTGTAGCGATCCAAGGTGGTAGGATTGGCGCTGCCGAAGCCCACAAGCTCTGCCGCACCGGAGACCTCCATGCGCAGAGGCTGATTCTCGGTGGCCTTGACCACGCCGTTTTCACCCCGCAGGCTGACGGGCACATAGCATAGCGTCTGACGGTCGGCCTTCATTTTGGTCTGCTCGGGCTCCACAGCAAGGACGGTCTTGCCCTCCGCAGTACGGAGAATATCCTCGCCCAGCACCTTGCCCATGAAGTCATAGCTCACGGCCTTCAGCTCGCCGGGAGCATAGGGCAGTGTGTAGCTGACCGTGTAGTCCTTCGGCTCTTTTTTACCGAGGGAGATGCCGTTGAGGAACAGCTCCACCCGGTTAGCGTCCGCATACACGTCCACGGAAGCGGTCTTGCCTTCGCAGCCCGCCCAGGACCAGCTGCGCACCGCGTCGGTCAGTGCCCAGGAGCCGAAGAAGATCTTCTCGCCGCTGTGGCTGACGGGATGCACCGCGATCCGGGGGTTCCTGTCCAGCCCGTACACGATCTTGAAGTAGTTCCCCTGGGGCTTGATGTCGCCGATCAGGTCGATGTTGGAGCAGCCCGCAGAAATGCAGGGATAGGGTCTCGTGAAGGCCGGGCCTTCGTTGTAGTAAGGCGCGCCCACGCCGGCCTCGCCCAGATAGTCGTAAGCCGTCCAGGTAAAGTCACCGATTACATAGGGAAGGCGCTTCACCTTCTCCCAATAGGAGACGATCTCCCGGGGGTAGGTCTCGGAGCCTACCAGCACGCGCTCCGGGTAGTCTTTATGCTGATCCTCATAGAGGAAGTCGCCGTAATTGAAGCCCACAATATCCAGCGGAGAAAGCACGTCATTCATTTTGCGCATCTTCTTTTCGTTGACCAGCAGCTGCACGATCTTGCTGAAATGGGTGGAGAGAACGTTGAACAGGAAGCTGCCGGAGGCGCCGCTCTGCTTTCTCTCCAGGCGCGGACTCCCGATTTCCTCCGCCTTGGCAGGATTGGCGGGGGTGGTGGAGAAGGTGGAGAGCAGCGCGTTCACCGCGTTAAGCACAGGGCGGCTGTCATCGGCCCGGTGGCAGATCTCCACCAGCTCCTTTGTCAGCGCTACGGTCTTTTCGCCCTTGAGTGGGATCTCGTTGCCGATGCAGTAGAGCGATACGCAGGGATGGTTGTAGGCCATGCGGATCATGTCCTCCACATCCCGCTTGTGCTCCCGCTCGAAATAAAGACCGTAGTCATAGTCGGACTTGGTACCGTACCAGGTGTCAAAGGTCTCGTCCATCACATAAAGCCCCACCTCGTCGCAGGCATCAAGAAAAGCCTTGCCTGCCGGGTTGTGGGCATAGCGGACAGCGTTGAAGCCCGCTTCCTTCATGATCCGGGCGCGGCGCAGCTCCGCGTCCTTGAAGCTTTTCGCACCCAGCAGGCCGTGGTCGTGGTGGACGCAGCCGCCCCGCAGCTTCACGCTCTCGCCGTTGACCAGGAAGCCCTGCTGCGCGTTCCACGCGAGGGTGCGCAGGCCGGTGCGCTCCGAGGCGCAGTCAAGGATCTCGCCGCCGCGCAAAAGCGCGATCTCCACGTCGTAGAGCTCCGGCGTTTCCGCCGTCCAGAACTTCGCATCGGGGATGCTCAGTTCCCCGGAGAAAGTTCCGTTCCCGCCGGAAAGCTCCTGCTTGGCAACAGTCTTGCCGTCCTTTTTGACGGTGACGCAGCAGACCGCGCCCTCCCCGCAGACGGCAGAGACGGAGACGGACAGCACGGCGGGATCGATGCTCTTGGTGAGCAGCTTCACGCCGTAAGGCTGGATATACTCCACGCCGCTCGTCCAGAGCCACACGTCCCGATAGATGCCGCTGCCGGAATACCAGCGGGAGTTGGGGATCTGGGTATTGTCCGCCTCAACGCGCACGACATTATCGCCGGTCTTGACCTTGCCGCTCAAATCCACGAGGAAGTCCGAGTAGCCGTAGATGCGGCCACCCAGCAGCTCGCCGTTCAGAAAGACCTTGCTCTTCTGGTAGACGCCCTCGAATTCCAGCGCGACACGGCCTCTGGCCTCCTCCTCGCTGAGCGTCAGCGTCTTTTCGTACACATAGTACCCGCCGGGAAAGTAACCCGTGGCGGAGCCGTTGGCCAGACCCGGCACCCGCTCCTCCAGCAGCATCGCGTCATGGGGCAGATCAACGACGCAGGACAGCAGTCTGCCGTTTCGGTCGGAAAAATTCCAGCTGTTGTTCCAAAGCACTTTTTTCATAGTGATTTCTCCTTGCCAAGCTCAGTAAGATGGTTAAATCAATTGGCTTCCCGTGCGGGGTGTGCCGCATCCCATTCCGCGTTTGCTTTTTCCACTGTCATCCGGCTCTGCAGCAAAACCAGAACCACCGTGATGATGACAGGCAGGATCAGGTACATGAAATCCAGCATATGCAGCACAGCCTGCGGCTGCTGTGCTGCGTTGGGGATATAGCCGCTGAGGTCCAGCAGAAGCCCCGATAAGGCGGTTCCCAGGCCGTTTCCCACCTTGACTCCTACAGAGGAAGCGGAAAACATTGCGCCTTCCACGCGAACACCTTTGGTCTTATAGGTATAATCCGTCGTCGCGGCAATCAGCGCATTGATATCGCCGATGATCGGTGCGGAGCCGAGGCCGGACAGGAAAACAGTAACCAGCATCATCGGGATGTTGCGCATCAATCCGGCGACAACGAAGAGGATGCGCCATGCCAGAGACCAGATCCCGCCGACGAGGTTGGTCTTATACATCCCGAACTTCTGCACCAGGAAGGGTGTTGCCGCCAGGCCGATCGCCATGGGGACCATTCCCATCAGCGAGAAGGTACCGAGCTGTTCGGGATTGCCCAGAATGTAGGTCATATAAAAGATGGCGATGCCGCCAAAGCCGGAGAGAAGATAAAAGAAAATATAGGTCAGCAGGACGATGATGAAGTATTTGTTGGTGATGAGGATTTTCAGTGCCTGCAGGATGCCGATCTCGTCCTTCGGCCCGGACAGGCTCTCGCCTTCCCTGTTTTCCCGCGGCAGTTCTTTCACGGAAAAAACGGAAATGGTGTTGAAAACCAGAGCAATGCCGGCGTAGAGGATCGCCGCATTTCGCCAGCCGAGTGCTCCGCCGCCAAAGCTTTTCACCAGACTTACCGTGATGTAGGAAAGCAGAACGTTCGCGCTGATGGAGAACACAAAGCGGATCACGCCCATTTGAACACGCTCGTTGTTGTTTCTGGTTGCCAGTGAGGTCAGCGCAGCATAAGCGATGTTGTTCGCGGTATAGAATACAGCGTTGAGCAGTGTGTAAACGATAAAGAAAAAGACATACTGCGCGGTCTTTTCCCAATTCGTGGGGACGGCGAAGCAAAGAACCAGAAACACCACACAGCCGATCTCGGAGTACAGCATCCAGGGGCGTGCTTTTCCCATTTTGCTGTGGGTGCGGTCCATCAGGTTACCGAAGATGATGTCGGTAAAGCCGTCGAAGAACTTGGAAACCATGATCAGGGTGCCGATGATCCCGGCACTGAGGCCCACCGTGTCCGTCAGATAGATCATGACGAAGGAGGTGATCAGTCCGTAGATCAGATTGCCCGCAATATCACCGGAGCCGTAGCCCAGCTTGTTGTACCATTTCAGATACTTCTTTTCAGTCTGTGCGGTGCTCATTTTTACCCCCTCCTGTGTTGTTATTTAAGGATTCCCTTGTCCAGAATCGGCAGAATCACCCGCGAGGGATACTGCCCGCCGGTGTAGATCGTCTGATGGGCAATTACGCCCTCTGTGGCCTCCGCCCAGGGCTGCAGGGTGTTCTTGTGTGCCGGAAATTGGGGGAAACTGGAGGAGGAGACGTCGATGCGGAGTCTCGACCCGGCCTTCAGCCGCCAGCAGATGTCCTCCATGTCGAAGCTCAGCTCCCGCACCTCGCTGGGGCGGTAGTCGGTAAAGCCCTCTTCCGGCTTTGCCCAGCGGATATCCGTGTAGTCGTCCCGGATGTTATAGGCCCTGCCGTCTGGCATGACTTCGGAGATCTTTACCGTAAAGGCCGTGGCTGGCGCGTCGGAAGAAACAAACACATGTGCCTGGATACGTCCGCTGATTTTGACGCTTTCCTTGACAGGCTCGGACACGAAGCTGATCACGTCCGCCCGCTCGCCGACGGGCGACTGCACGCAGCTGCACTCCGGGCCGCCCTTCGGATCGTTGTGGTTGGCGATAAGCCTGCCGCCGCGGCTGGGGACGGGATTCCTCGGATCGTAATCATAGCGGATCATGCTCTCGCGCTCAGGCAGTTCTGACACCGCCCCCCGGGCTTTGCCGTCTTTTGTTGATGCGTCCAGATAGAAGCGGATCGCTCTGTCGGAGGGCAGCGCCTGTCCCCAGTCCTCCCAGCGATCCTCGCCGATGGTATAGGCGTGGATGCCGCCGATCGGATATTCATAAGGCTTGCCCTTGATGATATGGTCGAACCACCGGATAGCCGCCGCAACCTGGAAAGGGCCGACGATGTCGTTGCCGGGATACTTCAGATCACCGCCCGCTTCGCCGCCGTGATGCCAGGGGCCGATGAGGAAAACACTCTGATCCCGCACCTGCTGCGGCAGCCGCATGTAGGAGCTGAGCATGATATGCAGGAAAATGTCGTGCCAGCCGTCCAGCAGGCAAATGGGAATGTTCACCTTCTCCGGGATAGCCGGGAGATGCGCCCAGTAGCCGCTGTTCCAATAGGCGTCCGGCTTGTCATTGACGATCCAGTCGCTGTACCAATCGCAACCGCCGCCCAGGCTTTCATTCAATGCGGATGCGGGCGCTGCTGCGATCGCGTTTTCCCGAACCCGCGCAGCTTCGCCGCCAAACAGATAGTCGTCCCGGTTCTTCTTGCACATCTGCGCTGTCCATTCCGCCCAGACCTCCAGATTGAACAGGCCCCGGTGGTAGAACGTGTTGTAGCTCTCGGCGCCAAACATGGCGATGAACATGGTTTTCAGCATGGGATGATGGTAGTCCGCGATCGCCCACTGGGTGTTGGCCACATAAGAGCCGCCGAAGGTGGCGATATTGCCGTCGCACCAGCTCTGCTGCCCGACCCAGTCCAGCACCGCGCGGCCGTCGGCATCCTCCTGAATGGCTAGAAATTCCCCCTCCGACCTTGTCGTGCCTCTGACCTGGACCATGACGAAGGCATAGCCCTGCTCGGCAAAGATCCGGTGGAGATAGCCGCGCATCCAATCATAGACGGTATAGGGCTGCCGCATCAGGATGACCGGCCACTTCCCGGACAGATCCGGCGCAGAAATCGTGGCACAGAGCTTGACGCCGTCCGGCATCGGGATCCGGACTTCTTCGATTTTGCAGCTTTTATACTGCGCAGGAGGCAGCATTTTCCGCGCCTTGGGCAGATAGCTTCTGCCGACGAGGCCGATAATTCTTCCTTTGAGCTTTTTGTTCACAGTCTTATTCCCTCCCCAGCAGTCTTTCCAAATCGAACTGTCCGGCGACGATTTTGCCGCCCTGTTCATTCAGATGAAGCTTGTCGGTATTGACATACTCCGCCCGACAGCCGACGCCGTTCGGATCTCTCAGGGCATCTTCCGCGTTAACACAATAATCAAACAGGCCGCTGTTTTCCAACGCCCGGTTGATCTTCAGCCGCCGCTGCTCCAAAAGGGGTGACTGAAAGCTGTCGTCTCGCGGGAAGATTGAGAGATAGGCGCTGCGGATCTTCCGCTCCCGGCAGCGGGCCGCAAGTGTGCCGTAGGCTTGCAGGAACTCCTCCACCGTGGGCATGGGCGCTTTCTTTTCAATATGGCCGGGGTAGCCGATATCATTGGTACCAAGCGCAAAGATCACATGGCTGATACCTGCCACCGACAAAACGTCCCGCTCAAAGCGGTGAACGCCCGCCTGACCGAACATTTCACCGAACTGTTTGGGCGTGTCCTTCAGCAGGCGTCCTCCCGCAATGCCGGTGTTCCCACAGGCGATCTGCCCGGGATAAGACTCATACAGTCTTTTCCGTAGCGGCTCAAACCAGGCGCAGCTCGCGGTAATGGAATCTCCAATAGCAGAGAGGACCGGGATTGGGTCATCCGTGTCCACCTCCAGGCTTTTGAAGAGCTTGAAGCAAACTTCATAGGGCAGGTGCATCAGACGCGGCACCAGATCCTGCTGCTCATCTGTCTGAAAAGGAATATCATCACAGTGGTTTCCGGGCAAAGAGCGGGAAGCATAATCGCCGCAGATCACGCCGGGCACGGTCTTCTTGGGGAAATAGATCCGCAGGGCCAACATCTCACCCGGTTGAACCGCCACAGGGATGGGATCGCTGTAACGCTTTTCCCCGGGCTGCAGCCGGAATTCCCGCTTGCCGTTTGCTGTGATCGAGACAGGCTGTGCGCCGAGACTGTTGCCCAGCGCGTCAGTCTTTTCTATGCATGCGCCGCCGATCCATGCTGCCGTCTTTCCAATTTCGTTGGAAAACAGGACGCGGATCCGACTGCCTTGCAGATTGTTCGCCATGAGATATCGGCAAGTGCGGTTCCGGATGGCGTAGATCAGCCCAGCATTGCTGTGCGCTATATGGAAGCTGGAGATCCACATTCGTTCTCACCTCGGTAATTGATTAAAGACCTGCAAAGACGCGCATGGCTTTTTCAGCGTCGGCGCTCATAGCCTTCTCGGCAGCCAGGGCAAGGTCGTGGAAGAAGGTCACATCTTCCTTTGCCAGAAGCTCTTTGACCGCCTGGGTGCCGGCCTTGGACATGTAGCTGTAGTAGTTGATCTTCCTGAGGCCGTTTTTGATTCCGGTGCGGTAGTCCTCAGGAGAAACGCCGGAGCCGCCGTGCATGACCAGGGGCAGGCCGGTTTTCTCGGAGATCACCTTCACGCGGTCCAAATCCAGCACCGGCTTTGACTTGTAGATGCCGTGGGCCGTGCCGAAGCTGGGGGCCAGGGCATCGATGCCGGTCTCGCGGCAAAACTCCACCGCCTCATCGGGGTCGGTATACACCGGGCCGGAGGCATTGGCCGCGCCGCCCTCGCGGGAGGCCAGAGCGCCCAGCTCCGCTTCCACGCCGCAGTTGTAGGCCTTCGCCATGGCGACGGCTTTCTTGGTGTTTTCGAGGTTCTCTTCATAGGGCAGGGTGCTGCCGTCGTACATCACGCCGGTAAAGCCGATGTCCAGCGCCTGCTGCATATAGCTGAGGGTCTCGCAGTGATCCAGATGGACGCACACGGGAACCGTGGCGTTCTTGGCCGCCTGCACCATCACGGGGCCGATCTTGGCAAGCGGAGATACTTCTTCATGCAGCTCCGCGTGGGAGATGATGACGGGGACGTTCAGCTTCTCGGCAGCGGCCAGCACCGCGTTGACGCACTCAAGATTGGGGGTGTTGAAGGCGCCGACAGCGCACTTCTTCTCCTCGGCCAGCTTCAGAATCTCAACCAGATTGACAAGCATGTTTCTTCTCCTCACATCAGCGGGCGGACGGCGTTGTAAACGTTCTTGTACCGCTCGTAAATTCTCATATATTTCTCGTGCATCTCTGCTCTGGGATAGTAGGTCTCCATCTCCTGCACCATGTGGGCGGCAGCGTCGTTCAGATCGGTGAAGAGCCCCGCGGCGATGCCGGTCAGCATGGCCGAGCCCACGGTGCCCGCGTCCACGGTTTTCAGCGCCGTGATGGGCAGATCCAGCACGTCGGCCTTCATCTGCATCCAGAGTTTCGACCGCGCTCCGCCGCCCGTGGCGTTGAGCTTTTCAAAATGAATCCCGGAGCCGTTGAGCGCTTCATAGTTCAGCCGCATCTCGTAGACCACGCCCTCCATGCAGGCGCGGTAAAGTTCCGCTGCCGTCGTGGCGGTGGTGAGGCCCAGGATCGCGCCCTTGGAGCCGGTGTCCATATACGGTGTGGCAGCGCCCGCAAAGTGCGGCAGCACCAGCAGACCGGTCGGCTCGTCTTTGCCGTAGGCCTTCTCCATGCTTTCGTTGGTCTCGCCCTTGCCGAAGGTCTCCATGGCCCACTGAATGAGCGCCCCGCCGGTGTAGGAGAAGGCGTAGGCCACGTACTTGCCCGGCACCACATAGGGCACCACGGAGAAGAAGCCCCTGGCCATCACCGGGATCTCCGGGATGCTGTCGTAGATCGGGGTTAGGCACTCCACGGTGCCCGCGCCGTCCACGGCAACTTTGCCGTCAAAGGCTCCTGCGCCTACCGCCGCGGCCACCTGGTCGTGGGAGACGGAGACAATGACGCAGGCCGGATCCAGCCCCGTCCGCTGGGCGGCGGCCAGAGTAATCGTCCCAGCGCTGGTGCCGGTTGGGACAGGCTCGCTCATGAGCGTCACGTCGATCTCCGCCGCGTCAAAGATCTCCCGGCTCCAAGTGAGCGTGTGGATGTCAAAAGCCATGGTGCGGGTGGCCAGGGAGTAGTCGATCTGGGCCTTGCGCGTCAAATGCCAGACCACGAAGTCCTCAATCAGATGGATGCGCTTGGCGGCGGCGTAGACCTCCGGCCGGTACTTTTTGATCCACATCATCTTGGAGATGGAGTACATCTCGTGCGGAGCAAGACCCGTGACCTGGGCGATATGGTCCGCGCCCAGCTTTTCCACGAGTTCCGCGCATTCCTCCGCCCCGCGAGGGTCGGTGTAGAGCATGGCGTTGTGCAGCGGCTCGCCCGCGCCGTTTGTCATAACAAAAGTCTCCCCAAAGCTGGTGACGCCGATGCCGCCAATGTCCGGGTACTGGGATGCCATTTCCTCAATCACGGCGTAGACGCTCTCCATCATGGTGGAGATGTCGATCTCGTGGCCGCTGAGGGCCCTACGCACCGGGTAATCCCGGTAGGCCTTGCCCAACTGCGTGCCGTTTTCATCGAACACCGTCAGCTTGCAGCCGGTGGTGCCGATATCCAGTCCTCCGATCTTCATGGCTCACTCCTTGTCGATATCCACCCAGTCGTAGTGGAGATAGGTGGTGAAGGCTTCCTTGAGGATGTCCTTCATGTGGCCCACGCCCACGCTGGTGTGGTGCTTGAAGCCGCCGCGGGCCAGACGGATCATCTTGTCCTCCATGTCGGGGATCTCGCAGACACCCGCGCAGCCGAAGAAGGCCTGCTCGATGGGATCGTCGGTGAACTCCGCCTCGGAGGCGTAGACGATGATCTTGCCGTCCTTGGTCTGGCAGTTGGAGAGCGTGGTCGGGAAGGCCTTGATGCGGCCCTCGTTGCTGCCCCAGCCGGAGCCGGGATCGGTCTTGTCGAACATCTTGTGGTTGGTGACGGTGCCTTTGCCGGTCATCAGGCTCTGGGCCACGGGGCCGCAGTGGAAGAGGATGACCTTGTTCTCCTCGTCGCCGTAGTTGTTGTTCCAGTCGAGCACAGCGGTGGGCTGCTCGGAGGCCAGGGACATGGCGCGCATGGTGATGGCAGAGCACATGTCGATCTCGCAGCTGGCCGCGATGCCGCGGTCGTTGAGCTCAGAGAGCAGTACGCAGGGGCAGATGCGCAGCACCTGCTCCATCTCGTTCCAGCAGCGGAGAGCCAGGGCGTCCAGATGGTACTCCTCGATGTAGCCGTCGATGGCGACGCTGACCTTCGCCAGGGTGTTCTTGTTGCGCTCGGGAACCTTGGAGAAATCGGTGTAGCGCTCCAGGAATTCCTTCTTGGCCTTGACCTTGGGATCGTCGTCGGACATGTTCTGCACCTTGAAGAACAGCTCGCTCAGGTCGAAGGATTCCACGTTGATGCCGTGCTTCTGCATGGCGATCTCGTCAAAGCGGGTGGTCTTGAAGGCGGTGGTGCGGGCACCGATGCAGCCCAGGTTAAAGCGCTTCATGCCGTTGACCACGCGGCAGATGGCCGCGAAGTCCCGCAGGTTCTCCTGAAACTTGGGAGAAAGCGGGTGCACCACATGGGGCTTGAGCACCGTGAAGGGCACGCCGTACTGGGTGAACACGTCCGTGACGGAGAACTTTCCGCAGAAGGCGTCGCGCCGGTGCTGGAAGTCCATCTTGCCGATCTCGTCGGGATAGGCCTGCATGAGGATGGGCACACCCGCGTCCTGCAGGGCGGTAATGGCACCGTTTTCATCGGCGAAGATAGGCATGGAGAAGATCACGCCGTCGTATTCGCCTTCGTGCTGTTTGAGCCACTTGGCGTAGAGCAGACCTTCGTCGCGGGTCTCAATGCCGCCGTAGCGGGTCAGGCTCGCGTCCATGGCGATGTAGTCATAGCCCGCGTCGGTGACAGCCTTGATCATATCGTCCCGCGCGCCGTAGATCAGTTCTCCGGGCATGAAGCCGCGGTTGCAGAATGCCAGAGCAAAAGTCATTTTCTTAGCCATTTTCATTTCTCCTCCGATAATTCAATTATAACTGTGTTAGTAATAGATTCCCATGCTTTCAGCACAGGCAGTGTGCCGTTTTCCCGCTCGTCGTGGCGGCCGGCAATGTAGCAGTTGGTGGGCTCCAGGCCGAGGACGTAATCGCCGCTGGACATGCTGCGCCACTGGGACAGGATCGGCAGCGTATCGCCCGACCAGGAGATCGTCATCTTCACGCCGAGCTCCGGGTTTTCAAGCCGCGCCCAGAAGTCCTTCCGCATCTTCTGAAAGAAGACACGCTCCTCCTCGCTGTCGATGGGGGCGTCAAATTCGCACTCCCGGCCCAGGCCGGTTTTGGCAAACTCGGTGCGGGGAATCGTCTCCCGCTCCTCCGGAAGAACCAGTTTCGCTTTCTCGCTCAGCAGCGGATATCCGAAGTTGCAGTGGTAGATCTGCATGATCTCCTCATCCCGCGGCGTCCGGTTCGTCACAGTATCCTGTACCGTGACCGAAGCCCCGAAGACCGGAATGAGGATCGTGCGCTTGACTTCCAGGCAGTGCCCGAAGAGCGCCGTCTCCCGGATCGTTCCCTTGACGATGATTTCGTCATCTACGATCTCGGCGCAGACCTGCTCGGCCTGGAGGCTGTGATAGCGCCCGTGCAGCGGGTGCCACTCGCCGCCGTCCCGGTTGGCAGGACCCGCCGAGCGCAGGCC
>CAMNKQ010000025.1 GCA_946542465.1 uncultured Clostridia bacterium | reverse complement strand
AAACGGATTGGATTGATTTTTCGCCGTGCGCGGCGAAAAACTCTGCGAGGCTTTTCCAACGATAGAGTTTGTCTACAGTCTGAGCAGAGAGACGCTCTCTGCTCGTATGGACATACGGCGGGAGACAGGGAAATGCCGATCCCCGATTCATCCCGAAAAAAACCGGGGGCATCCGGCCGGATGTCCCCGGTATAGCTTCGAGTGAGAATCAGGCCGTGGCCACGCCGTCGGCGCGGATATCGCCCACATGCACGCCGCTGAGAGTGCCGTTAAAGTGCCACAGCACGCTGAGGTTCACCGCGCCGGACACCTGGGGGACCGTGAAGCTGGCCAGATGGTTGGTGACCCGGGCGGAACCGCCGTAGCTGATGGTGGCGGAGGTGGCGGAATAGCGCACGCCGTTGGCATAGAGATCGACCCCGACGCCGGAGTTGTACAGCGCGTAGGAGGTGACCGACACGTCCACATACAGCGTCCTCGCGCCGAAGCTGTCCGAGCGGACGGCCCAGTTCACCAGCAGATTCACATTGGTGCCGGAGTTGGAGGCAAAGCTGCCGGAGGAGACGATCATTTCCGCGCCGACGCCGCCGGCGACCTGATTGAGTTCGTTTTCAGAGAGTGTATGTTTCATTTTGATGTCCTCAACTTTCTGTAGGATGATGGTGTTATCTTCTGTTTACAGGCCCAATATAGCGCCGGAAGTATCACACAAGTGTCACACGATCGCGGCAAGTCTTTCTTCCCTTCCCGGGAGAATCATGGTATAATGGGCAAAAATCGCCAGGAACCGCCAAAAAGCGGGCGGGAAGGGAGGAGCGCCATGCCGATACAGACCGTTATTCTGATCCTGGCCCCCTTGGGTCTGCAGCTCTTCGGCATGAGCTTCGCGGTGCTGACAGACCGCTATCTCCAGAAGAGGCACCGCCGGGATCTGCTCCTCATTGCGGCACTGCTCCTCTGCCTTGTGGCGCAGAACCTGCTGGAGGACGATCTGATGCAGGGGACCCGGGTCTTTGCCAGAACGCTGACCGCGATTGCGGGCTATTCGATCCGCCCGCTGGTGCTGCTGCTGTTCCTCAGGATCGTGAGTCCGGGAAAGGCCCATTGGCTCGGCTGGCTGCTGGTGGGGCTCAACGCGGCCGTCTATCTGACGGCGCTCTTCAGCCCGGTCTGTTTTACGATCACAGCGGACAACAGCTTCAGCCGCGGCCCGCTGGGCTATACCTGCCACGGGATCAGCATGCTGCTGCTGTTTAACCTCATGGTGCTTACGATCCGCGAATACGGACACGATCGAAAACAGGGGCTCTGGATCCCGCTCTTGAATGCCTTGCTGGTTGTTGCGGCGATGGCGGCGGATACGCTGCTGACGGTGGGCCTGCCGCTCAGTTTCCTGACGGTGACCATGGTCAGCTGCTGCGTGTTCTATTATATCTGGCTGCACCAGCAGTTTGTGCGCCGGCACGAGCGGGATCTGATGGCCGAACAGCGGATCCAGATCATGATGACCCAGATCCAGCCCCATTTTCTCTATAATACCCTCTCCACCATTCAGGCCCTGTGCGCGATCGATCCCGCCAAGGCGGTGGAGATCACGGGCAAGTTCAGCAGCTATCTGCGCCAGAATCTCAATACGCTGGAGTTCCCGGGGATGATCAGCTTTGAAAAAGAGCTGGAGCATACGCGCAGCTATGCCGATATTGAGATGGTCCGCTTCCCGAACATCCGCGTGGAGTACGCCATCGAGGACAGCGGCTTTTCCGTGCCGCCGCTGACGGTTCAGCCGATCGTGGAAAACGCGATCCGCCACGGCGTGCGCATCCGGGAGGAGGGGATCATCCGGGTTGCGGCCTATCAGACGGAGGCGGGGCATGAGATTCTCATCTCCGATAACGGCGTCGGCTTTGACGTGCAGACTCTCGGCCAGAACGAGGGGACGCACATCGGCCTGAAAAATGTACAGGAGCGGATCGAGACCATGTGCGGCGGCAGCGTAACGGTGGAGAGCCGTATCGACGAGGGGACGCGCGTGACGATCTTCATTCCGGAGAGCGAGGCGGGACAATGAGAGTGATTTGCGTGGACGATGAAAAGCTGCTGGCCGATCACGTCACGGAGCTCTGCCGCGCGCTTCCGATGGTGGACGAGGCGATGTCCTTTTCCCGGCCCGCCCAGGCGCTGGAATGGCTGGAGAGTCACCGGGCGGATCTGGCGCTGCTGGACATCGACATGCCCGGCATGAACGGGATAGAGCTGGCAAAGCGCATCAAGGAGAAGCACCCCCAAACCGCCATCCTCTTCCTCACCGGCTATTCCCAGTATGCGGTGGACGCCTTCCGCCTGCATGTCAGCGGCTATCTCTTGAAGCCGGTGGACCCCGAACGGCTTGCGGCCGAGGTGGCGTATGCCTTCGCCCAAAAGCCGCGGCAGCAGCACGCGCACATCGAAGCCCGCACCTTCGGCAGCTTTGAGCTGCTGGTGGATGGGAAGCCGATCGGCTTTAAACAGGCCAAATGCAAGGAGCTGCTGGCCTATCTGGTGGATCGGCGGGGCAGCAGCGTGACCAGGGCGGAGGCTTTCGCAATTTTATGGGGGGATCGCCTCTACGACCGCCCCATGCAGAAGCAGTTTGACGTGATCATCCGCAGCCTGCGTGAGACCCTGAAGGAGCAGGGGATCGCAGAACTTCTGGAGATCCGGAGCGGGAACCTGCGGATCCGGCATGAGCTGATCGACTGCGATCTGTACCGCTTCCTCAACGGGGACGTCAGCGCGCTCAACGCGTATCGGGGGGAATATCTGAACGGCTATGCCTGGGCGGAACTGACCGAGGGCTATATGAGCCGGCGGCTGAACAAGCCCTGAACGCTGCATTTGCTTTTAAGAGGAAAGAAGCATGAAAACAGAACATATCATGGATGAGAGCATGGATCCCTCCGGCTTTGTGCTGCTGGCCGACTATGTGCCGCACATCGTGCAGGAGATCCGGTATTATTCCACCTACAACTTCATCGGGGAGCGGATCGACGGCTATGAGGAGCCCTGCGCCCTGCTCACGATCGAGGCGGCGCGGGCGCTGAAAGCGGTCGCCAATGAGCTGCTGGTGCAGGGCTACCGGCTGAAGGTGTTCGACGCCTACCGGCCTGAACGCGCGGTCCGGCACTTCGTGCTCTGGGGGATTGAGGACCAGGATGTGCGCATGAAGCCCTATTTCTATCCGGATCTGGAGAAGCAGGAGCTCTTTTCCAAGGGCTATATCGCCAGCCGCTCCAGTCACAGCCGGGGCAGCACGGTGGATCTGACGCTGCTGGACATGAGCACCGGCAAGGAGCTGGATATGGGCAGTCCTTTTGATCTGTTCTCCGAGCGCTCCCACCCCGATTACAAAGGCATTACGGCCCAACAGTACGAAAATCGCATGCTGCTGCGGCGGATGATGCTCCGCCACGGCTTTGAACCCATCGACTGTGAATGGTGGCATTTTACCTTGAAGGACGAGCCCTATCCCGACACCCTGTTCGCCTTTCCGGTCTCCTCGGCGTATCTGAGGCGATAATGGATCATCATCAAAGCGCTCTGCTTAAAACTGTTGCGGAGCGCGTTTTTTTGGCATGCCTGTGATGCTTCTGTGACAGAGGGCCGGCTATACTGAGGCCGCAAACCAAGAACAGGAGGGACTGCCATGAAAGAGAAAAACAGAATCCGCAACGTAGCGATCGCGCTGGGCGCCTTTATCTTCTGGGGAAATCTGGTCAGCCTTATGCTTCCCGTGGAGAATTACGCCGCCGTTGCCAAAACCGTCGACTTTGCCACCGTGGTGTTTCTGCTGGCCGGCCTGTTTACGGCGGCTGCCGATCTGCACAAGCGCTATGTTTCTCCCAGGAAGGAAAGCTGAAGCGCGCTGACCGGGCTGCGTGATACCATAGACAAATAGCCCTGTTCCGGGAGCTTTGCGGGACAGGGCTTTTTTCATGAGAATACGATGATTTCACAATCCGATGCTCATGATACTGGACATTTGTTGGACAGAGCATGCTAAGGTATCCTTGGAAAATTGGGAAAAGGAGGCGAAGAAGTGAAGGTCATCTGTGTGGACGATGAATGGCAGACCCTGCAGGACACGCTGCAGCTTTGCCGTCAAATGCCGCAGATCTCAGCCGCGGAAGGCTTTACCCGGGCGCGGGATGCGCTGCAGTGGATGGAGACGCATCCAGTAGAGCTCGCCATTCTGGATATCCATATGCCGGAGATGGACGGCTTGGCCCTCGCCAAGCTCATACGGGAGCAGCAGCGGGAGACGGCCATCCTGTTTTTGACGGCGCATCCCCAATATGCGGCGGACGCCTGGGCCGTGCACCCGACGGGCTACATTCTGAAACCTTTGACCCGGGAACGCCTGACCGAAGAGTTGGACTATACGGCGCAATGGCGATCCAAGGGGATGACCCGAACGCCCGCCTCGCGCGTCGAGGTCAGGACCTTCGGCAACTTTGACCTGATCGTGGACGGGAACAAGGTCAGCTTCGCCCGGTCCAAAGCCAAGGAACTTCTGGCCTGTCTGGTGGACAGACGGGGGATCCGGATGACCCGGGCGGAGGCCTTCCATGTCCTCTGGGGAGAGGAGGAGTACACGCGCCCCAAGCAAAAGATGCTGGATGTGATCATCCGCAGCCTGCGCACGACCCTGGAGGAGAACGGGATCGACACGATCCTGCAGATGGAGCAGGGGACGCTGCGCATCGTGCCGGAGGTGCTGGACTGTGATCTCTATCGCCTGCTGGAGGGAGATCCCGACACCATCCGCCGGTTCCAGGGGGAGTATATGAGCGCTTACGCCTGGGCCAGCGGCACGGAGGGCCACATCGAAAACCGGCTGAGAGGCCCGGCTGCCCTTTAAAATCGCAAAGCATATATAGCATATTCATATCATGATTTCATGGAGAGAAAACAGGAGGAAACAAGCATGCTGAACATCGAGAAAAAGCAGGAAGGAACAAGCCTGACCGTCGTGCTGCAGGGACGGCTGGACACCACGACCTCGCCGGAACTGGAGATGAGCCTGAAGGAGAGCCTGCCCGGCGTCACGGAGCTGGTCATGGATCTGGAAGGCCTGGAGTATATCTCCTCCGCCGGCCTGCGCGTTCTGCTCTCCGCGCAGAAGCAGATGATGAAGCAGGGAAGCATGAAGCTGGTGCATGTGGCAGAGACCGTGATGGAGATCTTCGAGGTCACGGGCTTTGTCGACATCCTGACGATTGAGTGAGGCGGATATGGCAGATTCGATTTTTAGAGAGAAAAGTCTGAAACGGATCACCTCGCCCGAGGAACTGGGGGATTATCTGCGCGTTACCAGCCCGACGGTGTGGCTGGTGCTGGGCGCGGTGGTCCTGCTGCTCGTGGGGATGCTGATCTGGAGCGCGACCTCCTCCATCGACAGCATTATCACCGGCACCGCCCAGGTCGAGGAGGGAAACATGCGCATCCTCTTTGACGATGAACAACTGGCCGAGAGCGTCAAGCCCGGCATGACCGTCAAGGTCGGCGAGACGGAGAGCCGGATCGTCAGCCTGGGGACCGGTGCCGACGGGACGGTCTTCGCCATGGCGGAGTCCACTCTCGCCGATGGGAGCTACCCGGCCAAGGTGGTCCTCCGGCAGACGCAGGTGCTGCGGCTGCTGTTCAACTAAAGCTGTCAACCGAGGGGAAATATGGAAAACAAAAAGATCCGACAGCCGGGAACCAAAGGCCGCGTTCGGGTCCCGGTCATCATGCAGATGGAGGCGCTGGAGTGCGGCGCCGCCTGCCTTGCCATGGTCATGGCCTACTACGGAAAGTGGGTCCCGCTGGAGCAGGTGCGCCTGGACTGCGGCGTGAGCCGGGACGGCTCCAACGCCAAGAACGTGCTGGTCGCCGCCCGGAGCTACGGCTTTGAGGCGCAGGGCTATCGCTGCGAACCGGCGGCGCTGCGGGACGGCATGAGCTATCCCTGCATCATCCACTGGAATTTCAACCACTTCGTTGTCCTGGACGGGTTCCGGGGCAATTACGCGTATATCAACGATCCGGCACGGGGCGAGGTCAAGGTTTCCATGGAGGAATTTGACGTCGCCTTTACGGGCATCTGCCTGCAGATCACCCCGGGGCCGGATTTTCAGCCGGGCGGCAAACCGAAGAGCACGCTCAGCTTTGCCCGGTCCCGCCTGAAGGGCGCGGGGGCCGCGGTGGCCTTCGTCCTGCTCTCAACGGTGATCGGCTATCTCTTCGGTATTGTGAACCCTGTCTTCTCCCGCTTCTTTATGGACCGCCTTCTGACGGGGGAGAACCGGGAGCTGCTGATGCCTTTCCTGGTGCTCATGGCCCTGATGGGGCTGGCGCAGGTCGTCGTGTCCTGGATCCAGGCGGTGTACGCGCTGAAGATCAACGGCAAAATGGCCATCGTCGGCAGCAGCGAATACATGTGGAAGCTGCTGCGCATGCCGATGGAGTTCTTCTCCCAGCGCATGGCGGGCGATCTGATGCAGCGCCAGGGCACCAACGCGTCCATCGCCGCGACCCTCGTGAACACCCTGACGCCCCTGGCGCTCAACACGATCATGATGATCTTCTATCTGGTGGTCATGCTCCGCTACAGCGTGCTGCTCACCATCGTCGGCATCGTGACCATCGTGCTGAACCTGTTGGTGTCCCGGCTCATCTCGGCCAAGCGCGTCAACATCACCCGTGTGCAGATGCGCGACGCCGGCAAGCTGGCCGCCGCGACCGTCTCCGGCATCCAGATGGTGGAGACCATCAAGGCCAGCGGCGCGGAGAACGGCTACTTCCAGAAATGGGCGGGCTATCAGGCCTCGGTCAACGCCCAGAATGTGAAGTTTGCCAAGCTGAACCAGTACCTGGGCATGATCCCGGCGCTCCTGTCCACCCTGGCCGACGCCTCGGTGCTGATCATCGGCGTGTGGCTCTCCATGCAGGGGAAGTTCTCCCTGGGCATGATCATGACCTTCCAGGGCTTCCTGGGCGCGTTCATGTCCCCGGCCATGACCATCATCTCCGCCGGTCAGATGATCCAGGAGATGCGCACCGAGATGGAGCGCGTGGAGGACGTGATGCAGTATCCCTCCGATCCCCACGCCGTGGATACGCCGCTGTCCGAGGAGCAGGACTATTCCAAGCTCTCCGGCAGCGTGGAGCTGAAAAACGTCAGCTTCGGCTATTCCCGCCTGGGTCAGCCGCTGATCCGGGATTTCTCCATGAGCATGAAACCGGGCAGCCGCGTCGCCTTTGTGGGCAGCTCCGGCTGCGGCAAGTCCACCCTCTCCAAGCTCATCTCCGGGCTCTATCAGCCCTGGAGCGGGGAGATCCTCTTTGACGGCAAGCCCATTTCCGCCATTGACCGCAGCGTGTTTACCGGCTCGGTGGCGGTGGTGGACCAGGACATCACCCTGTTTGAGGACACCATCGCCAACAACATCAAAATGTGGGACGAGTCCATTGAGGACTTTGAGATGATCCTCGCCGCCCGGGATGCGCAGATCTACGACGACATCATGGCGCGCGACGGCGGCTTCTCGGCCAAGCTCACCGAGGGCGGCAAGGACCTCTCCGGCGGCCAGCGGCAGCGGCTGGAGATCGCCCGCGTTCTGGCGCAGGATCCCTCCATCATCATCATGGATGAGGCGACCTCCGCCCTGGACGCCAAGACCGAGTACGAACTGGTCAAGGCCGTCAAGGACCGCGGCATCACCTGCATCGTGATCGCCCACAGGCTCTCCACCATCCGCGACTGTGACGAGATCATCGTGCTCGACCACGGCCTCGTGGTGGAGCGCGGCACCCATGAGGAGCTGATGGCTCTGGGCGGGGCCTATACCGAGCTGATCACCAGCGACTGAGGAGGCAGAGAATGGGTTGGTTTGATGAACAGATCCGACAGAGAAAGCTGTCAGATCAGGAGATCTTTGAAGACTCCATGTTTCGCATGGCCTCTGTTGTCCTGGGAAAACAGCGGGCGGGCGTCCTGAACGACGACCGCATCGCCACCAAGGCGGCCATCGACGATATCCTGAAATACTATCACTATAAGCCGGTCGAGGTGCCGGACAGCGTTCGCGAGCTGGACGATGAACTGGAATTCTGCCTGCGGCCCCACGGCCTGATGCGGCGCAATGTCACGCTGGAGGAGGGCTGGTACAAGGACGCCTTCGGCCCGATGCTGGCCTTCCGGAAGGAGGACGGCGCGGCGGTGGCGCTGCTGCCCAAGCCCTTTGCCGGCTACGTTTTCACGGATCCGGACACGGGCAAGAAAATGACGCTCAATAAGCGTACGGCGGCCCAGTTCGATACCGGCGCCATCTGCTTCTATCGGCCTCTGCCGCTGCGGGAGCTGGGGATCCCGGATCTGATCCTCTACTTAAAGGACTGCCTGAGCACTGGCGATTACATCTCCCTCGTCCTGCTGACGCTGCTGCCCATCCTGCTGGGCCTGCTGATGACCAACATCACCCGCGCCCTCACCGGCTTCGTGCGCGAGAGCGGCAACCTCTCCCTGCTGCTGGGCACGGCGGTGTTCATGGTTTCGGCCATCGTCGCCTCCCAGATGATCGGCGTGGTCAAGGAACTGATGATGAACCGGGTGGAGATCAAGACCTCCCTCTCCACCGAGGCGGCCATGATGATGCGCGTCATGAACATGCCGGCGAACTTCTTCCGCCGGTATTCCTCGGGCGAGCTCTCCAGCCGCTACAGCGCCGTGAACCAGCTGTGCGAGCTGCTGCTGGGCAGTGTGTTTTCAACAGGCCTGAGCTCCCTGCTCTCCCTGCTGTATATCGCCCAGATCTTTCATTACGCCCCGGCCCTGGTGGCCCCGGCCCTGCTGATCATCCTGGTCACGGTGCTGGTCAGCGCGGTCTCCGTTCTGACGCAGATGAAGCTCAGCCGCGAGGTCATGGAGAAGGGCGCCAAGCAGAACGGTCTCAGCTTTGCCCTCATCAGCGGCGTGCAGAAGATCAAGCTGGCCGGCGCGGAGAAGCGGGCCTTCGCCAAATGGGCGCGGGCCTATGCCGACGCGGTGGAGCCCAGCTACAATCCGCCGGTGCTGATTAAGGCCAACAGCGCCATCAGCAGCGCCATCACCCTGGTAGGCACCATCGTGCTCTACTATCTCGCCGTAAAGACGCGCGTGAGCCCTTCGGAGTACATCGCCTTCAACGCGGCCTACGGCTCCGTGGCGGCGGCCTTCGCCTCCCTCTCCGGCGTGGCGCTCTCGGTGGCCCGGATCAAGCCCATCCTGGAGATGGCCGAGCCGATCCTGAAGACCCAGCCCGAATCCTCCGAGAACCGGGCCATGGTCACGCGCCTCAACGGCAGCATTGAGCTCTCCAACGTCTACTTCCGCTATAACGACCGTATGCCCTATGTGGTGGACGGCATGAGCCTGAAAATCAAGGCGGGGGAGTACATCGCCATTGTCGGCGCTACCGGCTGCGGCAAGAGCACGCTGATGCGGCTTCTGCTGGGTTTTGAGACGCCGGAAAAGGGCGCCATCTATTACGACGGCAAGGACATGAGCAAGCTGGACCTGCGCTCCCTGCGCCGGCGTATCGGCGCGGTGACCCAGGACGGCAGCCTCTTCCAGGGGGACATCTATTCCAACATTGTCATCTCCGCGCCCCAGCTGGGGCTGGATGAGGCCTGGGCGGCGGCGGAGATCGCTGGCATCGCGGACGACATCCGCGCCATGCCCATGGGGATGCAGACCATCATTGCCGAGGGACAGGGCGGCATTTCCGGCGGCCAGAAGCAGCGGCTGATGATCGCCCGGGCCATCGCCCCGAAGCCGAAGATCCTGATGTTTGACGAGGCGACCTCGGCCCTGGACAACAAGACGCAGAAGAAGGTCTCCGATGCGCTGGACGCGCTCAAGTGCACCCGCATCGTGATCGCTCACCGGCTGAGCACCATCCGCAACTGCGACCGCATCCTGGTGCTGGACAAGGGAAAGATCCTGGAGGACGGCACCTATGACGAGCTGATCGCGCAGAACGGCTATTTTGCCGAGCTGGTGGAGCGGCAGCGTCTGGATGTGTGAGTTTTTTGTGACAGAGAAGGGAATAGGCTGAGCGTAAGTTGAGCCGATTCTGAAAAATCGAGGAAAAAAGAAATGAGCGAAAAATACCCAATTGCACAGCGGGAGACCCTGATGGACGAGGAGATGGAACAGGTCTCCGGCGGCAAATATCGGGGCGCGGTCTTTATGTATACGATCCAACCGGGGGAGAGCCTCTCCATGCTGGCCCACCGTTTCGGCACGACCGTCCGCGTGCTGCGGGAGCTGAACAAAATCACCGACGCCGAGCAGGTCAAGTCCGGCACGACGATCGTGATCCCGCAGCGATGAAGAGAGCCTTTATCAGCCGGCCGGGCGTTCAGCTCCTGGCCGCGGCGCTGCTGTGGATCCTTGTCTTTGCCGCTTTTCTCCGCTTTGGCGGCGGCGGTCTGACCCTGTTTTATGAGATCCCGCCGGAGGCGACCGGCCACAGCCTGAGCTTCAGCCCGGAGGGCATCGTCCGCGTGGCGGAGAGTCGCGTCTCTGAGGATGGGGTCGAGCTGGGCGTCCGCCTGGAGGCCCTCGGCCATGGCGAGGCGACCGCCACGCTGCACTGGGACGGGCTGGAGAATGACAGCCTGTATGAGCAGGATCTGGCCAGCACGATCCGCGCCCTGCCCTTTGGGATCCTCTTTGACAGCATCACCTGGAATTTCAGCGGCTGGGAGATCTTTACGGCCTGCCTGTCTCTGTTTCTGCTGACGGCGGCGCTGATCTTCTATGCCGCCTCTCTCCGGGAGAAGAGCCGCGTGTTCTTCTCCTACCGCGCCACGGCGGAGCTGGGCCTTGCGATCTTCTGCCTGGTGGCCAGCTTCCTGCGGGTCGATATGCTGCTGGCCTTCCTGCGCGGCGAGAACGCGGGGACGGTCTGGTCGCTGCTGGTGGGGACGATCGTGACGGCGCAGACCTTCATGCGCCGGACCGCCTTTGTGATCGTCGGCTTTGCCGCGGCGGTCGCGGTCAGCAATGTGGTGCTGATGAAGCACGAGGGGACGCGCCCGTCCAACATGCTGGGCATCGTCGTCTCCCTTTTGATGGTGGGCGGCGCGGCCTTTGGCATCTGGATGTCCCGGGCGCTGCTGACCTTCCCGCTGCGCAACGTCCTTTTGAATGTCTACGCGGGCCTCTTTGTCTATCTGGAGTGCCTGCTGACGGCCACGGTCATCCGGGCGGTGCAGGCCGGACGGCACGAACCGGCCTATGACCGGGATTACGTCCTGGTCCTCGGCTGCAAGATCCGGCCCGACGGAAGCCTGTATCCCCTGATCCGGGCACGGGTCGACCGGGCGATCGACTTCGTGAACGCCCAGCTGGAGGCGACCGGAAAGCGGGCCGTCCTGATCCCCAGCGGCGGCAAGGGCAGCGATGAATCGCTGGCCGAAGGCGAGGCCATGGCCCGCTACATGCGGGAGCGGGGGATCCCGGAGGAGTACATCCTTCCGGAAACGCAGTCGAAAACGACCCGGGAAAACATGCTCTTCTCCCGGAAGCTGATCGAGGAAAGGGGAGGCTCGGCAAAGGCCGCCTTTTCCACCTCCAACTATCATGTCTACCGGGGCGGCATCCTCGCGGCCGAGGAGGGCTGGGACATCGATGGCATGGGCAGCCGGACCAAATGGTACTTCTGGCCCAATGCCTTTTTGCGGGAGTTCATCGGCCTGATGGCCGCGGGCCGGGCGCAGCAGCTGCTGGCTGCCGCCGTGATCACGGTCGTGAGCGCGGGCTTGACAATTCTTGTTATGTAAACCTTCTTGACTGAGGTGAGTGGAATGGCACATCCATGGATAAACAGAGAGCTGTACGAGGCGATCCTCCATTTTGAGGAGAGCGACACAGCCCAGGAGTACTACTACCGCGTGATGGACACGGAGATCGAACGCCAGGGGAGGCGCGACACCGTGCGCAATCAGATCCTTCGCGTCTATGCGATGCTCTTTTGCGACGAAATCGGCGCCGTCGCGGGCCAGCTGGCCACGTCACGGGACGTGGAGGCGACCGCGGACCGGCTCTATATCGGCGAAGCGCGCTTTGACCCGAAGCACTGGTACCGCATGCGCTATCATTTCCCGGTGATCGACGAAGACAACTTCGACCGCTTTGCCGCACTGGTGATCACCGATCTGAACGCGGGGCCGCTGCATGAGGCCGCGCTCAACGGTGGTGAGATGCTTTTGGTGGGAGCGGCGGATCCCCTGACCATCAGCGAAGAGGAGAGAAAAAAGCAGAACCTCCGGGTGGTGCGCATTCCGGATGCCGAGCGGGAGGGGGAAGAAGCGTGAATGTCCTTGCCGTATTGGAAAATGAGGCGGCGCAGCTTCCCATGATGCAGATGCTCAGCGAGATGGAGCCGGAGGCCAACCTCATGTGCTTCGGAAGCAGCCTGCCCGCCCTGGCGGCTGCCCGAAAGCAGGAGATCGACGTGGCCGTGATCGACGCGGTCCTGCCGGAGCTGAGCGGCCTGGATTTCGGGCATTACCTCCAGGAGCTGTACCCCAATGTGAACCTGATCTATCTGGCCTCGGACAAGGGGATGGGCTTTGACGCCCTTCGGCAGCATGCCAGCGGCATCCTGCCCAAGCCCATCGTGGAGACGGAACTGAGGCGGGAGCTGGACGAGCTGCGCTATCCGCAGACTGCAAACGGCGGCAAACGCCTCTTCGCCCAGACCTTCGGAAACTTTGAGCTCTTTGTGGACGGCAAGCCCGTGGTGTTCAAGTATACCAAGACCAAGGAGATCGTGGCCCTGCTTGTAAACAATCGCGGCGCCCAGACCAGCAATGGCGAGATCATCGCCTGCCTCTGGGAGGACGACGGCGATCCGGAGAAGAAGAGCTCCTATCTCTCCAACCTCCGGCAGGATCTGCAGAACACCTTCACCAAGCTGAAGCTCAACGGCATCATCCTCAAGCAGCGGGGGAGCCTCGCCATCGCCACCGACCGCATCGAGTGCGATCTCTACGACTGGCTGGAGAAAAAACAGGAATCCCGGTATCATTACCTGGGAGACTATATGAACCAGTACAGCTGGCCCGAGGTCATGCACGCCCAGCTTGATGAGATCGCCTGGTCTTTTGAGGAAGAATGATATAAAATTAAGAAAATCTGCGGGCGGTATACTGGACATTTGTTGGACAGAGCATGGTATAACAGCCTTGTGACAGTTGTGTGACAGAACCTGCGTTACACTGTACACGTAAACAAGAGAGACAGCTGCAGGGCAGATCGTTCTCTTGAAAAATAAAAGGAGGAACTTAGAATGTCTGACGAAATCAAAATCAACGACAGCGAACTCGAGGAAGTCTCCGGCGGCGCCGGCAGCTGGCAGAAGTATGCGAAGGGCACCTATGTCAACTATGGCAGCTACGTGGTTTACACCGTTGCCAGCGGCGACGTTCTGTCCGGCATCGCGATCCGCTTCGGCGTGACCGTGGCCCAGATCCAGAGCTGGAACAACATCAAGAACCCCAACGTCATCAGCATCGGCCAGAAGCTGACCATCTATCCCACCATCGTCCGCTAATCATTGTAAGCGAAACGCCCCCCGCGGTCTCCGCGGGGGTTTTTTAAAAAAGGAGGACGAATATGAAACGTTTTATTAGCTATCTGCTCACGGCTGTTATGGTCGTTTCTCTGCTGGCCTGCGGGGCCGGGAGCGCCTTCGCCGATGATGCAGCAAACGTCACAATCGAGGCTTCGGATATTGACCTGCAGCTGAGCCTGATCTCGACCCAGTTGAGCAAGCTGGAGCAGAAGGACAGCGAGAACACCTGGTACTATACCGTGACTGACCTTGACCACGACGGCAATCTGGAGTTCGTCGCGGCCACGCTCCATCCCCAGGATCGCTCCACCAACCTGAAGGTCTGGGAGATCAGCGAGGACAGAAAGTCCATGTCCGAGTGCAAGCTCGACAAGGATGAGGACGAGTCCTTCCCCGACATCATGACCGATGTTGCCGATACCTATCACGATGTGGAGACCGACACCTGGTTCTACATGTTCTATGACAAGCTGGTGATCTCCGATAATGAGGTCTATACCATCAAGACCGCCGTCAACCTGAAGGACGGCGTGATCGACTACGACGCCTATGCCGTGGAGCATGTTGTGCTGGAGAGCACCTGGCGCAACATCTCCTATACCGACGCCAACGGCCTGCCCATCTCCGGCGAGCAGTATAACGCCGCCGGCAGCAACGCCTTCGCCGGCACGGAGAAGACCAGCACCAACTTCGAGTGGCTGACCGCCAAGGACCTGGAGAAGTCCACCCGCATCGTTGACAGCTATGCTGTATTTGCGGGAACCAAGGAGCCGACGGAGGTTTTCCCCGTTCCCCGTCCTGCAGCCCTGGGTGGAGATACGAACCCGAGCGCCACTCCTGCGCCTGCCACTCCTGCGGCTACCCCCGTTCCCTCTCAGGAAGTGAAGTTCCTTTCTGTCACCAAGAACCCCACCAACGAGAACAAGAAGGTCGGCGGCACCGCGCTGTTTGTGGCCTGCGCCAATGCCTTTGAGTCCCTCAACTGGACCTTGGTCTCCCCCTACGGCGGCGAGTTCTCCGTGCAGAACTTCCGCAACTCTTTCCTCACGGCCAATGTGACCGGGGAGTACAGCACCACGCTCAGCATCGCCAATGTCTCTTCCGACATGAACGGCTGGGGCGCCTACTGCACCTTCTATTACAGGGGCCAGACCGCCCGCACCACCACGGCCTACATCTACGTGCAGGGCCAGCCCACACCTCAGCCTGCACCGCAGCCCGAGAGCGGCTCCATGGACGGCTATGTCTATGACTTCGCCGGCGGCACCATCGCCATTGATGTTCCGGGCGTGGATATCTTCAAGCTTGGACAGAGCGACTGCACCATCAACGGTGAAATCTATGTCGGTGCTCCCGCGACTGTGTATTACAACGGCCGCCACGCCAGAGGCGTCAATGTGACCAGCGCCACGATCTATGGCAACACCAAACCGGACGTTCCCGAAGGCGGCACCTACTATGGCAGCGTGGCCGATTGGAATAACAGCGGCGTCAACGTGAATCTGGACGGCACGACCATCGTGCTCATCCCCTGGGATATCTGCAGCGTGAGCGGGGATATCTATGTCGGCGCGCCCGCCACGGCCACCTGGAGCGGCAGAACCACCAAGGGCCTGAACTTCACCTACTGCAGCATCGAGGGCCGCCAGCCCGAACCTCAGCCGATCTACGGCTCCATGAGCGGCAGCGCCTACGAGGGCGGCGGCGGTTATGCGATCAATCTGGCGGACGGCACGCAGGTCTTTATCGACGCCTGGAAGTGCAATGTGAGCGGCAACTTCTATGACGGCGCCTCCTGCACCGTGTACTACACCTATATCCCCGATGAGGCGAACATCTACCAGGTCGACATCTACGGCAGCGCCAATGTGGAGCCCGCACCTTATGTCCCCGATCCGGAACCCTACGTCCCTGAGACGGTGTATGGCACGATGAGCGGCAGAGCGTTCCGCGACAACGATACCACGGCCTTTATCTACTTGGATAACGGCAACTCCGTTTATGTGGACATCGGTATCTGCAATCAGATCGGTGAGCTGGTCATGGCCGGCAGCGGCAACCCCTGCACGGTCTACTACTACAACGATCCCATCGCGGCCAACATCTACAGCGTGGATGTATACCCGGCGGAAGGGAACGTGGGATAAGCACGCGCGTGTGACGGTTTTGTGATAGACCCTGTGCTATCCTGAGCACGCAAGCAAGAGAACGGCGCCTGTGATCCTTAAATTGCAGGCGCCGCGATGGAAAAAGAATGGAGGTAAATACCATGGCAGTGAATAAAGTCGCAATGAACGACGAAGAGATGGATCAGGTGACCGGAGGCTCCATCCTTCCGTACGCCGTCCAGTCCGGCGATACGCTCGCCAAGATCGCGAAGAAGTACAACGTCACCATGGAGCAGCTGATCAAGTGGAACGACATCAAGAACCCCGACATGATCACCGTCGGCCAGCAGCTGAAGATCAAGTTCTGATCGCACCATAAGGGACAGAAGGCGCAGCGCGAAAGGGCGCTGCGTTTTCTGTACCCGCGGATACCGCTTGGCAAATCGTGTGACACTTGTGTGAGAAAAGCTGTGTTATGCTGTACCCGTAAGCAGGACAAATAAAAAAACAAGACCTACAATCTGAAAGGAGATACCATCATGAGCGAACTGAAGAATAAGGTTATGAACGACGAGGAACTGGGCAGCGTGAGCGGCGGCGTCACCGCCAACTATCGCGCGGCGCTGGACGTGATGGCCGGCAAATACGGCAACGGCGAGGAGCGGCGCCAGAGACTGATGGCCGCAGGCTATGACTACTATGCGGTGCAGCATCTGGTGAACGGCCTGGCCAAGGGCTACGATCAGGTCGCCAGAGATGTGATCGCCGGCAGATACGGCAACAACGAGTACCGTGTGAACGCGCTGCGTGCGGCCGGCTACGATGCCGCCCTGGTGCAGGATCTGGTCAACGCCATGCTGCTGTAAGCAACCTTATAACCAAGGCAAAGCAAACAGTCCCCGCTGCACCTTGCGGCGGGGATTTTATTAGGAGAAAAACCATGAGAAAAAAGCTGATTATCCCTGTTGTTATCCTTCTCTGCGCCGCCATGCTTGCGGCCTGCGGAACGACAAATACCGCCCGGCCCGCCGTGACGGAGCAGCCTGGCGGCGAGCCCACACCGGCGGCCACGGCCGCAAGCACTGACCCGACAGGCGTCTGGCAGGCGCAGTTCATCCCGCTGGAATCGGAGGAGCTGCGCTCGGCCCTGCAAAACGGATGCGCCCGGGGCGAGGAGCTCTATTATATCAGCTCCGGCGTGATCGCCGATGAGACGCCGGAGGGCGTCAGCCCCGAGTGGCCGGAGCAGTACTGGGTGTACGGGCCGACCCTCGTCAAAGCCACGCCGGACGGGAAAACCGAGGTTCTGCCCTATACGCCGGAGAGACCGGAGAGCCGGCCCGGAGAGAACAGCGGCGTGCTGTTCGAGCAGCTCTACGCCGACCCGGACGGCAGCCTCTGGGTCCTGGAGAACCGCTATCGCATCGAAAATGAGAGCGGCCTGACCCGGGAGGAGAAAACACTGGTCCAGCTCCAGGAGGACGGCAGCGTGCTCAAGCAGATCCCGCTGCAGAGCCTCTCGGCCTTTGAGGCGGAGGAGGTGGCCGCCGCCGAGTCCTATGCCTTTACCGTGCCGGGTCTGGCCTGCGACGCGAAAGGCAACCTTTGCCTCGCGGTGCACGAGTGGCTGGTGGGCAGCCAGGGCTATGCCCAGCAGAACCGCATCTGCATTCTGGACCAGGAGAGCGGCGCGCTGAAAAACAGCATCGAGCTGGACGGTGAGATCGCCGCCCTGGTCCGCCTGGGCAGCGGCGCGCTGGCCGAGGCCGCGTACCGTGGCTCCTCCCCGGTCTTCTCGCTGCTGGATGCGGAGAAGGCCGAACTGAGCGAGGTGTATACGGCGGATGACTTCCTGACCGACGTGGTCGGCGGGACGGGAGACAGCCTGTACTACGGGGCAGGGGACAGCTTCTACAGCCTGAACATGGCCACGGGGGAGAGCGAGAAGCTCTTTGACTGGGCGGCCTGCGATGTGGCCCACAGCGACAGCGACAGTGTCTGCGCGCTGGAAAATGGGAGCCTTGTTACGACCGCCGCCTCGGAAAAAAACGACGGCGTGCGGAATGAGCTGATCCTTTTAAACCAGGTCGACGCGTCCGCCGTGCCGGAGAAGAAAACCCTCCGCCTTGCCGTGCTGAATCTCTACCCCTTTACCAGCGAGATGATCAGCCGCTTCAACCGCTCCCAGACCGAGTACCGGATCGAAGTGACCGACTATTCCCAGTATAATGATTACAACAGTTCAAACCCCGAGGACTGGGACGCGGGACTCACGCGGCTGCAGACCGAACTGATCGCCGGGAATGTCCCGGACCTCATCGATATCAGCCTCCTGCCGGTGAGCCGCCTGGGTGAAAAAGGCCTCCTGGAGGATCTCCTGCCATATATCGACGCGGATCCGGAGCTGAGCCGGGAGCAGCTGAACATGCATGTGCTGGAGGCCTTTGAGGAGCAGGGAAAGCTCTATCAGACCGTGAGCAACTACTATGTGATGACGACCATGGGTCTTCGTGACGTGGTGGGTGATCGGCTCGGCTGGACGATGGAGGACTTCAGCGCCGCGATGCAGCGTCTGCAGGCGGAGCACCCCGACAGCACGGTGTTCGACGTCTATACCACCCGGGACAGTGCTCTGACCTTCCTGATGTATCTGGAGATGGAGAGTTATGTAAACTGGAACACCGGCGAATGCTTCTTCGATTCCGAAAGCTTCCGGGAGCTGCTGCGCTTTGTCCGCAGCTTCCCGACCGCCTATGACTGGAGCGGGGACAGCTCGGCAATGGAGCTGGACTCCGACCTGCGTCTGCTCATGGGTGAGCAGCTGATGAAGCAGTGCAACCTCACCTGCTTTGATGACGTCCAGGCCAATACCGTCGGCCTCGGCGGCGCAGAGTGCACCTTCGTCGGATACCCAACGGAGCACGGCGTGGGCAGCATGTTTGCCCAGATCGGCAACGCCTTCGCCATCTCCTCCTCCTGCGGGGAGAAGGAGGCCGCCTGGGCCTTCGTCCGCCAGTTCTTCCTCCCGGCCTATCAGGAGCAGCTCAGCGGCAGCGTCTTCCCCACCAATCTCACGGTGTATGAGCAGATGAAGCACGACGCTCTGACGACGGCCTATCAGCGCAACCCGGACGGCAGCTTCGCACTGGATGAGGACGGCAATCGGATCGAGGCCGACCGGGGCAGCGTCACGGCGGCGGGGATGCGCATGAAGCTGCGCGCCTCGACCGAGGAGGAGATCGCCCTGGTGGAGGAGATCGTCGCGGCGACCAGCCACGTCCTCAGCACCGACAACAGTCTGAAGGATCTCATCGTGGAATGCGCGGCGCCCTATTTTGTCGATCAGCGCAGCGTGGAGGATGTGGTCCGCCAGATCCAGAGCCGGGCGTCGATCTATGTCAACGAACAGAGATAAGAGGCTCCGTGTGACGCTTTTGTGACAAATGCGATGGTATGATGCAGCTGTAAACAAGAGATGCGGAACACAGACCGACATCTTCTCACATTTGAAAGGAGAAAAAAACAATGTCTGACGAAATCAAAATCAACGACAGCGAACTCGAGGAAGTCTCCGGCGGCGCCGGCAGCTGGCAGAAGTATGCGAAGGGCACCTATGTCAACTATGGCAGCTACGTGGTTTACACCGTTGCCAGCGGCGACGTTCTGTCCGGCATCGCGATCCGCTTCGGCGTGACCGTGGCCCAGATCCAGAGCTGGAACAACATCAAGAACCCCAACGTCATCAGCATCGGCCAGAAGCTGACCATCTATCCCACCATCATCCGCTGACCCTGTTTTGGCGCAGGCCCCTGCCGTGTGGCGGCAGGGGCCTGTGTGCTTCCTAAAGCGGACCGTTTTTTTACAAAAACTGTGCCTGTTACTGGACATCTTTCAGTGGGCTGTGGTATACTTTTGCTAAGAATGCGGATTTTCTGATTAAAGATTTTAATCAGAAAATGGTATGACGTGCTTTAGAAAAAACTTGTATGATACACAAGGAGGTCAGTATGGAAATCAAAACATGCAAAAAGGGTGAGATCCTCTTTCGGGAGGGCGATCCCGGCGAATGCCTGTATGATGTGTACACCGGCAAAGTGGGCGTGTATTCCAAGTACGGTACAGCGGAGGAAAAACTGCTGAAGACCTACTATGCGGACGAGTATCTGGGTGAGATGGGCCTGATCGACCACGCCCCGCGTT
>CAMNKQ010000024.1 GCA_946542465.1 uncultured Clostridia bacterium | reverse complement strand
TCCAGAGATGCGCGAGTGGTGGAATTGGCAGACTCGCTAGATTCAGGTTCTAGTGCTCACTCCGGGCGTGCGGGTTCAAGTCCCGCCTCGCGCACCACAAAAGTTCCGAAAATTGCTTAGAAATAAGCGTTTTCGGAACTTTTTCTTTATCTTTACTTTTTGCCCTTTCCCCTGTTCTAATGGAGTTCTAATGAAAACGAGGTTTTCGGGCTTTCACGGTTTGTTGCAATACGAAAAGAAAAAACAATTCACTCTTTGACGAAAGAAACTTTTTCGGACTGTGAAAGGAGCCGACTCAATGGAAATCACCTATACAAAATACGGAGATGTTTACCTCCCCGATCTCATAATCGAAGATGACGCAGCGACCTTCGGCAAATATGGCCGGATGCGGGAACGGTATCTGAAGGAGCATCGTTCCGCGCTTTATTCCAGTATGCTCTTATCCGGGAAGTTGTTCCGGCACCTGGCCGAGATCGACCAAGCCTGCGAGGATCGCATGGAGCTCATCATTCGGCAGATGGCCGAGCAGGAAGGCGTGACCGAGATCCTCAAAGCGGCCGATCAGATGGAATGGGTGCGCCGTATGAACAGCATCCGAAACCGGGCAGAAGAGATCGTGCTGCACGAGCTCGTGTACTGCTGAGGGGGTGTTGGAATGCTTGTTTTGGAAGACCTCTACCTTGGCGATGTTCGTCCCAGCGACCGCAGCTTCAAGCGTAACAGCCAATACGCAAAGGCTCTGGATGAGGTCGTCAAAGCCGGGGATGCCCTGACTGACGGCCTCACCGAAGAGCAGAAAGAGCTTTTTGAGGAATACATGACCGCCCAGCGGGAGGTGAATGTTCTGACCGATTGCGAGACATTTTGTCTGGCTTTCAAATTAGGCGCGAAGATCATGCTGGACGTGCTGACAGACGGGCAGATGAGAGAAATCTGACAGAAACACGAGGATGGCGATAAACCATCCTCGTTTTCCGTATCAGTGGTCTTAATAGAATTGAGCCGCAGTATGACAAAGCCTCAGGAGAGAGGATCGCATGTATGAGATCCTCTCTCCTGAGGCTTTGTTTTCTTTTCAGGAGAGACAAACATGCTAAAACACAAGGAACTCTGGTGATTCACAAAAAAATGCACCCTCGGAACAAAAAATGCATGGCCGCATTTTGGGGATTGTCACGGAATCCAATGAACTGCAGATAGAAAAATAAAAAAGGTATTGGTATAGTGTAACCAGCTCAAAACCCCAGCTGTGAGAGGTCAAACTGTTAGGAGGTTGATTATGCCAACACAAACTGCCGCTGTGGCAAAAAAGCCCGCAAGGGCGCTCCGGGGCAAACCGCAGAAGCCGTTCTTTGAGCGACTGGCCCTGGACTTCAAGAGAAACTGGATCCTGTACTTAATGGCGCTGCCGGCGCTGATCTATTTCATCGTCTACTGCTACGCGCCAATGGCCGGCCTGTACATCGCAGTCTCGGACTTCAAAATTTCCGGAGGACTATTCGACGGAAAGTTTGTCGGCCTCAAGTATCTGATGGACTTCTTCCACAGCTACTACTTTGGCCGCCTGCTCCGCAATACCCTGGTGCTTAGTCTGGAGACGCTCATCTTCGGTTTCCCGATCCCCATTCTGTTCGCGCTGGTACTCAACGAAATTCGCAGCCGCGGCTTCAAAAAACTGGCTCAGACAGTGACTTATATGCCGCACTTCATCAGCATTGTGGTCATCTGCGGCCTCGTGGTTAACTTCTTCAGCCTCAACGGTTTGGTCAACACGATTGTTCAGCTCTTTGGCGGCAAGCCCATTGCTTTTATGTCCGATCCCAAATGGTTCCGGACTGTCTACGTCGGGTCCGAGATATGGCAAAACTTTGGCTGGGACAGCGTGGTGTTTCTGGCGGCACTGGCAGGCATCGACCTCGCACAGTTTGAGGCAGCGAAGCTCGACGGAGCCTCCCGCTGGCAGACCATCTGGCATATCTCTCTCCCCAGCATCCTCCCCACAGTGGTCACCATGCTTCTGATGCGCCTGGGCCATGTGATGAGCCTTGGTTTTGAAAAGGTGTTCAACCTCTACAGCCCAGCCACCTATGAGACTGCTGATATCATTTCCACCTTTGTCTACCGGCAGGGCATTCTTGGTGCAAACTTCAGCTCCGCCGCAGCCATCGGTCTCTTCAACAGCGTGATCAACCTGATCCTGGTTGTTGTTATGAACAAGGTCAGCCGGAAACTGACTGAGTCCAGCCTCTGGTAAGAAAGGACGTGAATCAGCAATGAAGAATAATACGATTAAAACGTCGAAAGAAGACCTCATATTTGACATCGTCTCCTATGCGGTCATCGCCATTTTGGTTCTCGCCTGTTTCTACCCAATGTGGTATGTTTTCTGCGCCTCGCTCTCCGATCCGACTGTCGTCGCCGGATGCAAGGGTGTGCTGTTCTGGCCCCAAAAGCTTAATTTAGACGCCTATAGGCGCGTTTTCTCCAATCCGGATATCTGGACCGGCTTGAAAAACACAGTTCTCTATACCGTTGTCGGCACAGCGCTTAACGTCCTTCTTACTGCCATGTTGGCCTACGCCCTGTCCAGGAAGAACGTGATGCTGAAAAAGCCTCTGACCCTTCTGATCAGTTTTACCATGTTCTTTAATGGAGGCATGATCCCCACCTACCTGGTTATCCGCGACCTTGGTCTTCTGGATCACCGTTTTGCTGTGATTCTTCCCGGCCTTGTTTCCGTTTTCAACTTCATCATTATGCGCACCCACTTTGAGTCGATCCCGGATGCACTGGAAGAGTCGGCGAAGATTGACGGTGCCAACCAGTGGACGATTTTCTGGAAGATCTATATGCCTGTCAGCGCCACCTCTCTTGCGGTCATGACCTTGTTTTACGGTGTGAGCCACTGGAACGGGTGGATGAATGCCATGCTCTATCTTCCCAACAGCCGTGAGCTCTTCCCCCTGGCGCTGATTACCCGCGAAATCGTCCTTTCCAGCGCCACCTCCGCGATGAACGATGGCGCTGCCCTCACCCAGGAGATGGCCGACGCTATCAAGTACGCCACCATTATTGTCTCCACACTGCCGATCCTCTGCCTGTATCCCTTCCTGCAGCAGTACTTCACCAAGGGCGTCATGGTCGGCTCTGTTAAGGGATAAAGCAAACCCTCATGATGTATCATACAGAATATGGAATTTGGGAAATTGCAACGGATTCCAAAAAACTGTAGATATACTTTCTCCCGGCAAGCGTTTATCATCACATTATAAGCGTGACATCACGCGGAAAAGGAGTCAAACAGAATGAAAAAAGCCACTCGTCTTCTCTCCCTGCTTCTGGCCGTCCTGATGGTGATGGCTCTGGCCGCCTGCGGCAACTCCGCCCCTGCGGCTTCCTCCTCGGAAACCTCGACCGCCAATACCGAAACCGCAGCTGACGACTCGCAGCCTGTCGAGCCTGTCGAGGCCACCTATCCTCTGACCACCGAAAACAAGAAGCTGACCATCTACATGCGCGATAATTCTGCCGGCGTCATTGGCGATTATGGCCGCGTGGCCGGTATCAAGGCCGCCGCAGAAAAGCTCGGCGTAGAACTGGAGTTCATTCACCCCACCACCGGCAGCGAGGCTGACCAGTTTAACCTCATGATCGGTTCCGGCAAATACCCCGATATCATTGTCTGGGAGTTCTCTACCGCTGCCATGGGTCTTTCCGAACTGGTTGACCAGGGCATTCTTATCGATATGGATCCGCTGATCCGCCAGTATGCTCCCAACTATCTGAAGGTTCTCGAGCGCAACGAGGCTTATCCGCGTGAGGTGCGCTCCGACGCCGGCAAGTATCAGGCCTTTTACACCTTTACCGTCAGCATCCCCGTTTCCTCCGGCCCGGTCTTCCGCCAGGATGTGCTGGACAAGTATGGTCTTTCTCTCCCCGAGACCGTTGATCAGTGGGAAGAAGTGATGAAGGCTGTCAAGGAGCAGGATCCTACCTGCAAGTATCCTCTCTCCACCAGCAAGAGCTACACCGGCGCTGTCTGGTTCAACGAGCTGCTGCCCGCTTACAACACCCGCACCGAGTTCTGCCTGGGTGAGAACGGTGAGGTCGTCTATGGCCCCATCACCGATAACTACAAGGCCTACCTCGCCAAGCTCAATGAGTGGTACAGCGCTGGCCTGATTGATCCTGAGTTTATGTCCAATGACGGCACTGCCCTCAACGGCAAGGTCGCCGACGGCTCCTGCCTTGTTGCCACGATGGCCATCAACAGCGGCATCCGCAATATTACCAACAATGTTCGCCCCAACAATCCCGACTTCCAGCTCACCGGCGTGGCATGGCCTGTTCTGAATGCCGGCGATCCCTCCAGCTATGTTCTGGCCGGTGGTGTTGCCCACACGGGCGTCCAGGCTGCTATCTCCAGCGGCTGCTCCGATCCCGTTCTGGCTACCCAGGTTCTGGACTTCTTCTACTCCGATGAGGGCAGCGATCTGATCTCCTGGGGCATTGAGGGCGAGAGCTACACCGTAGCCGCCGATGGCACCAAAACCTTCACCGATAACATTATGAACGCTGCCGACGGCAAGGCTCCCACCGAGGCTGTTCTCGACTACGCTCTGCCCATGTACGGCTTCGTCAATGCCATGGACAACGACGCTTACGTGCAGCTGGCTGTGAATATGCCCGAGCAGGGTGCCGCCCGCAGCCTGTGGCAGAGCCTGGATCAGGGTGCAAACCTGCCCAAGCTGACTGTTCACAAGGACCATGCCAACGATTACCGTATGATCATGAACGAGGTGCAGACCTATATCCAGGAGATGTACATCAAGTTCATTACCGGCCAGGCCAACCTTGATTCCGATTGGGACACCTATGTGAACACCATCAAGGGAATGGGCATTGAGAATGCCACCCAGTGGGTACAGGATGCTTACACAGCCTTCATGAACCGCTAAGCTTTCAGGAAACAATCCGATTTGGCCCGCAGTACAAGGTGCTGCGGGCCTTTACAAAATAGGAAGGAGCAAGCTATGAGAACAAAGGTCCTATTGACTGACGGATGGCGCTATGGGGTCACTGAGGCCCCGAAGGGAAACGAACTGCCGCTTCTGCCGGAGAAAATGGAAAGCGTCTGTGTTCCCCATGTGTGGAATGCCGAGAACCCCGGAGAGGTGGGCTGCCGTGTCTATCAGCGGCATTTGCGTGCTGAGGAACTTGCCGGAGAGCGTGTGTTTCTGGAGTTCTGCGCAGTTGCCGGCGTGTGTCGCGTCTGGCTGAATGGGCAGTATATTGGCGAGCATCGCGGCGGTTACAGCTGCTTCCGTTTTGAACTGACCGAGGCTTTGAATGGGGGAGATAATCTTCTCACCGTCACAGCTGACAATTACAAATATCAGGATATCTGCCCGCTGGGCGGCGACTTCAACAATTACGGCGGTATCTACCGTGAGGTCTCACTGATCTCCACCGGCAAAAACCACTTTGATCTGCTCTATTATGGCTCCAGCGGGCTTGAGATCGAAACACGGGCTGACGGCCTGGTGAAAGCGAACGCCCATGTCGTCGGCGAGGGTAAGATCATCTATCGCCTGATGGACGGCGAGACCACAGCAGTGCAGGCGGAGGCGACCCCGGAGGAAAGCGCCGTGCAGCTGCAGCTTGACAATCCCCACCTCTGGAACGGCAAGGACGATCCCTACCTCTACACCCTGCGCGCGGAGCTTGTGGTAAACGGCGTGTGTGAAGACTGCGTTTCCCTGCGCTGCGGCTTCCGGGATTGCAGAGTGGACGCGGACAAGGGCTTTTTCCTGAACGGGGAGCACCTCAAGCTCAACGGCGTCGCCAAGCACCAGGACTGGGATCAGATGGGCAACGCCCCGACGAGAAGGCAGCTGGACACCGACATGGAGCTGATTCGCGAGGTGGGAGCAAATGCTCTGCGCCTGTCCCATTACCAACACCCGGACTATTTCTATGACCTGTGCGACGAAAACGGTCTGCTGGTCTGGGCGGAGATCCCGATGCTGGGGATGCCGGACGGAAACGAGGCAATCGTTGAAAACGCCAAGCAGCAGATGACCGAGTTGATCCTTCAAAACAAGCATCACCCATCCATTTTCTGCTGGGGCATTCAAAACGAGATCGCCATGCTGGGCGAGAGTCTGGAGATGTACCGCAAGACCGAGGAGATCAACGCCCACACGAAGGCGCTGGATCCCTCCCGTCCGACCACGGCGGCAAACCTCTTTTCCGTTCCTTTTAACAGTGAGCTCTGCTTTATCCCCGATATTCTCGGCTACAATGTGTATTTCGGCTGGTATCACCATGAGATGGAGGACTACGACAGCTTCCTCGACAGCTTCCACAGCCAGAATCCGCAGGTTCCCCTGTGCGTGAGCGAATACGGCGTGGACGGCTCGCCGGATCTCCATTCCGCCGCCCCCAAGCGGAAGGACTACAGCGAGGAATTTCAGGCGCTGTTCCACGAGACCGTATATCCCAAGCTGCGTGACCGCGATTTTGTCTGGGGCAGCTTTGTTTGGAACATGTTTGATTTTGGCTCCTTTGCCCGCAACGAGGGCGGCTGCCAGGGCCAGAACCGCAAAGGCCTCGCCACCTTCGACCGAAAGATCAAAAAGGATGCCTTTTACTATTACAAGGCCAATTGGAGCAGGGACGCCTTCGTCCACATCGGCGGCCGGCGCTTTGCCAGACGCTGCGGTGAGGAGACCTGCGTCAAGGTTTACTCCAATCAGAAGAGCGTGCAGCTCTTTGCGGATGGGACAGATCTGGGAACGCTCAGCGGCTGCGCACCGGTGTTCACCTTCGAGCATGTGCCGCTCCACCTGGGAGAAAATCGGCTGAAGGCTGTCAGCGGAAGCTGCATCGATGAGATTACGTTGATCGGCGTGACAGAAGCGGAGCCCAGCTACATCTACGTAGATCCGAATCCGGAATACAACGTGAAGAACTGGTTTACCCAGGAGGAGTCGTCTGACAAGCTCTTCGACCCGGACTGCTGGTCTGTGCTTGATCCCATGCGTGAGCTGCTGGCGGATCCCAGGGTGCTGGCGATGCTTGAAAAGGAAGTACCTGTCCTGGCTGCGGATTTCGAGTTTGCCAAGAGCGCGCCGGTATCGCTGCTGAAAATCTTTAATCTCCGGCGAAAAGAGTTTACCGAGGATTTTGTCAAAGAGATCAACAGGAAACTGGGGACCATCAAAAAGCCCAAATAAGAGACTATAGAAATACCGCCACTGCCGGCAATGGCAGCGGCGGTATTTTTATCTGTTGTCGTTACATGCACTGCTCCGGGAATTCCTCCGCAATCTTTTCTTCGATCTGAAAGACACGGTTCAGGGCCGGATACAGGATCTGATAGGTCCAGTAGAGGATCAGCCAGAAGCCGAGAAACAGGAGCAAAAGAAGCGAGCCGGGATACAAAACCAGCATCAGTACCCACCAGGCGACCTGCAGGAGGCCGGCAGCGAGGCAGCGGAGAAAGTTAGGGAAGAAAAAGAGCAGACAGTTGCGCAGACGGGAGAGCTGGCTCTGGCGGAACAGCACCAGCTGCGGCCAGAAGATGGAAAAGAGAATGGCGGCCAGCAGGGCGCTTGCCAGACAGCACAGTGCTGTGCCCAGCGGGAGCGTTCCGCTGGTCCAGAAGACCTGCAGCCCCATAAAGACGAGAAAACCCACAAACAGGCACAGTACGATCCCCGGCACAAGGGATTCCCGCCAGTTCTGTTTCCAGGCTTTGCGATAGCTGCACCACCAGTCGTCCTGACAATGACGGAGGCTGCGCAGGATACAGTCCACCATACCGGACAGCGCCGGGCCGAAGATGGCCCCGCCCAACACACAGGCGAGCATCAGGATCAGGAAGCTGCGGGTGAGCATGGCCGCCGCCAGCCCAAGACCAAAGGGCAGCGCACCGAGCGCTGTCAGGAAATTGGCCAGGACAAAGCTTTTCCAATCCCGCGGCAGAAGATTCCCAACCAGCAGCTGCAGAGCATTGGCCTCGCCTTCTGTGTTATTTCGATTCATGGAGCGGGTCACCTCTTTGCTATATAATCTCAACCTTCGGGAAGAAACGGCGCTGTTTCAGAAGAAGCCTTTCCCCGGTAAGCTCCGTTTCTCCGCGCAGACGAATGTCCTCGCAGGAAGAGCCTACCATCACCTGCCGTTTCCCCGGTTCAATGCCAAGCTGCATGTCACGTCCGTAAAACGCGAGCTGGGGCGTGTCGATCCAGATATGCACAAGTTTTTCTTCTCCCGGCTCCAGGGCGACACGCGCGAAGGCAGCGAGCTGACGCATGGGCCGCACCACGGAAGCAAGAAGGTCTCGCATGTAAATTTGAGCCACCTCTTCGCCGGGACGGCAGCCGGTATTCCTGATTTTGAAGCTCAGCTCCATCGTCTCTCCACAGATGACCTGCGGCGAGACGGAGAGGTCGCTGTACTGAAAGCTTGTATAGCTCAAGCCATGGCCGAAGGGATAAAGAGGCGTGCTGCTCTCGCTGTCCAGATACTCTGCCATGTGAGTCGGCCCTTCAAACAAAGGCTGCAAATCGTAACGCATCGGGATCTGCCCGGCATGGCGGAGAACAGTGATCGGCATTTTGCCGCCGGGAACCGCCTTGCCTGTGAGAATATCGGCAATCGCCTCCCCGCCGTGCTCCCCGGGGAGCCAGGCGTACAGCACGGCATCGCTGTAGCGGTCCGCGTCGCGGATGGCGAGAGGCCGTCCGTCGATCAGTACCGTCACGATCGGTTTCCCGGTTGTGGACAGAGCCTTCATCAGTTCCCGCTGCGGCGCTTCCAGATCCAAATTGGTATTGTCCTTGTTCTCTCCACAGGTGGCGTCCACCGAGCGCATGCTCTCCTGGCCGCCCACCACGGCAATGACCATATCGGCCTTTTCGGCAGCGGAAAGGGCGTCTTCAATCCCGCCCTCCAGGGGGAGCTTCACGCCGCAGCCAGGCGCATAGAGCACATGCTCCTCACCCAGCAGCGCAGAGAGCGCCTGGCGCACCGTTTTTGCCTTCGGATAGTAGCGCTGGAGGAAATCCTCCTGTCCTTTGTAGACCTTGCGCTCGCTGCGCTTGCCGAGATCCTCCTTGACAAGCTCCAGGATCTGTGCTTCCTGCTCCGGCGTGGGGGGCACGTCAAAAATGATACCGCGCTCCAGAAGCTTGTCCTTGCGCTGGGTCGTGTAGATCTCCAGCATCATAGTGCGGAAGTTGTCCAGCTCGCTGCGGTTGAAGTCCAGGTTGGAGGCGTTCACCGTGCCTACGCTGGAGTAGCCGCCGAAGAAGGGCAGGACAGTGTCCGCCGAGGGGCCGATAACGGCTACGGTCAGATTCTCACGCAGAGGGAGGACGCCGTCGTTTTTAGCCAGGACAATAGATTTTTCCGCAATGGAGCGGGACAGGGCGTGGACGGCGGGATCTGCTGTGAGCATCTCGAAGCTCCCCTGCGGTGCACAGTCGTCCAGCAGACCGAGCCGGCATTTTACGGAAAGTACGCGGTGAACGGCCTGATCAATGCAGGCTTCCTCCACAAGACCTTCGTGAACAGCGTCCACCAGCTGATGGAAACATACACCGTCCGGCTGATCCACGTCAATCCCCGCTGTCAGGGCCTGCACAGCGGCATCCGTGCGGGATGCGGCGGTCCCAAAGCGGTTAAAGCTCCGTTCCACACTGCCGTAATCGGAGACTACCGGACCGTCAAAGCCGAGTTTTTCACGCAAAAGCTCCGTCATCAGATAGCGGGAAGTAACGGTAGGCTCTCCGTTGAGCGTTCCATAACTGTTCATGACTGCCATCACGTTGCCTTCCCGGATCGCCGCCTCAAAGGGGAAACAATACTCTTCCAGCAGGCTGCGCTCGGACAGATCAACCTGACCGCCATTGCGTCCGCCGCAGGAATTGCCGTAGGCGATAAAGTGCTTGGCAGTTGCCATCAGTTCATCATTTCCCTGCAGACCCCTCACAAAGCGTGTTCCCATCTGGGCAACCAGCATCGGGGATTCCCCATAGGTTTCACCGATGCGGCCCCAACGGGGATCGCGGCCCAGATCAAAGAGGGGCGAGTGGGCTGCGTAAATACCGTAGCTCTTGAGCTGAGCCCTGACCGCCTCGCCCATCTGCTCGGCAAGCTCTGGCTGCCAGGTGGCGGCCATGCCGAGGGACTGCGGGAAAGTCGTGGCACCGGGAATCTGTGCGCCGGCGATCGCTTCGCTGTGCGCCAGAACCGGAATTCCAAGACGGGTATGCTGGCACAAATACTCCTGGATTCGTTGGAGCGTATCGACATCCTTTTGAGAATCTCCCGTCAGAGCTGAGTTGAGATAGTTCACGGTCCCCATGCCGTGGGAGAAGAGCCGCTCCATGGTTTCGTCGTCCAATGTATCCGGGAGCGTGCAGCAACAGAGCTGGGCGACCTTTTCCTCCAGCGTCATCTGTGAAAGAAGCTCCTCCACTCGCGCGGAGATCTGACGCGTATCCTGATGTTGAGTCAATCTGATCCCATCCTTTCCGTTTCTATCGTAGCACAGGCAGGGCTGAGGATAAATCTGCAATTCTGAGGAATCCCCTTCAATTCTTGTGAAACCGGCTTTCCAGCATTCCCATTCTGGAAAAAATGTGATATGATACCACTATATTAAGGAAGTGGAAACACCGCTTTCTGATGATCGGGGTGCCGGAATGAAACGGGATTTGAAAACGCACTTCAAAGAGTATGAATCCTTCTATAAACTGATGCGCTCGTTCCTCATCATGCTGATCCTGCCGCTGCTGCTGGTGATGGTCAACTATCTCTATTCCCATACGCTTTTGCGCCAGGAGAACCTCAACTATCAGGCGGCGGTGCTGGAGCAGGTGCAGCTGGCTACCGATGAACGACTGCAGGGCCTGCAGCGTCACGCGCTGGATCTGACCAACGACGCGACCATCAGCCAGGCGCTTGAGAAGAAGCTGGACAGCCAGGAGGATATCAACTACCAGCTCTGGCAGGTCTCCAACCAGCTGAAGTATTATAGCGCTTCAGCCGGCAGCCTGTGCGACACCCTGTTGTATTCTTCATCGTATGATTGCTTGATCAGCGGAAGCTACATTGATTTCCGCGCTTCAGCGGGGATTACAAGGCTTGGCTCCGAGGAAATGAACCGCCTGGTGCTGGAGAAACTCCAGAACTCGCGTGCGTATTGCCAGTTTGAGCTTGTGGAGACAGAAACGGGCGAGAGAAAATTGCTTTTGCTGCATACAATGCCGCTTTGGAGTACCGGCCGGGCGCCCTATGGAACAATCTGTCTTGTTATCCAGGAAGATGCACTGTTTCAAGGCATTCTGGAGACGGAGGAAGCGAAGGCTGGCCTTTATTGTCTGCTGAGCCCGGAGGGGGAGATCGCAGCGTGGTTTGGAAACGAAGCTCTTTTGCCTGCGGTTTCGGAGGCGGATGCCTCTGCGGAGGAATTCCAGACCCTGAACGGTAGCTCGCACACGGTCTCGCACAAGGCCTCCGCGCTGAACGGATGGCGCTACCTCTCCATCCAGCCGGAGCACACCATGGTCAAAAAGCTCAACGGGGCCAGGAATCTGAGTCTTCTGATGCTGGCGCTGGTGCTGGTCGCAGGCAACATCATCGGCGTCATTCTGGCACGCCGCAACTACAGGCCTCTCAAGCAGCTAATGAATGAGCTGCGCCGGCAGTCCATGCTGTCCAAGGCAAACCCGGAAGAGGTCACCGGGGAATTCAGCCTGATCGAGCGCTCCATGAAGGAGATGTCCCGCTCCATGTCGGCGCTGGAGAATACGCTGAAGGAGGAAATGCCGCGCATTCAGGAGAGCGTGCTGATGCAGCTTTTCCGAAACGCGGTGACGGACTATCCCCGCTTCCAGAACACTCTGCAGCGGGTCGGCATCTTGCTTCCGTATGACAAATTCCGTGTAGCGCTGGTGAAGCGGCTGCAGGAGGGAGAGCTGGATCAGCAGTTGATCTCCATGCTGATGGTGAAGGAGCGCGTCATTCAGCTTGCGCCCAAATCCCTGGTCTATGCTTTCGCAACGGTGGATGACGACTCCCTGATCATTCTGCTCAACGGCGGGGGAGATGACTTTGAGACGGAGACCCGCCGCATTTTGAACACCGTGGCTGAGGATATGCGCGAATCGTACGATCAGATGCTGTGGATCAGCGTCAGCGAGGTCGGCTGCGGGATGGAATCCGTTTCCAAGGCCTATTATTCCGTTATGCAGGCCCACCGTCAGGCGCCGGAGGGCGGTGTGCAGTACCTGGAGGAATCGGACGAACACTGTGCCATCGACAAGGCGCTGGAGAGTCTGGCGGCCCAGATGCAAAACTACATCGCTACGGGGAACGAAGCTGGAGCGCTGGATCTTCTTCACCGGAGCCTGGAGAGCGAAGTGCGGCAAAAGCATGCGGCACTATACGAGGCGCAGGCCTACTGCATCGGTGTTATGAACATCGTGACCGGCGCTTACCGCGTGGAGGATCCCGAGGTGCTGACAGTGAATGGAGAAGCTCCCTTAAAGCAGCTGTTCCTGCAGCACAACACCTTTGAGATGGAGACTCTGCTGGCTGAGCTGATCGGCAAGGTCTGTGCCTATGTCCGGGAAAACCAGCAATCTCCGACCGCCCAGCTCACCGCGCAGATGCTGGACTACCTTCAGCAAAACTTCTGGGACGTGGATCTGACCCTGACCAGTGTAGCCGACCACTTCTGCCTGACGCCGAGTTATTTGTCTTCCTTCTTTAAAAGCAACACGGGCGAGACTTTCCTGAACTATCTGACACATTTGCGCATGGAGAAGGCCAAGGAGCTTATGCGCACCACCAACGAGTCCATCCGGGATATCTCGGAGAAAGTGGGCTATGCCAGCGCCAACACCTTCACCCGCGCATTCAAGAACACCGAGCACATCACACCTAGCCAGTACCGGGAGAGCAGCCAGGGCAACGGCGAATAAATCAAGTAAAAGAAATACCGGCCGCGACAGAGATTTGTTTCTCTGCCGCGGCCGATTCTTTTCCGGCGGTTATTTCAAGAGCTCCACATAAGGGTCGGTCTCGGTGTACGGCCGCCAGATCGTCGGCCCGTCACCGTTGGGGTCACCGGATTTGAAGAAGTTGCTCCAATAGCTGAGCATCCTGTTCGAGAGTGCGTAGTCTTCCGACTCCAGGGGACGCCAGCAGTATTTCAGGCTGCCGAAAACATACCACAGCTCCGCCGAATGGAAGGAGCCCGCCTCGTCGCCGGGCAGCTTACGGTCGAAATAATACACATAGCTGGGTTGGGTCATGCGCAGCGCGTAGGCGGTGTTGGCCTTGTGCATCCGACTGTTTTCCATGCAGGGGTCCTCCGCCGCCGCGGTTAGATCGTTTCCGTTACAGCCGAGGATGTATGAAATCGGAAGAACCTTGCCCTGCTCAATAAGCGTATTCCCGTCCTCGGGAATCAATTCTCCATCCACCACTGGCACATAAGGGATGCCCTTGTGCTGCAGGAAGGCCATGCCCAGCGCCTTGTTCAGCGCGGTGCAGAGATCCTCCGTCGGTGTCTCCCACAATGCCTTCCGGGCGGCCTCGCGGCCCGCCTCGCTCTCCTTCCAGGCGTGGCGCGGAAGCCCCAGCGCCTCCAGCAAGTCATTGCCGAAGGTTTCTGCCTGCTCGATGGGGCGGTACTCACCGAGCGGGTTGTGATAGCCGCCGCCGCTCTGGAGAACCATGCGGCGGAAGAGTCCCGCAGCCTTGGGTGAAACGGCGAGCGCCTGCAGGCTCATGGCCCCGGCGGACTGACCGAATACGGAGATGTTATCCTCATCGCCGCCGAAAGCCGCGATGTTCTCCTTGACCCAGGTGATGGCCGCAAGCTGATCCCAGAGGCCGAGGTTCCCACCGGCTGTGTTCTCACCCTCCGCGGCAAGCAGCGGGTGGCAGAGAAAGCCAAGCGCGCCGAGACGATAGTTGAGCGTCACAACGATCACGCCCTTCTGCGCCAGCTTATCGCAGGCAAAGGGCAAATTGCTGCCCGCGCCGCCGAGAAAGGCCCCGCCATGTACATAAACTGCGACCGGGAGCTTCCCACGGGCCTCTTCCGGCACCCAGATGTTCAGGTACAGGCAGTCCTCGCTGACAGGCACGTCAAAAGCGGGATTGCTGTAGAACTCCTTTTTGTAAAAGGTATCCCGGGGATTGCCGAACTGGATACTCTTGCAGCCATAATGATCCGCGTGGAACACGCCCTCCCATGCCTCGGGCGGCTGGGGCTTGCGCCAGCGGCGTTCCCCTATGGGAGCTCTGGCGTAGGGAATGCCCTTATAAACGGTACAGCCCTCGCCGGACACACCCTCTAAAAGACCGTATTTTGTAGAGATCATGTTGCAACACTCCTTTTTAAAGCTTTGTTTCCCAACGACCACAGAAGACGTTCTCTTCTGCCTTTCCGGTAAATGCGCTTTTGCCGGTGAGCTTCTCCACCAGGGCGCGGATGTTTTCCGGCTTGCTGCCGTAGGCGTTGATGAAGGTTTTGGCCTGAGGAATATCATGGAGGTGGTTTGTAAAGTTCAGACTGACTGCCACGGTGGGCACCTCGGCCAGATACCAGGGTTGATCCACCGAGTGATCTGTAGACCAGGTCACACGCACCTCGTTTGTCTGGGCATATCCGGTGTAATTCAGCACCAGAAGTACCAGGTCGTATTTCTGCTTGAAGGTTTCGCGGCTGCCCTTGTCCATCATGGTCAGGAAATTGCGGAAATTGACGCCGTTTTCCGCCTCCAGATCGTAGAAAGTGGGGCATACGTCCACGGTGAAGCCCGCTTTCTCCAGCTCCCGTTTTAAGGTTTCCTTTACCGAGTCTCCGCTGTAGGCGCGGGTGTTTGGGATGTTATGCTCATAGACCAGAAAGACGCGCTTGTCCTTGGGGTCGATAGGGAGAAGCTTCTGTGTGTCCTTCACCAGTGTGGTACACAGATCAGCCGCCTCCCGCCGAAAGGCCAGGTGCTCCGCGCAGCCAACGTATTTGGTCTTGTATTCCGGAGAGGGGTATGCATAGCTTTCGGTGAGCCCCAGCTTGGCCTTGAGTCCCAGGATGCGCTCCAAGGCCTCCTGCAGCCGCTCGGGGGTAATAACGCCGCTTTCCACGCCTGCGCGCATGTATCCGAAATCCTCTGCGGAATCGTTTGTGAACAGGATCATATCGCAGCCGGCCGCAATGGCGGCGGGGATGGCCTTCTCCCGCGGCATTGCCGCGTTGAAGCCGATCATCTGGGTGGCGTCGGTGATGATGAGCCCGTTGAAGCCCAGCTCCTGCCGCAGTACGTCGTTCAGAAGCTCCGGCGCCAGGGTGGCGGGCATGATCTCCTCATCCCGGATGCCGGGACGGTATTTCCGCGACAGCGCGCGTTGGCAGATGTGGCCCACCATGACCGCCTCGATCCCGTCGTCAATGAGTCCGCGGTACACCTTGCCGAAGCTCTTCTCCCAATCCTCCACGCTCAGATCATTGCAGCCGATCACCAGATGCTGGTCCCGCTCTTCGGTGCCGTCGCCGGGGAAATGCTTAGCCGTGCAGGCCATGGCAAAGCCGGAATCATGAACGCCGCGGAGATAGGCGCGGCACATGGCCAGCACGGTGTCCGGATCCTCTCCGAAGGAACGGGTGTTGACGATGGTGTTGCGCCAGTTCTGATAGATATCGCAGACGGGGTTAAAGAGCCAGTTGGCGCCGATGCTGCCCGCCTCCCGGGCGCTGACAAGGCCGATGTGATAGGCCGTGCTCGCGTCGCCGCCCGCCGTAGCCTGAGCCGCCGTGGCAATATAGGTCCCGTCGGGTACGCACTCCGCGCCGCCGGTGTCGCAGTTGGCCGCAATCAGCAGCGGGATCCGGCTGTGCTTTTGATAAAGGCGATTCTGTTCGTAGGTTTCCTCGGCTGTCTTCCGCTGCCAGCGCAGTCCGCCCTGATGGAAGCTGTCAAGCTCCCTTTGAATGTTCTCCTCCCGCACGCCGGGGAGATAGGTCATGATGGTGAAAAGCTGCCCGATCTTTTCCTCCAGAGTCATGGAGGCGATGCTGCGCTTCACCCAGCTTTCCTGCTCTTCGCTGAGAGAATAGGGCTTGGCCCGCAAATCAACCATGTGTTTTTCCTCCCGAGAGATTGTCTAGAAATGCTTTTGCCTTCTCTTCTCCGTATGCGGCATAGACGCCATCTTTCAGCCTCTGTGCCGCCGCGGGAAACTCCCGCCAGCTGTCTTCCTCATGCCGGACCAAGATGGGATAATAGCAGACGCCGTTTGTCTCTGCGGCGGCCTTGTCGCCGGGGGCGTCGCCCACCATGAGGATGTGGTCTGCGGCATAGCCCTTCTTTTTCAGCTCCGCGATGCAGTGGGCCTTGCTGCCCACATCCTGGCACAGCACCAGATCCACCAGCGGAAGCAGACCGAAGGTCTCCCATTCCTCTTCCACCGCGTCGCGGTTGGCACTGGAGACCACCGCAATATCGGCAAAGGCGCGTACCGCCTCAAAGCCTTCCTTTACCCCGGGAAAGGCCTTCTTGACTTCCCAGGGCAGCGCCGCGATGGCGCGGTTCACGGCATAGGACCAGTTCAGCGCTTTTTTCAGCACCGGCGCGTCGTTTGCCTGGATCACTGCTTCCAACGAAGGATTGGAAAGCTCCTTCGCCGTGTCCACCCAGGACTTCAGGGCGAAAAGTCCTTCGATCGGCGTCAGCCGCGCGTCCACCTCCTCCAGCATCATGGTCAGGCCCTTGAAGCGGTTGATGCCACGGGTCATGCTGTAGAGGTTGATTTCGTCCCAGCGTGCGAGAATCTCCTTTTCCCAGCGCTCCAGGCCCCACTCGGCCACCAGACAGGGGCCGAAGCAGCGCTTGTGCTTGATGTCCATGGTGTCCACCGCGCAGCCGTCGGAGTCCACGCAGATCAGGTAGTCCTTGGCCGGCTTGAATTGCTCCAGCGATACAGCCATCTCACAATCCTCCTTCAATCAGAGTTCCTTTTTAATCTGGTGAAGCGCATCGTTGATGCGCTTCATCGTGTCGGGATCATTCTTCAGCTCCCGGCTGAGGATGCTTTTCATCGAAAGCCCCAACGGGATCACATCCCGGTCCAGCACCTCCACCAGGCTGGGGACAAAACGTACAAGCACGGAGCGGGCCCCGCTGAGAACATCCTCTGCCGTGTCCATGATGGAGTAATAGCCCTCCTTGACGGTATCGTCATCACTCAGAAACCAGTTGCGCACAGGTCCGCTCGTTTCCTCCGGCAGACGGTAGCTCTCTTCGGGTTTCTCGACACGTTCAAAGAGGCAGCGATCCTCACAGTCACCGGACACCGCCCACAGTTGGTTTATACCGGGAGCAAGAGCCACGTCCCGGAAAAGGACCCTTCCGTTTCCGTTATTCTCCCCGATTCCGATTCTCTCTCCGTCTTTCCAGAGTGTAACACGGGGAAGGTTTGTATAGATTTTGACGTCGATCCGCTCACGCGCGCGCCGTACAAAACGGCTGGCGCAGAGATGAACAAAAGGCTCATCCGACCACACGGCCTTGTAATAGTAGAAAGCGTCCTTGCGCAGCGTTCGGTCATGGCTGACGAGGCCCTTGCCGTTGATGAACCTCACGCCGCCCTCATTGCGCCGGTCGCTGGAGAAGTCAAACATGTTCCAGATGAAGCTGCCCCAGAGGTAGTCCTTGCTCTGCAGGATGGGGTAGACCGTCTCATGCCAGAGCGCCTGGTATTCCTCCGAGTAGTCCTTCACCTTCGGGTTCTCGCTGTGCAGCTTCACGTTGCAGTCCACACCGTACTCGCTGATGCCGAGGGGCATCTCCGGGCGCAGAGCGTGGTAATTGTCCAGGTATTTTGAATAATCCGCCATCTCGCCGTAGTACCAGCCGAAGTACAGGTTGTAGCCCACCATATCGGTGATGGCATTGAGCTGGCTTACGGGCTTTACGTTATAGAGGTTTGCCGCTGTCACGAGCCGGTTCGGATCGAGCCGCTTCGCCAGCGCGGTCAGCACCCGGCACTCCTCGTGCATGAAGGGCGCGTCCCGGAACATGCCGATCTCGTTCTGGATGCCCCAGCAAAAGATCGAAGGATGATGGATGTTCTGCAGTACAAGCTCGATGAGCTGCTGCTCGATGTTGGTGTAGAGCGCGCCGTTCTCCGTCATCTTCAGCATGGGGACCTCTGCCCAGACAAGCAGACCATCCTCGTCGCAGCGATCGAAGGTGTGCTGCGGATGCTGGTAGTGGCTCAGGCGGATCGCATTGGCGCCGATCTCGCGGATCAGCGCAAAGTCCTCGTCGATCTGCTCCCTGCTCACGGCGGAGAACACGCCGGCGCGGTCCTGATGCTTGGCGACGCCATGAAGCTTGACGAGTTCTCCATTCAGGCGCAGGCCCTCCTCCGGGCTCATGCTGATGCTGCGGAAGCCGAGCCGGATCACCGTTTCATCCACCGCTTCCCCGTCGACCTGCAGCGCCGCCCGGAGCGTGTAGAGCCTCGGGGCCTTTTTGCCGTTCCAGAGCTTCGGCTCCGCGACACGCAGAGAACAGCTCTCATTTGCGGCGGCGCAGCTTTCGGCGGCAAGCTCGCCCTCCGGTCCGGTCAGCGTATACGCGACGAACGCGCCGGTCTTGTCGGTGCAGACATGGGGCTCCAGCTCCAGCAGGCCGCAGCCGGTCTCGTCCACAGTCGCGCGGGCGATCACACCGTCGGTGCCGTAATAGCAATAATCAAAATGGTCTTCGCTGGTGACCAGAAGATTCACATTCCGATACAGTCCGCCAAAGATCGTGAAATCTCCAAAATTGGGAGAGACATCCGCAGAGACACGGTTATCTAGCAGAGCCTCGATCCGCAGCTCGCCGCTTTTCAGCGCCGCTTCGGGCACCGGGAAGCGGAAACGGGCATAGGCTCCCTTGTGCTCTCCAATCTCCCTGCCGTTGACAAATACGCGGCAGCGCTGATCGGCGCCTTCAAATTCCAGAAAAGCATTTTTCCATCCATCCTCGACCTCTAACTTCCTGCGATAGAGCACAAGACCGTGGTAGGGATCATCCTCCCGATACCAGGTGTGAGGAAGAGATACCGTCTCCCAGTCCAGATCCTCTCTTTCGGCGGGGATGCCCTTAGGCAACTTGACAAATTGCCAGCCTGCATTCATCGAAATACGATTCATTGATAGTATTCCTTTCCGGATAGATTTCCCTTTGTTCATTGGCATCATAGCGGAAATAGAAATGAAGAACAAGGCCTCCTGATAAAGTGGTAGCGAATCAATAAAATTGAATAGAAGCCAACGACAATTTCTATGATATAGTTTTATTAGAAAGTACTGGGCACAAGAGACCCAGAGAATAGCCAAACCGGTCGAGATGTTTGAAGCTTGCAAGGACGTCACGAAAGATCATCCACGCAGCTTCGATCAGAATAAGCATGTTAATTCCACGGCCCCTGCCACTCCACAAACATGGCAGGCAAGCTGTGAAAAAAAGGAGGATAAAAAAGGCCTTGACTCAGGCTGCGGCAGTGTGGAGACCTGTCGCAACGCGGACTCTTCCAGCGCGGAGAGCCGTGAGTGCACATCAAGCGGAGGCTGTGTGCACGGAGTCGGAAAACATGGCAGAAGTCAAACTGGTAAACATCAAGAAGGTCTACCCCTACGTCAGCGGCGAAGAGAAGAAAAAGAACAAGAAAAAGGCTGCGGACGAACCCGAAAAGAAGAAAGTGAACCTGCAGATCACCGATGAAGGCGTCGTCGCCGTCCAGGAATTCAACCTGGACATCAAGGACAAGGAATTCATCGTGCTGGTCGGACCCTCCGGCTGCGGCAAGTCCACCACCCTGCGCATGGTCGCCGGTCTCGAAGAGATCAGCGGCGGCGAGCTGATCATTGACGGCAAGGTCATGAACGACGTGGCCCCCAAGGATCGTGACATCGCCATGGTTTTCCAGAACTACGCCCTGTATCCTCATATGACCGTGTATGACAACATGGCCTTCTCCCTGAAGCTGCGTCATACCCCGAAGGACGAGATCGACAAGAAGGTCCGTGAGGCTGCCGAGATTTTGGACATCACTCAGTACCTGGAGCGCAAGCCCAAGGCTCTCTCCGGCGGCCAGCGCCAGCGTGTCGCCATCGGCCGCGCGATCGTCCGCGCCCCGAAGGTCATGCTGATGGACGAGCCGCTCTCGAATCTGGACGCCAAGCTCCGTAACGAGATGCGCGCCGAAATCATCAAGCTCCGCCAGCGCATCGACACCACCTTCATGTACGTCACCCATGACC
>CAMNKQ010000023.1 GCA_946542465.1 uncultured Clostridia bacterium | reverse complement strand
CGTGTCCATGGCGGCCTGCTGCTGCCGGCGCACCCGGTCAAAGCACTGCTCCACCTTCTGCACGGAGTAGTCCTGCTGGCGCTGGTTCTCCCCGTCGATGGCCAGACGCTTCTGCTCGGCCTCGGCCACGATGGCCGTGGCGCGGCGGTTGGCCTTCTCGATGATGTCCCGGTACAGCTCCTGCGCGGAGAACACGGCCTCGCCCAGCTCGGCCTTGCGGTCGCCCACGCCCTGCAGCTGCTCACGCAGGCGCGCGTTTTCTTCCATCAGCTCCTGCGCCTGCTTCCGGATATCCGCAAACACAGCCTCGACCTTGTTGGCGTTATAGTACTTTTTCTTGACGACGTCGATATGGATGGAGTCAAAATATTCCTGATCCAAAGCCACGCACGGTCACCTCCGGTTCTTGCTTTTCATTCATTATACCAGAGAGGAATTAGCGAATCAAGCAGAGAGAAAGGAAATTGTCAATGTGTCATGTTGCACAGAATTTTAGGGCCGTTTATGGTGCTTTTTACCTTATTGACAGGAGATTAACAGGATGATAAAGTATGAACAGATAATGAAGGAGACTGTTTACCATGGATAGTGGAGCAGGAAAAAAGGTAACGATCGATCAGGTCGCGGCGCTTTGCGGGGTGTCGAAAACCACGATTTCCCGTTTCCTGAACCACCGTTACGAGAACATCTCCGAGGAGACCCGGCTGCGGATCGAGCGTGTGATCCGGGAGCTGGATTATCGGCCGAACCGCTCCGCCCAGCGCCTGAAGGCCAGCCGTTCCATGCTGATCGGCTGCTGCATCGGCGATTTGGGGAGTCCTTTTTCCGGGCTCCTGCTGCGGGGCATCACCGGCGTGTGCGAGGCGGCGGGCTATCAGGTGCTCTTTGCCGACAGCGGGGAGGACCCGCGGAAGGAGCGCCAGGCCATCGAGGGCTTTCTGGAGAATTCCGTGGACGGTCTGATCGTCAACACCCCCGGCGGCAACGATGAGTTTTTATCGGCCATCGCGGACAAGGGCGTCCCTGTGACGCTGGCGGACCGCTCCCTGCGGGAGGGCGGACGTCTGGATACCGCGATCAACGAGTATGAAAAGAGCATCCGGGACGCGGTGCGCCTGATGCTCGAATGCGGCTATACACGGATCGCTTTTTTCTCGGAGGAGATCCGGGACGTCATGCCGCGTATCCAGCGGCGGGACGGCTATCTGGCCGCGATGAAGGCGCTGGCCCCCGCGGAGGCCGGGCCCTATGTCTATGAATTTGACCGGCATCACCCTGACAGCTGCGGGAATTGCCTGCAGGCTTTCCGGAGCGCGTTCCCGGGGGAGCGCCTGGCGCTGCTGTCGGTGAACGGCGCGACCGGGCAGGAGCTTCTGATGACCATGAAGGCGCAGGGGCTTTGGCCGGGGCGCGATCTGGGCCTGTGCACCTTTGACGACTGGTCCATCTTCTCCCTGGCGGATGTGACGACGATCCGCCTGCAGACCGAGCAGGTGGGTGCCGCGGCGGCGCAGATGCTGCTGGAACGCATCACCGGGACCGCGGAGAACGTACCGGCGCGCAGCATGGAACTTCCGACCGAGCTGATCCTCCGCTCTTCCACCGTCAAAGATGGGGAGCGGGGATGAGCGGTTTCCATGCATTGACTTCGTTTACCGGTTTCCGAAACCGTTAAGCGAGCAGAAGTGACAAAAGCCTGTTTTCGTGATATCATCTTAACAGGACTTTGTGCTACACTTTATCCATCTGTATTGTCGGCAGAAATGCTTGACATATAATATTTTTTAGGAGGAACCCACATGAAGAGAATTGTTGCACTGGCTTTGGTTCTCATGATGGTCCTGGCTCTTGCTGCCTGCGGCCAGAGCGCCAAGCCCGCCGAAGCCCCCGCCCCTGCCGAAGAGGCTGCCCCCGCCGAAGAGACCGCCCCTGCTGAAGAGGCTGCCCCTGCCGCCAAGGTTGGCCAGACTGTTTTGAAGTGCGCCTTCAACCAGACCATCACCAACCCCGAAGCGCAGACCCTGCTGAAGATCAGCGACGACCTGTATGATGCCACCGAAGGCCGTTACTCCCTGGAAGTCTATCCCGACGCCTCCCTGGGCGATCAGGCTCAGACCCTGGAGAACGTCATGATCGGCGCCCTGGATATGTCTCTGGTCGGCAACGCCATCATCGAGCCCTATGCCTCTGACTTCGCCATCATCGCCACTCCTTATGTCTATGACGACATCGACCATCAGGAGAGAGTCTTCGAGTCCGGCGATCCCGCCCTCGAGGCCCTGTACGCCACCACCGAGGAGCACGGCTTTGTCGTCCTCTGCACCTACTCCCTGGGCGCTCGTAACCTCTACACCCGCGACGGCCCCGTCACCACTCCTGAAGAGCTGAAGGGCCTCAAGATCCGTGTTATCGGCTCCGACACCTGCATCAACATGATGAACAACATGGGCGGCGTTGGCCAGGGCATGCCTCAGGGCGATGTCTACTCCGCCATCCAGACCAAGGTTCTCGACGGTGCTGAGAACAACATCATCACCTATGTCGACCTGGTGCAGTATGAGGTCGCTCCTTACTACAACTACACCGGCCACCTGCTGCTCCCCGATGAGCTGGTCATCTCCAAGCAGGTTCTCGACAAGATGAGCGAGGAAGACCAGGCCGCTCTGCGCAAGGTCTGCGAGGAGTCCATGCCCTTCTGCTACGACCTGTGCGAGGAGCTGCGCTCCGATTACCAGGCCAAGGCTGAGGAAAAGGGCGTCACCTTCTCCGAGGCTGACATCCCCGCTTTCCAGGCTCTCTGCCAGGATCAGATCAACGAGGTCGCTGCCCGTACCGAGATCACTCAGGGCATGTATGACCTGATCGTCTCCCTGCGCGGCGAGTAATCCTAACCGCAAATCGTTATAGCGGCCCACAGCATACTGTGGGCCGCTGTTCTAAGACGTCAGCTGAACCCGGTAGGGACAGATGATCGCTTCACCTGTGCCTATTGGGTTCAGCCAACAAAAAACGGAGGCTCCCAATGAAAGTTCTTGATGCAATCAAGCGCGTCTTTGACAAAATTCTGGAGGTCCTCGGAATCATCTGCCTGGCGATCATGACCGTCATGATCGTCTATCAGGTTGTCGCGCGCTATGTGTTCAACAGCCCCAGTGCCATCTCCGAGGCTTTGGCCCAGTTCCTGTTTGTCTGGATGATCATGTTCGGCAGCGCCTATGTCTACGGCACGCTGGAGCATCTGACCATCGACATTCTGAAGGACAAGTTCCCCCCGCGGATGAACATGATCGTGGAGGTCATTACCAACATCTGCCTGTTCGCTTTCGTCCTGCTGATCTGCGTGATCGGCGGCTATCTCTATACCACCGGCCAGGTCAAGCAGATCGACGCCGCCCTGCATATTTCCAAGGCGATCATGTACGCCTCGGTTCCCTTTACCGGCGTGATCACCATGTATTATGCGATATACAACTGTGTTCGCTCCGTGCGTAACTACCGGGAAGGCAAGCGCAAGCTGAGCGATCCCCTGGGCGGGACAGCCTGATAGGAGGAGAGAGAATGACAACGACTGCTTTAGCCGGCACTGTTATGATCGTGCTCATTTTCGTGACCCTGGCCGTGGGCTTCCCCATCGGCCTGAGCATCGGAATGGGCTCCGCCGCGGCACTGTATATCATCATGCCCGGCACCAATGCGCTGATTATCTCTGCGCAGAAAATGTTCCAGAGCGTCAACTCCTTCTCCCTGCTGGCCATCCCCTTCTTTGTGCTGGCCGGTAACCTGATGAACTCGGGCGGCATCGCCCGGCGTCTGGTCGGCTGCGCCAAGCTGGTGGCCCACCGTCTGCCCGGCGCCCTGGCCCAGACCAACATCGTCGCCAACATGCTCTTCGGCGCCATGTCCGGCTCCGGCGTGGCCGCGGCTGTCGCCATGGGCGGCATCCTCGGACCCATGGAGAAGGAAGAGGGCTACTCCGACGAGTATACCGCCGTCTGCAACATCGCCTCCGGCCCGACCGGCATGATGATCCCTCCCAGCAACATCATGATCGTCTACTCCACGGTCGCCGGTTCCGTCTCCATCGCGGCGCTGTTCATGGCCGGCTATGTCCCCGGCATCCTCTGGGGCCTGGCCTGCATGATCGTGGCCGGTGTCATGGCCAAGAAGCGCGGCTATGTGAGCACCGAGCGCTATAACTTCAAGTTCGTCATGAAGACCCTGTGGGACGGCATCCCCAGCCTGCTGATGATCGTCATCGTCATCGGCGGTATCCTGGGCGGCATCTTCACCGCCACCGAGGGCTCCGCCATCGCCGTGGCCTACTCCCTGATCCTGTCCTTTATCTACCGCAACATCACCCTGAAGGATCTGCCCGGCATCATCTGGTCCAGCGTCAAGACCACCGCCGTTATCGAGTATCTGGTCTGCGTGTCCGGTATCATGGGCTTCGTCATGACCTATACCCATATCCCCGCGCTGGTTGCCGACGCCATCCTCGGCCTGACCACCAACAAGTACATCATTCTGCTCATCATGAACATCATCCTGCTGGTTGTCGGCTGCTTCATGGATCCGACTCCCGCCGTGCTGATCTTCACGCCGATCTTCCTGCCCATCGTGCAGACCTGGGGTATGCATCCCGTGCACTTCGGTCTGATGATGGTCATGAACCTCTGCGTCGGCACCCTGACGCCTCCCGTGGGCGCCATCCTCTTCGCCGGCTGCCGCACGCACCAGGTCAAGATCGAGCAGATCATCGGCATGCTGCTGCCTTTCTTTGTCGTGATTTTGATCAGCCTGCTGCTGATCACCTATGTCCCGGCTCTGTCGATGGCCATTCCCAACGCCCTTGGCCTGACCTGATCGGGAGCATAACCATTCCGCATACCAGGTGGGAGCGGGGCTTGCTCCCCGCTCCCACTGATTTTATTGGAGGTACATTCCCATGGACATTCGCTATTCCACCGGTCCCAACGACGTCAAGCGCTACACCACCGAGGAGCTGCGCAAGGAGTTTTTGATCCAGAATCTCTATCAGCCCGACAGCGTGCAGGCCGTCTATTCCCACGTCGACCGCATGGTCGTTCTCGGCATTATGCCGGTTAAGGAAACCGTTCCCATTGACAAGGGCATCGACGTCTGGGGCAATTTCGGTACCAATTACTTCCTGGAGCGCCGCGAGGCCGGCGTTTTCAACCTGGGCGGCCCCGGTGTGATCACCGCGGACGAGGAGAGCTTTGAGCTCGGCTTTGAGGACTGCCTGTACATCACCAAGGGTACGAAGAGCGTGAGCTTCGCCAGCAAGGATGCGGCCAATCCCGCCCGCTTCTATCTGGTCTCCGCCCCGGCCCATAAGGCCTGCAAGACCACCTTCCTCTCCTTTGCCGACGCCAACAAGCGCCCCTGCGGCGCCGAGGAGACCGCCAACAAGCGCGTCATCAACCAGTTCATCCACCCCGACGTGCTGGAGACCTGCCAGCTCTCCATGGGTCTGACCCAGCTGGCCCCCGGCAGCGTCTGGAACACCATGCCCGCCCACACCCATGAGCGCCGCATGGAGGTCTATACCTACTTCAACATCCCCGAGGGCAACGTCGTCTTCCATATGATGGGCCAGGGCCAGGAGACCCGCCACATCGTCATGCAGAACTACGACGCGGTCATCTCTCCCTCCTGGTCCATCCATGCCGGCTGCGGCACGGCGGCCTACACCTTCATCTGGGCCATGGGCGGCGAGAACCAGGCCTTCGATGACATGGACAACATCGCCATCACCGACATGCGCTAAACCGAAAGGCTTCCCCTTTCGGGGAAGCCTTTTGGTATTCTTCAGAGGAGACCTTTGATTTTCAGCATGGGGCTCGGCTGGAAGATGTGCAGCAGGGGCTTGAGCTCCTCATCCTTGACCTTCTGGTAATCCTCTTTGATGATGCAGTAGTCCATCAAAAACAGGTACAGGCAGACTTCAAAGGGCGTGGCCAGGAAGGCCGGGAGAAAGGCCGTCTGAATCAGGAACAGGGACACCGAGCTGCGGTGAAACGGGCTCAGCTGCTTGTCCACCCACTTGTTGCCGTAGACTACGTAGAGCTCCGGCGGCAGGCCGGGGAAGGCGGCGGCCATGATATTCCGGTCCGACTCCTTGAGCGTGGGCTCCGGGAGCGCCGGGTCATAATGGCAGCTGGACTCGTGGAAGCTGAGCTTGCCGGAAAAGCTGCGCTTGAAGCGCTTGGGCGTGAAGACGAGGCGCTTTTTCCGCTTGACCTCCTGGTAGTACCAGTCGGCCATCTTGTCCTGGTCCAGATGGAAATCAAAGTCCAGCCCGCCGTAGGTGCAGGGGATCGTGATGACCGAGGGGGCCTCCGGGTCGAAGTACCGGACCTCGCTCTCCGCCGCCGCGCGCAGCAGCGCATCCCAACTGCGGCGAAAGTCCGGATAATAGCGGCGATCCCGGATCGCCGTGTCCTGATAGAGCCCCTCGATCTGCCGATAACAGGCCTGATAGTCGTTCATGCGCGCATCCCTCTGCTTTCTTTTTTGAGTATTATACCGAAAAAAGTAATAAAAGTAAACGCCAAACATAGCCGATTGCGAAAGTCGCAAACAAGCTTGGACTATTGCCCCGGAGGGTATTGAAACCCGTTTTTGAGGCAGCTTTGCCGCCTCAAAAACACCCTGAGGCGAGCCAAGCGAGCCCTCATGCCGACCAAAACGGGCCTTAGCCCGTTGCGATATGCATGAGTCCTCAATTGCGAAACGAGTTTCGCAATTGACTAAATGTCAAACACGAAAGGAGAAAACCACAATGGACATTATGAAACAGTTTGCCGCCTCCGGTATTGTGCCGGTCGTCGTACTGGAGAACGCGGAGGACGCCGTCCCCACCGCAAAGGCCCTCCTGGCCGGCGGCATCACCACCATGGAGATCACCTTCCGCACCGCCGCTGCGGCCGATTCCATCAAGGCCGTGGCCGACAACGTCCCCGAGATGCTGGTCGGCGCGGGCACTGTGCTGAACCTGGAGCAGGCCAAGCTTGCCGTCGCCCAGGGCGCCAAGTTCATCGTCGCCCCCGGCTATGATGAGGAGACCGTGGCCTGGTGCGTGGAGAACAACATCGCCGTGACCCCCGGCTGCGTCACGCCCACCGAGATCATGATGGCTCTCAAGCACGGCCTGAAGGTCGTGAAGTTCTTCCCGGCCAATGTCTACGGCGGCCTGAAGGCGATCAAGTCCCTGGCCGGCCCCTTTGTCGGGATGAAGTTCATTCCCACCGGCGGCGTCAACAACGACAACATTGCCGAGTTTGCCGCTTCCCCCTTTATCCACGCCGTCGGCGGCAGCTGGATCTGCCCGAAGGCCGATATCGCCGCCCACAACTTTGACAAGATCACCCAGCTCTGCAAGGACGCCCGCAAGGCCCTGCTGGGCTTCGAGGTCGCCCACGTGGGCATCAACACCGACGACGCCGACACCGCCATGGGTGTGGCCGAGGCCTTTGACGCGGCCTTTGATTTCGGTGTGAAGCCGGGCAACTCCTCCAACTTCGCCGGCACCGGCGTCGAGGTCATGAAGAGCCAGTTCCTGGGCGCCAAGGGCCATCTGGCCGTGCGCACCAACAAGATGGACTGCGCCATCCCCGAGCTGGAGAAGAAGGGCTTTGCCCTGGATATGGACACCCTCAAGTGCAAGGGCGACCGTATCAACTCCGTCTATCTGAAGGACGAGATCGGCGGCTTCGCGGTGCATCTGCTGCAGAAGTAAGAGTTTGATTTAAGCATTATACAGGAGGAATACTGCCATGAAATTCTTAACCTTCGGTGAGGTCATGCTGCGTCTGAAATCTCCCGGCCTGGAGCGCTTCTTCCAGAGCCAGATGCTGGAGGCCACCTTCGGCGGCGGCGAGGCCAATGTGGCCGTCTCCCTGGCCAACTATGAGCAGGATGTGGCCTTCCTCACCGTACTGCCCAAAAATGTGATCGCCGACGAGTGCGTCAAGGAGCTGCGCAAGTTTGGCGTGGATACCACCCGCATCGTCCGCGGCCCCGGCCGCATGGGCATCTACTACCTGGAGACCGGCGCCAACGCCCGTCCCTCCAAGGTGGTCTATGACCGCGAATACTCCGCCATGGCCCTGGCCAAGCCCGGCGATATCGACTGGGACAAGGCCTTTGAGGGTGTGGACTGGTTCCACATCACCGGCATCACCCCGGCCATCTCCGAGAGCGCGAAGGAGCTCTCCCTGGAGTCCGTGAAGGAGGCCAAAAAGCGGGGTATCACCGTCTCCTGCGACCTGAACTACCGCAAAAACCTGTGGAAGTACGGCGTGCGCGCCGCTGAGGTCATGCGGGAGATCGCAAACTTTGTGGACGTGGCCATCGCCAACGAAGAGGACGTGCAGAAGTCCCTGGAGATCACCACCGATGTGGTCGTGGAGTCCGGGGAGCTGGACCGCGCCAAGTACAAGGCCCTGGGCGACAAGGTCCTGGCCGCCTATCCCAACATGAAGATGATCGCCATCACCCTGCGCGAATCCAAGTCCGCCGACTGGAACGGCTGGGCCGCTTGCCTCAACGACCGGGAGCACTTCTATGAGTCCAAGCGCTATGAGATCCGCGATATCGTCGACCGCGTCGGCGGCGGCGACAGCTTTGGCGGCGGTCTGATCTACGGCCTGACCCACTATGAGGACAAGCAGCAGGCGCTGGAGTTCGCCGTGGCGGCCTCCTGCCTGAAGCACAGCATCCTGGGCGACTTCAACCGCGTCAGCGTGGACGAGGTGGAGAAGCTCATGGGCGGCGACGGCTCCGGCCGCGTGCAGCGCTGAGAAGCTACAAGCGCGGAGCCTGTGCTCCGCATACAAATTGATATTAGGAGGAAACATCCCATGGACATGATGAAACAGTTCTCTCTGGAGGGCAAGGTTGCCCTCATCACCGGCGCGGCCTACGGCATCGGCTTCGCCATCGCCGAGGCCTATGCGGCCTGCGGCGCCAAGATCGCTTTTAACTGCCGCGGCGAGAAGCACATGGAAGAGGCCCTGAAGGCCTATGCCGAGAAGGGCATCGACGCCCATGGCTATTACTGCGACGTGACCAACGAGGAAGACGTGGTCAAGATGGTGGCGGATATCGAGAAGGAACTGGGTACCATCGACATCCTGGTGAACAACGCCGGCATCATCAAGCGCATCCCCATGATCGAGATGGAGGCCAAGGACTTCCGCCAGGTCATCGACATCGACCTGACCGCCCCCTTCATCGTCTCCAAGGCCGTCATCCCCGGCATGATCAAGAAGGGCCACGGCAAGATCATCAACATCTGCTCCATGATGAGCGAGCTGGGCCGTGAGACCGTCTCCGCCTACGCGGCGGCCAAGGGCGGTCTGAAGATGCTCACCCGCAACATCTGCTCCGAGTACGGCGAGTACAACATCCAGTGCAACGGCATCGGACCCGGCTACATCGCCACGCCCCAGACCGCGCCTCTGCGCGAGCGGCAGCCCGACGGCAGCCGCCATCCCTTCGATCAGTTCATCGTGGCCAAAACCCCCGCGGCCCGCTGGGGCACCACGGACGATCTGATGGGCCCGGCCGTGTTCCTGGCCTCCGACGCCTCCAACTTTGTCAACGGCCACGTTCTGTACGTGGACGGCGGCATCCTGGCCTACATCGGCAAGCAGCCCTGAGCGAAAATAAGGTCATAAGGTCAGGCGGCAGCCTGCAAGGCCGCCGCCTCGACCGATGGCCTTATTTTCGCTCCCAAACGCAGACCCGCTTCGCTGGGCGCTGCGTTTGCTGGGGGAGACGATCCTACTTTCAAGAAAAGGAGTAAGTATCATGAAAGCAGCTGTTTTGAAAGATTGGTTTGACCTGGAGCTGACGGACATCCCCGTCCCGACTCCCGGCCCCAATGAGGCGCTGATCAAGGTTCGCTACGGCGGCGTCTGCGGTTCCGATATGGTCGTCTATCGCCATAAACATATGACCGCCACCATTCCCCGCGTGCTCTGCCATGAGATCCTCGGCACCATTGAGACCCTGCCCGAGGGCTACGAGGGACCGTTCAAGCTGGGGCAGCGCGTGCTGATGAACCCGGTCATCTCCTGCGGAAAGTGCTCGGCCTGCAAGCGCGGCCTGGGCCATGTCTGCGAAAACCTGGAACTCCTCGGCATCCACCAGAACGGTGGTTTCGCGGAATACACCAAGGTCGGCGTCGATAAGCTCGTCGCCATCCCGGACGACTTCCCCGATGAGGTCGCCATCCTGGGCGAGCCCTTCGCTGTCGGCTATCATGTCATGGTCCGCAGCCAGCTTCAAAAGGGCGACACCGTCTTCATTTCCGGCGGTGCGGCGGTCGGCCTGTACATTGCTATCTTTGCCAAGGCCTATGGGGCCGGACGGGTCATCGTGTCTGAGGTGAATGAACCCCGGCGTCAGTTTGTCGAGTCGATGGGCATCGAGACCATCAATCCCACCCAGACCGATCCCATGGATCTCATGCGTGAGGTGACCGGCGGTGGTGGCTTCGACATGGTTTACGACACCTCCGGGGCAAAGTCCGCAACCTTGCAGATGCCGGATCTGACCCGCTGCGGCGGCAAGATGATGAGCCTTAACCTCTCCGGCGATGTCTATGAATTCATCATCGGCAAGGTCTCCTTCAAGGAGATCACCCTGATCGGCAACCGCCTGTATTCGCAGGAAGACTTTGAAGGCGGCGTCCGTTTCGTGGAAGAAAACTGGCGCAAGCTGCACCTGGATCGCATGGTCAGCGATATTCTTCCGCTCAGCGACATCGACAAGGCCATCAACATGATGATCAACGGCGATAACCTCTGCAAGATCATCATCGACTGCCAGAAGGTGTAAGTCATATATGTGGATCGGCGGCTTCCCTTGGGAAGCCGCCGATTTTATGGGAGAGGATTTGCTTTTTCGATAGGCGCATGATAAGATACAGACAACTTATCGCCGGAGGATGAGAATGGAAAAGACCAGAAAGGAAATACGAGGGAAACAGCTGTGGGACGCGTATCGCGGGCCCTTTCTTTCGGCGTTCCTGTTCGGCTTGCTGGCCTATGGCTTTCTGTTGGTCAACAAGATCCCGGTGGATGACGACCTGCCCTTCTTTTTTGGCAAGGGGGCGACCACGATCTCCGGGCGCTGGGGCCTGGCGCTGCTGCGCTTGGCGATGCCGGATCTGTCCATTCCCTGGTTTTACGGGCTGCTGAGTCTGCTGATCCTGTCTCTTGCGGCCTGCCTGATCGTCGGCATTTTCCGGCTGAAAAACCCGGCGCTGCGGATCGTACTCTGCGGCCTCTTCGTCTGCTTCCCGGCGGAGACCGGCACCATCAGCTATACCTTTACCAGCGCGCCCTATGCCCTGGCCCTGCTGCTGGCGATCGCCTCGGTGGCGGCCTTTCAGCGAGGGAAGCTGTGGCGCTATCTCGCGGCTCCGGCACTGCTTCTGTTTTCCTGCTCCATTTATCAGGGCTACTTCGCCTTCGCGGCGAGCTTCTGTCTCATTCTGCTGACCCAGCGCCTGCTTCGAGCGGAAGAGGATACGGCGGCCGTGGTGCGCGAGGGCCTGGCGATGCTGCTGATGCTCGTCCTGGCGGCGGGCGGCTATGGGCTCAGCATGCTGCTGCAGCAGCGGCTGCTCCATCTCCCGGCACTGACAGTTGACGTGGTCAACACGCGGCAGAGTCTTCCCATGCGTATCGCCGTGGCCTACAGCGCTTTCCTGCACATCCTGACCCGTGGCTACTTTGGCTATGTGCGCGGATGGCTTTCCCGCATTCTCCACGCGGCAGCACTGCTGATCGTCCTGGCGGAGCTTTTCCTACGTATGAAAAACCAGCCGCCGGTGCGGCGGCTTCTCTGCCTGTTAGCTCTGGTGCTGTTGCCTCTGGCTGCGGACTGTCTGTACCTGCTGGCAGACGCCAGCTTCATCCACTCCCTGGCCCTGTACAGCTTCGCCTCCGTCTATGTATTGGCGGCTGTGGTCCTGGATGGACGAGCGGGGGAGAGGCCTTGGCTGCTGCGCCGCCTTACAGTGATGGCTATGGCGCTGGTGTTGGCGGGAAATGTGTATTTCGCCAATGCTTTTTCCCTGTGCAGCTATTTGGAATACGAAAACGCCAAGAGCTTTTATACGGAGCTGATGGTCCGTGCCCAGCAGACGCCGGGATTTACCGAGAACACCCGTCTCGCACTGATTGGGGAGCCGGGAGAGCAGTACATCAATCAGCGGCAGGACTTTGATTTCGGCGATTTCACCCTTCCGGGCAACAACATCCGGCGCAGCGTCCATGCTCCAGAGCTGCTGCGGCTCTACATCGGCTGGGATGTACCCTTTGCCAGCGAGGAGGAGCTGGCCGCCCTGCGGGGGAGCCAAGCGCTGGCCGCCATGCCCTGTTATCCCTATGAGGGCTCCGTCGTGATGGATGGAGACGTGCTGATCGTCAAATTGAGCGACTAAAAGAAACAGTTCCCAATAAGAAGGGGTTGTGAAAAATTTTCCTCCATCCTGTAGGGACCGTTCACGCCCTCGGCAGCCCGGGCGAAAAGCTTATATCAATAGAGATCCCCAGCGAAAACGGGTAAAATGTACCCGAATTCGCCGGGGATTTCTGCTTTTTATCCTTTCCACGCCGGAACGCCAAGGGTGGCGTCCCCTACAAGGGAAGTGTCCAAGCCGTTTTCTGTAAATCGACTGTCTTCACAGCCCCTTCTTATTTCAGAAGCTTATAGAGGATGCGGTAGAGCTCCTGGGCCTCTTCCGGCTCCAGGCAGACGCAGCTGGCCATCTGGTGGGGCACGGACAGCGCCTTGTCTTTCAGCGCCTCGCCCTCCTCGGTCAGGCTGACGATCAGGCTGCGCTCGTCCGCCTCGGAGCGGCGGCGGGTGATGAGCCCCTTGGCCTCCATCTTCTTGAGCAGCGGCGTCAGCGTCCCGGAATCCAGGTACAGCGCGTTGCCCAGCTCCTTCACTGTGGTGCTGCCCTGTTCCCAGAGCACCATCATCGCGATGTACTGGGTGTAGGTCAAATCGATCTCATCCAGGAAGGGCTTGTAGCGCTTGATGATCTCCCGCGAACAGGCGTAGAGCGGGAAACACAGCTGATTTCCGATTTTCAGTGCATCGTATTTTGTATCCATGTGCTTTCTTTCTGCCCATCCGCAGGCTCAGGCCGCCGGGGAAAACAGCGCTTCCTGGAACACGGCGATGACCTGCTGTACGTAATCCACATATGCCGCCACGTGGTAGCGGCTGTCCAGGGTCGAGTAGATCCGGGCCCACTCGCCGCCGGTAATGAGACCGACGCCCACGCAGACGGCACCGAGCAGCGCGGCAATCAGCACAATGCTGAGAATGACTCGCCATCCACTTTTCATGCCGCAACCTCCTTATAGCACCAGCTGCCGCCCAGACGGATCACGCCGCGGATCAGACCGCCGATGGCGGTGCCGACAAACCAGATAAACAGCCACAGCAGCAAAAGCCCCAGCGCCAGCGCGATGATGGCGCAGCCCAGCACGACCAGGATATCCGCCAGAACGGGGAAGCCGCCGAAAGCGGCGATCAGCCCGGCGCAGCCGGCGGCGATCATCACGGCCGCCAGAACCAGGGACAGGAGCGTGGGGATCAGCAGCAGGCCGACCGCCAGCAGCGTCAGCGGAAGGGCCAGCAGTACGAACAGAACCAGCAGCACGACCCGGGGCTTGCGCACGAGAACGACGTCCCCCTCCGACTCGTCCAGCAGATCCTCCACCAGCGCGCGGACTTCTTCCTCCTCATCCACGGAGTCGACCCGGCGCTCTTCCAGGACCAGCGGAGTGCTCTTGGCCGGGGCCTCGGCGATCTCGTTGTCCTGAATGCTGAAATTGGCAATAAAGGCGTCCACCTCATCGGAGTCCTCCGCCGTTTCGGCTGCCGCCTCGCCCTCGGGGGCCGGGGCTGCTTCCTCCTCGGGGAGCGCTTCCTCACCCTCGTCCGGCTGGGATGGGACCTCCGGCGTCTCGTGGAGCACAAAGGTCTCCTCATAGACCGATTCCTCGGTGGGCTGCCCATCGTCCTCAAAGAGCGAGAACTGATTGGCCATTACGGAATCCTCTTCCGTCACTTCCTCTTCGGGGAGCAGCGGCACGCATTCCTCGTAGACATGCAGAATGGCCAGCACAAAGTCCGGCGTGTCTTCCTCATCCTCGCCCTCATCGCGGCGGGATTTGGCGCGCGCCTGCAGCTTCCGCGCGTTAGCGTCGTAGGCGCGGGCGATGATGACCGCCTGACGTGTGGGAGAGAGAAGGGCCTGCAGCAGGGCCTGTTCATCCGTCACGTCATCAAACATCTTGGCGTAGAGGGTGAGCGCCTCCTGCCGGTCTTCCTCCGACATGAAGGTGAGCAGACGCCCCAGCTCCGCCAAAAACTTCTGCTTATTGATAGATATCACCTCCGCAAAGGGGATAAAGGCCCAAAGGCCATAATCATAGACATTATAGCGGTTTAGGGTGTCAAGGTCAAGAAAAAATCTTCGAAATCCGCTTTTTTATGTATTGACAAGGAAAGTTATGGACTATAAAATAATATGACAGTCTGACAGCGGGGGCCTGCGCCCCGGCGAAAGGAGTTACAGATGGCGAAAGAGAAAAAAGTTGAGCAGATCACCGATATGGAGGTCGATTTTGCTCAGTGGTATACCGATATCTGCCGCAAGGCGGAGCTGGTGGAATATGCGTCGGTCAAGGGCTTCACGATCCTGCGGCCTTACGGCTATGCGATCTGGGAGAATATGCAGCAGCTGATGGACGCGGAGTTTAAAAAGACCGGCCATGTGAACGTGGCCATGCCGGTGCTGATCCCCGAGAGCCTGCTGAAAAAAGAGGGCGAGCTGGTGAACGGCTTTGCGCCCGAGTGCGCCTGGGTCACCATGGGCGGCAATGAGGAGCTGGAGGAGCGCCTGGCCTTCCGTCCCACCTCCGAGACCATGTTCTGCGACCACTGGTCCCGCGTGCTCCACTCCTATCGGGAGCTGCCCATGCTCTACAACCAGTGGTGCTCCGTCATCCGCTGGGAGAAGACCACCCGCCCCTTCCTGCGCTCCCGTGAGTTCTGGTGGCAGGAGGGCCACACCATCCATGAGACCGCCGAGGAAGCCCAGGCGGAGACCGAGCAGCAGCTCAACTGCTACGCCGATTTCTATGAAAACGTGCTGGCCATCCCCGTGGTGCGCGGCCGCAAGACCGAGAAGGAGAAGTTCGCCGGTGCGGAGGCCACCTACACCGTGGAGTGCATGATGAAGGACCGCAAGGCCCTCCAGGGCGCCACCTCCCACTACTTTGGCGACAAGTTCTCCCGCGCCTACGGCGTGACCTTCACCGGCCGGGACAACAAGCTGCAGTATCCGTTCCAGACCTCCTGGGGCTCTACCACCCGCATGATCGGTGCGGTGATCATGGCCCACGGCGACAACAACGGTCTGGTCCTGCCCCCGAAAATCGCGCCCATCCAGGTCATCATCCTGCCCGTGGCTCAGCACAAGCCCGGCGTTCTGGAGGCGGCCTCCGCCCTGCGGGATCGTCTGAAGGCGGCCGGCGTGCGGGTCCAGATGGACGATTCCGACAACTCCATGGGCTGGAAGTGCGCCCAGTATGAGATGAAGGGCGTGCCCCTGCGCGTGGAGATCGGCCCCCGCGATATGGAGGCCGGCCAGTGCGTGCTGGTACGCCGCAACGACGGCGAGAAGACCGTGGTGGCGCTGGACGCGCTGGAAGCGGCTGTGACTGAGCAGCTGGAGCTGGTGCAGAAGGGCCTGTACGAGAAGGCCAAGAAGAACCTGGACGAGCACACCTACGCCGCCTATTCCCTCGAAGAGGCCAAGGAGCTGCAGGAGCAGAAGGGCGGCTTCATCAAGACCATGTGGTGCGGCGAGCTGGAGTGCGAGCTGAAGATGAAGGAGCAGGCGGGTATGTCCTCCCGCTGCATGCCGCTTCAGCAGGAGAAGCTGGGCGAGGTTTGCGCCTGCTGCGGCAAGCCGGCCAAGACCATGATCTACTGGGGCGTGGCTTATTAAGAGAGGCATCAGGCATTAGGCATTAGAAAACAGGCACCGGGATCCCCCGGTGCCTGTTGCATTTTGTAGGCTCCGGCGTCCTCGACGGCCCGCGATCCCGCACCATCCCGGTTCCGTGTCATTGCGAGGAGCGCAGCGACGTGGCAATCCGTACTCCTCGCGGACAAGGGAAAAAACGGATTGCCACAGCCAGTGTGCGCACTGGCTTCGCAATGACAAAACGGGACTGATGCGAAAAACGGGCCGTTCGTGAACGGCCCCCACGGCCCAAATTGCAATGCAGGCAAAACAACAGGGACGGAAAACTCCGTCCCTGTTTTCTAATGCCTGATTCTGGTTTGCGGTGCCCGGAAAACGCTGCGGGCTTACGCTAATCCTTGCGTTTTCCGACCGCGGCACAAATTGCGCTCCGCCTTCTTCTGCCACCGGCAGCGGCGGAGCGCAATTCTCTCACGCGTCCGCGCGGGAGTAGCCGTTTTTCATCTTGAGGCTGGTCTCGTAGAGCACCTGGCCGAGGACGGTGTCGGTGGCCTCCCGCAGGGCGCGGCAGATCTCCTCGTTGCACGCGGCCAGGTAGTCCGGCGCATCCGTTTCCGGGGCCTCCCGGTCGAAGCGGTGCAGCAGCGCGGTGCCGGTGTTGGCCACCAGGTTCTGATAGCGCTCGATGTGGGACTTGCAGAGGTCGTACTGGGCGTCGGCCAGGGCGCCGATCAGGCGGTTGGCCCAATAGAAGCTCTCCGTGCTGACCGTGGCGCTCGTGTTGGCCAGGTACTCCGGCACCCGGTCCACGTTGGCGTAGAAGGGCGCGAAGGCGTTAAACACGTTGGACGCCATGGCGATCCATTCCACGGCCATGATCTCCGCCGGGACGTAGGGCCGCAGCTGGGTCAGGGCCACGAAGTTGTTGCGGTTGATGCCGATGGGGCGGTATTTGCCCCGCAGGGACAGATCGCCGTACTTGGCATAGGGATCGTAGGGCGTGCCCTGGAAATGGGCGGAGAGGACGTACTTCACATCCTCCACCGTGACCTTGCGCTCCGGTACCAGGCACCAGGGCAGATCGTCCGACTCGGGGTTCCAATCGGCCTCCGGGCCGTCCCAGCAGAAGCTGGTGGGGTTGAAGTAGCGCAGCATGTACCAGGCCCGGGGCGTGTTGTAGCTGTGGTCGGAGTCGGCCCGGCTGCCGAAGGCGGCGCGCACGTCAAAGGCCCGATCCCCGGCCAGGGTCTCGCCCTCGGCGCGCATGGTCAGATCCAGGTGGTTTTCCTCGATAAAGCTCAGCAGATCGGCGGAGCAGAGGTGATCCTTCTGTTCCCCGAAGGCGTCCACCAGATCAAAGAAGTCGATGCCCTGCTGGTTGGGCATGACCACGTAGCTGTCGTCGGAGACCCGCTTGGCGATCCAGTGGTGCCCGCCGATGGATTCCAGCCACCAGACCTCGTTCACGTCCTGGAAGCCGATGCCGTTCATCTCGTAGGTGCCGTACTGCTCCAGCAGCGCGCCCAGGCGCTTGACGCCCTCCCGGGCCGAGCGGATGTAGGGCAGCACGATGGTGAGCATGTCCTCCTCCCCAATGCCGCCGGGCACCAGCGGGTCGGCCCCCTTGACGCGGGGATTGGAGGTGATGGTCTCCGTCTCGCTCATGGCGACATTGGCGGCGTTGACCCCGGCCTCGCCCCAGATGCCCTCGTCGGGCAGGGCGTTGGGCATGGCGGTGTAGCGCAGGGGATCCTCCGGCAGCTCGATCTCCACGCCGGAGATCACGGATTTGTAGTGCCGGGGCTGATCCTCAGGCCGAACCACGGTAAATTTCTTGGCGGTGAAGCTGATGCCGCCGGCGTCCTCGTTCCGGGCCATCAGGGTGGAGCCGTCGAAGCTGGCCTTCTTGCCGACCAGCAATGTTGTACAGGGCATGGTAAAACCTCCTTACAGAGCCATTTTATAAACGTTGTACATGTCTTCCTCGTAGAAGACCTTGGCGGAGCCTTTTTTGCCGCCGTGGGCCACGGCGCAGCGATGGGCCATCTCCCGCATCTGCGCCTCGGTGGGCGTGAGGCCCAGCTCCCGCAGATTGGTGGGCATGCCGATCTCCCGGTAAAAGTCCTCCATGGCCTCGATGCCCCGGAGAGCGGTCGCCTCATCGCTGTCGCCCGGCTCCACCTGCATGACCTCCCGGGAGTAGCGCACAAAGCGGTGCAGGCAGTCCCGATACACATAGCGGGCCCAGCTGCCCCAGACGGCGGTGAGACCGGCGCCGTGGGTCACGTCAAACATGCCGCCCAGCTCGTGCTCCAGACCGTGGCAGACGAAGTCTCCCGCCGCGATGCCGCAGCCGGTCAGGTTGTTGTGGGCCAGGCTGCCCGCCCACATGACCTCCGCCCGGGCTTCCAGGTTCTCCGGCTCCCGGTGCAGGATGCGGGCCTGGGCCATCACGGTGCGGAGCAATCCCTCGGCCAGGCTGTCGGTGAGGGCCAGGTTGCCGCCATTGACAAAATAGCGCTCCATGGTGTGCATCATGATGTCCGCGCAGCCGCTCATGCTCTGGTAATCCGGCAGGGAGAGGGTGAGGCTCGGGTCCATGATGGCAAAGCGCGGACGGGCGATGTCGTCGTTATAGCTGCGCTTGTCGCCCGTGTCCTCCTTGGTGAGGACGGAGCTGTTGCTGGTCTCGGAGCCGGAGGCGGCGATGGTGAGGATGGAGCCTACGGGCAGCATCGCCTTGGCTGTGCGGGTATGGGCATAGAGCTCCCACACGTCCTTATCCGGCTCGCCCATGCCGTAGGCGATGGCCTTGGCCGTGTCGATCACGGAGCCGCCGCCGATGGCCAGCAGGAAGTCCGCGTTCACCTGCTGCCCCAGGGCGATGCCCTCATAGACCTTGCTGATGCGGGGGTTGGGCACCACGCCGCCCAGCGCGGTATGGCCGACGCCCGCCTTCTCCAGCGACATCAGCACCCGCATCAGCAGGCCGCTTTTGACCGTGCGCTCGCTTCCGTAGACGATCAGCGCGTGGGTTCCGCCGAAGCTGCGCACGCAGTCCCCGACCTGCTCCACCGTGCCGGAGCCGAAGAGCACCTTGGTGGGGGAATAATAGACAAAGTTGTTCATGGGATCTCTCCTTTGTGTTTATACTGGCCCTATCTTATCATGATCGCCCCAAAAAGAAAAGGGCTGCCTCTTGAGAGACAGCCCCGTAGGAAGACAAAATTACTTGAAGGCGACCAGGATGTTGGCGACAGCCATGGTGGTCATCAGCAGCGCGTTCAGGCTGGCCGGCGTCCAGCTGTTGCCGGTGCGCTTATAGAGATTGCCGGAGATGATTGCCGCAATGGACAGGGGCGGCACCATGGCGACCAGCACGATGCCGGACAGGGCGACCACCTGCGGGACGCCCTGTCCGTCGCCATGCACGACAGCCGATACTGGTGGGAAAAAGAAGAGAGCTGATACTTCCGGGTATCAGCTCTCAGAGAGTCATACGGGCCAGCTTCCCTCCGGGCAAGCCGGAGGGAAGCGCATATCAATCCATGAAATTGGTGAAAACCGGAGGCTCATAGACGGGCCGGGGCAGGCCCGCGGCCTCGGCGGCCTCCTGGGCCTTCAGGAGATAGGCCATGTTCTGGCCCAGGGTGCGCATGGTCTGCAGGCCTTCGGCGTCCCGGCGGACGTCCTCGGCGGTGAAGCCGTGCACCTGGTTCCAGTACTGGGAACCGATGGCGTGCATGTTGTTCATCAGGAAAAACTGGTTCAGCCGCTCAAAGCTGGCGGTGGCGCCGCCGCGGCGGCAGGAGACCACGGACGCGGCCAGCTTGCCCCGGAACTTCTCCGCGCTACTGCTGAAAAAGAGGCGATCCAGGAAGGAACACAGACGCCCGGAGGGGCCGCCGTAATAGACCGGGGAGCCGACCACCAGCGCGCCGAACTCGTCCATGCGGGCGGAGACCTCGTTGACCAGATCGGGAAAGACGCAGGCGCCGGCCTCCTGGCAGTGGCCGCAGGCGATGCAGTCAGGCATGGGCTTTTTGCCGAGCCAGAGGATCTCGGCCTCCACGCCGTTGGCGGTGAGGGAGGCGGCCAGCTCCTGCAGGGCCGCGTCGGTGCAGCCGTGCTCATTGGGGCTGCCGTTGATGAGAAGGGCTTTTTTCATGAGGTGTTTCCTTTCTGTGTTTGGGATAAAGAGAAGATGATCTGCACGCAAGCCGTGCAGATCATCTTTTATAAAATCAACTGAAGTTGACCAGGTTGCCGCTGGCCGTGCCATAGACCAGATCGGGGACGATTGTGACCAGGCGAGGCACAAAGGTAATCAGCAGCAGCACCAGGAAGAGGCATAGGATGAATGGCCAGACCTCCTTGATAAAGGCGCTGATCTTGCAGCCGGTGATGCCGCAGGTGGTGAACATCAT
>CAMNKQ010000022.1 GCA_946542465.1 uncultured Clostridia bacterium | reverse complement strand
ACAAGTGCGGCGGCAAGGGCTGCCCCACCTGCAAGGGCGAGGGCTGGATCGAGGTGCTGGGCGCCGGTATGGTGCACCCCAAGGTGCTCTCCGGCTGCGGCATCGATCCCGATGTGTACTCCGGCTGGGCCTTCGGTATGGGCCTGGAGCGTCTGGCCATGGGTGAGTATAAGATCACCGACCTGCGTCTGATCTTCGAGAACGACGTGCGGTTCCTGGAGCAGTTTTAAAGGAGGGCAGGGAACATGAAATTATCGAGAAAATGGCTCACTGAGTTCGTGGACCTGAGCCTGGAAGAGTTTGACGACAAGGCCTTTGCCGAGGCGATGACCGTCTCCGGCTCCAAGGTCGAGGTCACCGAGGACCTCTCCGTCGGCATGAAGAACGTGAAGGTCGGCAAGATCCTGAAGCTGGAGAAGCACCCCAATTCCGATCACATGCTGGTCTGCCAGCTGGACGTGGGGGAGGAAGAGCCCGTACAGATCTGCACCGGCGCCTGGAACGTCCACGAGGGCGACCTTGTCCCGGCGGCGCTGCATAACGCGCTGCTGCCCGGCGGCGTGAAGATCACCAAGGGCAAGCTCCGCGGCGTGGAGTCCTACGGCATGCTCTGCTCGTTGAAGGAGCTGGAGCTCACGGTGCATGATTTCGACTATGCCGTCATCAAGCCCGCGGCCATCCTGGGTGATTATCACCCCATCGACCTGGCCAAGCCCTCGATTTCCGCCGATATCAAGGCTGGAGACAAGATCTTTGGCAAGGTCATTGCGGCCGCGGTCAAGGCGGTGGAGCTGGCGGGCGTGAACCGCTGGCGCTGCGCCCTGGACCTGGGCGGCAGCGAGGCCGTCACCGTGACGGATTGCCAGAACGTCCACGCGGGCGATCTGGTGGCCTATGACACGGGGAAGGACTCGATCTGCTCTCTGGAGGACCTGCACGCCCGGCAGGAGGAGTTTCCCCACTGCATCGCCGACGGCATCCTGATCCTGCATGAGGACTGCAAGCCCGGCGACGACATGGCCGTGCTTCTCGGTCGGGACGACCACGTGGTCGAGTTTGAGATCACGCCCAACCGCCCCGACTGCCTGTGCATGATCGGCCTGGCCCGTGAGGCCGCTGTCACCTTCGGCAAGGAGCTCAAGCTCCATGAGCCGGTGGTGCAGGCCAAGGCCGGCGGCAACATCCACGATATGGCCAAGGTCATCATCGAGGAGCCGGAGCTCTGCCCGCGCTACATCGCCCGCATGGTGAAAAACGTCACCATCGGCCCGTCCCCCGAGTGGATGAAGGAGCGGATCCGCAACGCCGGCATGCGCCCCATCAACAACATCGTGGACATCACCAACTACGTCATGCTGGAGTATGGCCAGCCGATGCACGCCTTCGACTTCAGCTGTGTGGATAACGGCGAGATCCATGTGCGCCGCGCCCGGGAAGGGGAGAGCATCCGCACCCTCGACGGTACGGAGCGCCAGCTCTCCACCAGCATGCTCTGCATCTGCGATACCGAGAAGCCCGTCTGCGTCGCCGGTGTCATGGGCGGCGCGAACAGCGAGATCGTGGGCGACACGGCCATGGTGCTCTTTGAGTGTGCCAACTTCAACGGGCCCTCTGTCCGCCGTACGGCCACCGCGCTGGGTATGCGCACCGACGCCTCCTCCCGCTACGAGAAGGGCTTGGACCCGGAGAACACCGCCAAGGCCGTCGAGCGCGCCTGTGAGCTTATCGAGCTCTTGGGCTGCGGCGAGGTCGTGGACGGAGTGATCGACGTCTATCCCGGCAAGAAGGCGCAGACCACCGTCAAGCTGGAGCCGGAGAAGATCAACGCCCTGCTGGGCACCGACATCGACGAGGGGACCATGCGCAAGATCCTGCTGGACCTGGGCTTCACCCTGGACGGCGACACGATCTATGTGCCCTCCTGGCGCGGCGACGTGGAGCACTACTCCGATATCGCGGAGGAAGTGGCCCGCTTCTACGGCTATAACGAGATCCCGACCCGCTTCACCGGCGGCATCGCCACCTGCGGCGGCTTCAGCCCCTATCAGCTCTGTGAGCGCCAGGTGGGCCAGACCTGCCGGAGCCTGGGCCTGGACGAGATCATCACCTATTCCTTCATCAGCCCCAACTATTATGACAAGATCCGCATGCCGAAGGACGATCCGCGGCGCGACAGCCTTAAGATCCTCAACCCCCTGGGCGAGGACACCTCCATCATGCGCACCACGATCCTGCCCTCCATGCTGGAGATCCTGAGCCGCAACTACAACTACCGCAACAAGAGCGCGGCGCTGTATGAGATCGGCCGCGTGTACAACAAGCGCGCCGACGGCCTGGCGGATGAGCCGCGCATGGTCTCCATCGGCGCCTACGGCCCGGAGATGGATTTCTTCGTGCTCAAGGGCTGGGTGGAAGCGCTGCTGAAGGATCTGGGGACCAAGCGCCCCCACTTCGAGCAGGAGCGGACAAATCCCTCTTATCACCCCGGGCGCTGCGCCAAGGTCTATGTGGGCGAGGAACTGGTCGGCGTTCTCGGCCAGATCCATCCCGCGGTGGCCGCCAATTACGGCGTGGACGCGGAGTTCTACTGCGCCGAGCTGAGCTTTGAGACCCTGTTTGCCGTGAAGGGCGCTCTCCCGGTCTATAAGCCTCTGCCGCGTTTCCCGGCCGTCACGCGCGACATTGCGGTGGTCTGCCGTGCCGACATCCCGGTGGGCGAAATGACCGAGCATATCCTGGCAAGCGGCGGCAAGTACCTGGTGGACTGCGTGCCCTTTGACGTCTACATGGGGCATCACATCACCGAGGGCATGAAGTCGGTGGCCTTCTCCCTGTCCATGCGCGCGGAGGATCAGACCCTGACGGACGAGCATGCCGAGGAGACGGTCAAGCGTGTCCTGAAAGCCCTGAACGAGCGCTTCGGCGCGGTCATGCGCTGACTCTTTATACTGACACCCAATAAAAACAAGACAATCTTTGCGGCCAGAATCGTGCCATACTGCGTTGGGCTCCTTGACCATATATCTCCATTATGCTCTTCGGAGCCCGCCTTGTCTGGCGCAATTCTGACTCGCAAATCTCTGTCTACTTTCTATCGGGTATCAGTATTACTGGTCATAATTCCCCATTTGCCGCGAAGGTTTAAGGAGATTTAATGTTTTTTCCCCCATTTTCGACTTTACTTGCAGGATTTTCCTGCTATAATAGAGGCAGTTATTTGATGAAAAGGGGGCTGGAGCCATGGAAGACGCAACCAGAAAATTTACAGCGCTGGACAGCAAGGCCGAGATGCGGGAGATCCTGTCGTCTGTGTATAACTCCCTTATGGTGAAGGGCTACAACCCGATTAACCAGATTGTGGGCTATATTCTCTCGGAGGATCCGACCTATATCACCAACTACAACAACGCCCGCACACTGATCTGCCGGATCGACCGGGATGAGCTGATGCAGGAGCTGCTGCGCAACTATCTGGACAAGTAAAGTCTTTCAAGACCGCGTATCAAAAGCCGGAGGCCGTTTGGCCTTCGGTTTTCTTATCGAAATATAGAGAATATGAAACATTTCTCTTTCGGACCGCGTTATTAAGAGTGAAAGCGCTTTCCACAGAAGAAACAAAGAAGGACAGTGATAAGCTTGAACGAAAAGGAGCTGCTTCACCGCCTGCGCAGCGGAGAGACGGAAGCTCTGGAGCGGGTGATGGACCTCTATTCGGCCTACATCTATGCCATCGTGAAGAATATCATCGACCCGCCGCTCCAGCCCGAGGACTGTGAAGAGGTGGTCTCGGACGTGTTTTTACAGCTCTGGCACAGCGCCGGGGATGTACAGCCCGGAAAGCTGAAAGCCTGGCTGGCCGCCGTGACGCGAAACCGGGCCAAGGATAAGCTGCGCTCGCTGCATTTGGCCTTGCCGATGGAGGACGAGGTGCTGACGATCACAGTGGACGGGCCGGAGGAAAAACTGGAGCTGCAGGAGCTGCGGGAGCTGACCAGCCGGGCGGTGGACCAGCTGCCGGAGCCGGAGCGCAGCATCTTCCGGCGGCATTACTTCTTCTATCAGAAGACCGGGGAGATCGCCGCCGCCATGGACCTCAAGCCGGCCACCGTGCGCACCAAGCTGGCCCGCGGCCGGGAAAAGCTGAAGGAGTCTCTGCTCCGGGGAGGGTATCGCTGTGAAATGTAAGCTGACATGGGCCGAGCTGGCCGAGGACTGCTTTTCGGAGGAGCTTATGCTGGGCGAAACAGACAAGGCGCGGGATGCGCGCATTAAGGAGACAGTCATGAAACATATACAAGAGGAAAAACAGGGAAGAGGAACAGGCGCGCGCCGGGTGATCCGCCTGGTGGCTCTGGTGGCCGTACTGGCGACGCTGTTCACGGTGACGGCCTATGCGACCGGGCTGTTCAATCAGAAGCTGACCAAGGCCAGCGGCCCGATCAGCGGTACCTGGACCTGGCACAATGAGGACGGTTCGGTGGAGGTGCAGCGGATGAACTATCCGGAGGCGGGCTATATCCTCACCGCTGAGGACACCGGCCTGATCCCCAATAAGATCGAACTGAAGGCCAACTGGCTGCCGAGCCGCACCGAGCAGGTGGGTCAGTGGCTGCCGCGGATCTATGACGACGGCGGCTTTGAAGGGCCGGTCCCGTACCAGATCTGTACCCATTACGCGATTCCCGGCTTCACGCTGGTGCTCAACGGCGACTGCAAGATCGTGAAGGAGGAGACCTGGGAGAATTACCAGGTGACGGAACTCTCGGCGGCCTGGAACCTGGAGTACGGCATGGGAGTGCAGAACTTCGTGCTGCTCCGGGATGAGGAGCACGGCTATATCATTTCCGTGGGCGGCGACCAGAGCTTTGAGACTCTGGAGCACATGGCGAAGGAACTGGAGGTGCGGGACACCGGTGTTCCGGTGGAATACGACCCCAACTTCAACATCGGCATCATGAACATCGGCCGAGGCTAAAGCAAAGAGGAGGAGCACTTAGCTCCTCCTCACAGACTGTCGACAAAGTCGGTTTTTGTCATTGCGAACCAGTGACCGACGTCACTGGTGTGGCAATCCGTATTCCCCGAAAGTCGCATATTTACTGACACTTTCCCTGGAGAGCGGATTCCCACGTCGGCCTGACGGCCTCCTCGGAATGACACGTTTTGAGGTTTGTCTACACATTGAGAGGAGGAGCACTTAGCTCCTCCTCCCGTTTACTATCATGGCCCGAAAACCCAGAGGTGGGTGATGCCGAAGGCCTCGCGGATGAAATAGTTGAGCATGACCATCGGATAGCCCCAGGGGGCGGCGACGCCGGCGGCCCGGACGCCCATGAGCTTTGCCATGGATTTGGCCCGGTAGAGATGATAGGCGCTGGAGACGATGGCCACCTGGCCGTCCGGCTCATCCCCGCGCTCGCGGATGATGGCAAAGGAGTACTCCAGGTTCTGGGCGGTGGAGGCGGCCTTGTCCTCCAGCAGGATCCGCTCCTCGGCGATTCCGTGGCCGCGCAGCCAGTCCCGCATGGCCTCCGCCTCGGTGACGGTCTCGCCGGGGCCCATGCCGCCGGAGACAATCACAAGGCTGTCGGGATGGGTCTCCAGATAGTCCAACGCGCCCTCCAGGCGGCGCACCAGGGTCAGGGAGGGCCGGTCGCCATAGACCGCCGCGCCGAGAACAACCAGGTAGGGGCGCTCGGCGTCCTTGTCGGTGCGGGCGTTTTTGATGATGGGCACCTCCACGGCGCAGAAATAGAGAAGCCCCAGACAGGTCAGGCCCAGCAGGATCCGCCAGAGGACGAGGGGCAGAAAGCGGTGGGCGATGATCAGCAGGGCGATGAAGGCCAGCGTATAGCCCCAGTAGGCATAGCCCCGCAGGGCAAAGCGCAGCACCAGCGCCGCGGCCAGCAGCGCCCCTGAGGACAGGATCCATCCCTTTCCGTGTTTCATGAGCTCATCTCCTCCCATTTTTCATACAGTGCCAGGAGCTGGGTGTTCAGCTCCTCTTTTTGTGCTTCGATCTCCATCAGCTTTTGATAGTCGGTGGCGTTTTCTTCCGCCAGCGCCTCCAGCTGGGCGAGCTTTTCCTCCAGCCGGGCGATCTCCCGCTCCGTCTTGGCGATCTGCTTGTCCATGTTGGGCGTGCGGGCTTTCTTTTCCTCTTTCTTGACCGGCGCTTTTTTCTGCTCCGTCTGCCGGAGTAGCTGCTGCCGCTCCTTCCAGGCGCAGTAGTCCCGGTAGCCGCCGCGGAAATCGGTGATCTTCCCGTCGCCGAGAGCCCAGATGCGGTCGGCAAACTTCTCGATAAAGTAGCGGTCGTGGGAGACGAAGAGCAGGGTCTGTTCGTAATCGGAGAGGGCGTCCTCCATCCACTCGCGGCTGGCGATGTCCAAATGGTTGGTGGGCTCGTCCAGGATCAGAAAGTTGATGTCGCTGCCCATCAGCATGCAGAGCTTGAGACGGCTGCGCTCTCCGCCGGAGAGAGCGCCCACCGGGGTCAGCACGTCATCCCCGCGGAAGCCGAAGGCGGCAAGGCGATCCCGCGCCTCCTGGGGCTGGCATTTGGCGTCGTAGAGCATGGTGTCCAGGGCGGAGCGGCTGTCCACCGAGAAGTTTACGATCTGGGGCAGATAGGCGCTGCGCACGGCGGGACCCTGGTAGAGATAGCCCCGGTCCGGCGTCTCCTGATTCATGATGAGCTTTAAGAGCGTGGATTTGCCGGTGCCGTTGTCGCCGATGAGGGCGATGCGCTCCCCACCGGTGACCGTCAGGCTCAGCTCGGAGAAAAGGCGCTTGGGGCCGAAGCTCTTTTCCACATCGGCCAGAACCAGCACCTCGTCACCGCTGAACTCCCGCTGCTTGAACTTCACGTTCAGCTTCTTCTGCTCGCTGGGCTTCTCGCTCTGGGAGAGCTTTTCGATGCGCTTTTCCATGGAGAAGGCCCGCTTGTGCAGCTTGTCGTTGCCCATGAAGGCCCAGAGGTGCATCTGTTCGGCGGCCCGGGTCAGCTGCTCAATCTTGGCCTGGTCCTTCTCATACTGCTTGAGCTTCTCTTCAAAGCGGCGCTGCCGCTCCTGAACATAGAAGCTGTAATTGCCGCTGTAGAGCTCGGCCTTGCCGTCGCTGATCTCAATGCAGCGCTGTACGACCTTATCGAGGAAGTAGCGGTCGTGGCTGATGGCCAGCACCGTCCCCTTGAAATGCAGTAAGTACTCCTCCAGCCACTCCGTGGCCCGGAGGTCCAGATGGTTGGTCGGCTCGTCCAGGAGGAGGATATCGGTGTCCTCCAGGATGAGGCGGGCCAGGTTGACCCGGGTCTTCTCCCCACCGGAGAGGGAGGAGAAGAGCTGTCGTCGCTGCTCGGGCGGGATCTGCAGGCCGTTGGCCACCCGGTTGCGGTCCACCTCCATGTTGTAGCCGCCCAGGCGGCGGAAATCATCCGAGAGGCGGTCATACTCCCGCAGCAGGGCGGGAGAGGGATCCTCCTCCATGAGCAGCGTCAGCTCGTCCAGACGCTCGCTCATGGCCGTGAGGCGCTTGTGGGCGTCCTTCAGCACGTCCTCGGTGGTCCAGTCCTCGGGATAGACCGGGATCTGGGAGATGAGGCCGATGCGGTGGCCCTGGGCAATGGCGACCTGGCCCTCGTCCCGGTCCAGCTCGCCCACGAGGATGCGGAAGAGAGTGGTCTTGCCGCAGCCGTTGTGGCCGAGAATGCCGACCCGCTCCCCGGTGTTCACCGTGAAGCTGAGGCCGTCCAGGATGTTTTTGCCCAGCTCAAAGGACTTGACAAGTTCGTTTACGGATACTTCTACCATGCTTGAATCCTCAATACTTCTGTGAAAGCTCCGCTTCCACAGAAAAATGATTTAAACGCCTGTTCCTCGCCGCTGACGCGGCAAGCGAAACAGATGCGAAAAAATCCCCATGCGGTGACACTTTTATGGATCGGGGTGCATCCCTCAATGCATGGGGGATTTATTGACAGCCGCGGTCAGTACGGCTCGGGCGATGGGCGCGGCATCGGTGATGCCGAAGCCCGCCTGCTCCACCATGACGACAAAGGCGTAGGGATGGGCCGGATCGTTCAGAAAACCGGCAAACCAGGCGTTGCTGCTCCCGTCGCCGCGCTCGGCGGTGCCGGTCTTGGCGCAGAGACGCAAACCGGGGAAGCTGTCCTCGCCGCCGTAGTGCTGCACGACCGTATAGTTCATCATCTCCGTCAGGCGCTGGGCGGTCTCGGCGTTCATGAAGCGGGAGAGCTTCGGGGCGGAGCCGTCCAGCAGGAGCCGGGGTTCACAGAGAACGCCGGAGTTGCCCACGGCGGAGACAAAACGGAGCAGAGAATAGGGGCAGACCAGATCCGTGGACTGGCCGATGCCGGCCCAGCCCAGCTCGGGATCGCCCACAAAGTCGCTGGGGAAGTTCCCGGCGGCGGTGGGGATGCCGCTGAGCTCATGCTTATCCAGAAAGCCGTACTCCCGGACATGCTGCAGCAGGGTGTTCTGCCCCACCTTGATGGCGATCTGGGCAAAGGCGATGTTGCAGGAGTTGGCCAGGGCCTGCTCAAAGCTCTGGGTGTAGTGGGCGGCCAGGTCCGTGATGGGCACGCCCGCCACCTCATAGTAGCCCTCACAGTAGAAGCTGCGCTCGAAGATATCCGGAATGCTCTCGATGGCGGCGGCTGCGGTCACCAGCTTGAAGACGGAGCCGGGAGTAAAGGCGGCGGAGAGACAGCGGTTGATATAGGCCCCCTCCGCCGGAACGGCGTCGGGGTCGGCGGGATCGATGGCGGGCGTGGAGACCATGCACAGCACATCCCCGCTGGTGTAATCGCAGACCAGCACCGCCGCTTTCCGGCCGTTGATGGCGTTATAGGCCACACGGTTAAGCTCGCTGTCCACACTGAGAGTCAGGACGCTGGCCTCCGCCTTCGTGGTGCCGGTGAGCAGGCTGAAGCCCTGCATATTGCCCCAGAAGGTGTTGAGAACACCGCTGCCGCTGCGCCCTTCATAGTCCCCGGTCACGTGATAGTTGGCGATCCGGGTGTAGGAATCGTCGGCGTATTCGCTGCGCTCGCCGTCAAAATAGGCCAGCTTCACACCGTTGCGGTCGAGAAGGCTGCCGTAGGAGCCGGAATTGACCCGGGAGAAGGCCAGGGCCCAGGAACGGCCCTCGTCAATATAGCGCAGCACGTAGACCGTGAGGCCCACGACAATGGCCGCGGCCAGCAGCAGCACCGAGACGGCGCGGGTGGTGATCTTTCTCATGCCCGCACCCCCTTGGCATTCGGCTGATAGACCGGGCGGGGCGGGCGATCCTTCATCCGGTCCCCGGGGCGGACGGCGAAGCTGGCGTCGCGCCGGTTGTCCGCGCCCTTGAGGAAGGCCATCAGCATCCAGCAGGAGAGCAGGGAGCTGCCGCCGCGGGAGACGAAAGGAAAGGTCACCCCGGTAAAGGGCAGCAGATCCAGCGAACCGAAGACGTTCAGCGCCAGCTGGGTGAGCAGCATGCTCATGGTGGCACAGGCGGCGATGGCGTAGTAGGAGGAGCGGCCCTGGCGGGCGCTGCGCACGGCGAAGAGGGCCAGCACCAGCAGGGCCAGCACCATGCAGATGGCGATGATCAGGCCCAGCTCCTCACAGATCATGGCAAAGACCATATCGGTGTTGGCGGCGAAGACGTCCTTGAGCCAGCCGGAACCGGCGCCCTTGCCGAAGAGACCGCCGGAGGCCGCCGCGGAGAGGGCCCGGGTCTGCTGATAGCCGGTGTCGTACATATCCTCCCAGACGTGGCCCCAGGTGGCAAAGCGGCGGGCAATGTAGGGTTTGATGCTGACGGCCAGGAAGCCGGCCAGACCCGCGCCGGTGAGCGCCAGGAACACCGTGGCGATGGAGCCGGAGCGCAGGAAGGAGAGCACCAGAAAGGTGACGAAAAAGACCAGGGCGGTGCCGAAATCGCCGATCAGGGCCAGGGCGACGACGCAGATGGCGGAGAAGGCGATGAAGCTGAAGAGGTTCCGCCGGCGGTAGAGCCGATCCAGCGTGGCGGCGCCCACATAGACATAGGCGACCTTGACCAGCTCAGAGGGCTGGAAGGAGTAGCCGCCGAAGGAGAGCCAGTTGCGCGCGCCGAGCACCGCATCGCTGGCCACCACGTTGACGCCCAGCAGCAGCAGCGCGCAGACCGCGATGGGCAGGCGCATGAGGGCGGTGCGGCGGAGATTGCGCAGCCACCAGCCGCTCAGCAGGAACAGGGCCACGGCGGCGACGGTGAGGATCAGCTGCTTGAGCATGTCCTCGGGCGTGGAGGTGGCCGCCACGGAGAGGCCGAGGGTCGTCAGGTAAAAGGCGAGGATTTCCACCTCAAAGCCCATGCGGCCGATGACGCGCATGGCGTTATAGATGCTCCACTCCAGCACGATCAGCGCGGCGAAGGCAAAGGCGATCATGGGCAGATGCTCTGCCTTGGCGGAGAAGGCGTGCTGCATCAGGAGAAAAAGCTGGAACACGGTGAGCTCAAAGAGCGTGAGCGCGGGGGAGACGCGGCCCGGCACCTGGCGCTTGGCCTCCAGCTTCTGCCGCTTTTCCAGGGGCAGATCCAGAAAGCGCAGGGTGTGTCCGGCGAGGTTCAGCACGTCCCCGTCCTGCAGCAGGACGCCGTTAGAGGCCACGGGCAGCCCGTTGACCCAGACGCCGCCGCGGCCGAACACATCGTAGAGGATCCAGTTGCCCCGGTCGTTGCGGGTCAGGACGGCCTGGATGCGGCCCATCTTGGGCAGGTCCAGCCGGAGATCCGCCGAGCGGGAGCGGCCAAGGAGGTTTTCCCAGTGGATGATGGGCAGCGTCTCCCGGCCAACGCGCAGGTAGGCCCAGGTCTCGGCCTCGTAACGCTCGCGCAGCAGGGAACGGATACAACGCACCAGGATGACAAGAGAGAGACCGATCATCACAAAACGCGAGATCGTCATGAGATAGTTTATCAGTTCGGACACGGGAAACACTCACCTCCATTCAGGGAGAAGATACAGAGATAATTATTATACCACGTTTTCGGGACAATTGGCAAGGTTAGGGCTATATGGAAAGAAAAAGGGGAGGAAACCGTGTTCCTCCCCGGACGTTTATGCGGTTTTGCTGCCCTCAGCGCTGCTCGTTCACGTACAGGTTCACCTTGCTCTGGGTCAGGCGGGCGACCTCCTCGGCCGATTTCTGACCGGCGAAGAAGGGCTGGGCTTCATCCACGATGAGCTTGAGGAGACTGTCGTTGTTGTTGACAATGCGGGTGGTGGAGTTGATGACCTCGAGAAGCTTGTCGGCCTGCTCCTGGGTCAGGGCGTAGATGTCATGGACGGTGCCGTCGGCCATGCCGATTCCGCCACGGCTGACCTGGATCTTCTCGCCGTCCTCATCCAGGAGGAAATTGCCCTCGGCGTCCTTCTGGTACTCGACGGTCATGGCCTCCTTCAGCTTCTTGTCAAAGGCGTTCTTGTTGATGGGCATGCCCCAGATGTCCTCCTGGTACTCCTCGGAGAGAATGGTGCGCAGGAAGGCCCAGGCGGCGTCCTTGTCGCGGCACTTGCTGCTCATGGCAAAGCCGGAGGAGAGCATCATCATGCTGCCCACGCCGCTGGAGGTGGGATAGCCGATATAGGTGGCGTCGCCGCCGAAGTAGAAGTCGTTGTACATCAGGTCGTCCACGCTGTAGATGTTGCCGGCCATGAGCATCTGGCGGCCCTCGGCGATGCGGGTCTCGGTGGCTTCATCCGCGGTCCAGTCGTAGTTCTCCCAGTCGAACTCCTCCTGGAAGCGGTTGGAGAAGTTCAGGATGTTCACATAGGTGTCGCTGTCGAAATTGCACTTGCCGGTGTTCCAGTCCACCAGGTTCTCCATCTCCAGGGTGACCAGGCGGCGGAGGATGTCCTCCCGCGTGGTGTACTGGTCCAGCGGGGTGCAGCCGGCGGGCATGGAGGCCAGGGCGGCGTTAAACTGATCGTAGGTCCAGCCGGGGTGATTGCCCACCACAGAGGAGGCGCCGATCAGCGTGACGATCTGGAAGGAGGGGGCCGCCTGATAAAGGCCGCCGTTGACTTCCAGGGCGGAGAGTACGGTGGGGAAGAAGTCCTCCCGGCTCAGATCCTTGTCGGCGTCCAGATAGGGATAGAGATCCTCCAGCAGGCCCTTGCTGGCCAGCTGATCGTAGGGCAGCTGGTTCAGGGACAGCAGATCGGGGAGGTTGCCGGCCATGATCTCGGTGGTGAGCTTGGTGAGACCGGCGCTGAAATCCTCCTCGGTGTTGAACTCGGAGTAGTCCTTCACCTGGATGCGGGTGGTGTCGCTGTGGCGGTTGAAGTCGATGATCTTGTTCTGCACCTGATAATCCAGGTACATGACGGCAAGGCTCAGGGTCTCCTTCTTCGGCAGACTGGAGGCGGGCACCAGCTTCAGGGTGACCATCTCACTGGTGACATGGTCTTTGCTCCAGTCGCTCACGACGCCGATGATGCTGCCGTCGTCCAGCATCTGATAGCCGTTCATCTGGTCGGGGTTCACGTCCGCGTCGATCCAGTTGAGGATCTTGACGCCTTCCTCCTCGCCCAGGTTAAAGCCGTAGAGGTTGGTGCCGCTCTGGTAGTAGAGATCGTAGTCCCCACCGGTGGCGCTGATAAAACCGTAGGCGTTGCTCGGGCATTTCTCGGCCGGGCCAAAGCCACCCTTCTCGGTGTCAATGAGATGCAGCTCGACCCCGTTGTCGCCCCAGAAGGTGACGCCAAGACGGCCGTCCTTCAGCTTGAAAATGGTGTCGATGTACTCGGGGCTCTCCATCGAGTAGGCGACGCTGCCGTCGGGCGCGAAGGCGATCAGCTGCTGCTCACAGATGGCCAGGAGATTGCCCTTGTCATCCAGCTGGGCCGTAAAGAAGGAGAGATTCACATCCTCATCCTTGTAATCCAACTGCGTGGAGCTGAGCTCCTTGCCGTCCTTGTCCAGCTGACGGACGTAGAAATACTGCCGGTTCTCGCGATAGTCCCACTGGTTGTCGCCGTAGCGCTCGCTCTCCGGGCCGTCGTACCAGTTGATATAGACGGCCTCCAGCGCGGTGAGCGTGCCGTCCTCGTTCACGAACAGCTTCTCCAGGTTGCTGGAGCCATAATAGTCGTCCCGGTCCTCGGTGTCCTCGGGAATGGCCACGCCCTCGTAGCCCTCCAGCTTCTTGACGCCGCCGTTATAGTCCACAAAATACAGGGCGGAGCCATAGATGTCGTATTCGCCCTCGTAGCTGATCACGGCGTCCTCGGGGATCTCCCGCTCGCCGGTCTTTTCAAAACTGATGGCGTAGAAGCCGTCGGCGGTGTAGGCGAGGGGATTGAGGCCGTTCTCGGGGCCCTCCGCCATAGCCTGGAAGCTCGCGGCATAGACAAGCTCATCCGGGGCTTCGCTCTCCTGGGGCGCGGCGTCCTCGGTGCCGGTGCTCTGACTGCCGCAGGCGGCGAGGCTCAGCAGCATCAGCAGCGCCATCAGCAGGCACAGGGCGAATTTCATCAGATTCTTCATATATATCCTCCTTAAAGGCAGAATTACTAGGCAATTGCGAAACGCTTTTCGCAATTGAGTTCTCGCGCTTATCGCTGCGGGCTATGCCCGCTTTGGTCGGCGCGAGGCCTCGCCGAACTCGGCTCAGGGTATTTTTGAGGCGGCGAAGCTGCCTCAAAAATGGATTGAAATGCCCTCCGGGACAATCATTGAAGTCGGTTTGAGCCTTATGTAATCGAATCGGCATTTTTACTATTGCAGTGGCATTATACCATAGCTTGGCCAAAACAGTTCTTAAACTTTCTTAAAAAGCAGCGCCGCGGGAAAAAGTGTGCTATAATCCCAAACAGAGGGGCGTCCCGCCCCTGTCTTATATACGCTTCTACATACGACAGATAAACTTGGAGGTATCCCATGGCCGCGTCTCGTTCCCGCATTCTGATCGTGGATGACGATCCCGATATCCGCAATGTGCTGAAGCTGCTGCTTCAGGATAGCTATTTTGTCGCCGAGGCCGCGGACGGCCCCAGCGCGATCCAATATATGATAGAAAACCCCGATACCGACCTGATCGTCCTGGACGTGATGATGCCGGGCATGTCGGGGATCGAGGCCTGCGCCGAGATCCGCAAGAGCTCCAACGCGCCGGTGCTGTTTCTGACGGCCAAGTCCGCCGAACAGGACCGGGTCAGCGCCTATCAGAGCGGGGGCGACGACTTCCTCTCCAAGCCCTTCTCCCAGGCGGAGCTGCAGGCCAAGATCAGCTCCCTCCTGCGCCGCTTCCACGAGTACCGGGGCAAGCAGGAGAGCGTGCTGACCATCGACAATCTGGAGCTGGACTTCGCCAACCACAGCGTCCGCAGCAACGGCAAGCCCGTGGTGCTCACCGATACGGAGTACAACATCCTGGAGTACCTGGTGAAGAACCGGGGCAGCATTGTCACCGCCGCCCAGCTCTACGAGGCCGTCTGGGGAGAGAAGTTTCTCTCCGGATCGGGCAACACCGTTATGGTCCACGTGCTGAACGTGCGCCGGAAGATCGAGGAGAATCCCTCCAGTCCGAAGATCCTCCGCACCGTCTGGGGAAGAGGGTATCAAATTGACTGAGGGGAAATCCCGTCTCCGGCTGCGGCTGCCCCGCTCGCTGGACGAGAAAATGCTGTATATGATCCTGCTGTCCTTCCTGTGCGCGGCGCTGGTGTACTTTGCCGCCTACGGGCTGGGCAGCTATGCGCTCAAGGAGCTCTACATGAGCCCGGAAGCCCGCTCGGCCCGCCTGGCGGAGATCTACTCGGAGTTCTATGAGTTCGTCACGGACAATCAGGTCAAAGGCACGGACACCGAGGCGGTGGCCCACTGGACACGGGAGCACCCCTATGTGACCATCCTGATCTACGAAAACGAGGAGGCCAACCGGACGGCCAACCGCACACCCACACCCTATGCGGGCGCGGGCAGCGGGGAGCGGCTCCAGTACAACAGCCAGTACGGCCGGCTCTATCCCATGCGCTTTTCTGACGGCAGCTATCGTATCGCCATCGGGGACAGCAGCAATGTCCGGGAGGACAACATCAACCGGGTCATCGCCGTGGTCCTCGGGAGCGCGGCCTTCTTCGCCATCATGTTTTGGTACATCCGCCGTCTGACCAACCGGATCATCCGCCTGTCCAAGGAGGCCGACGATATCGGCTCCGGGGATCTGGAGGCGCCGATCACGGTACAGGGAGAGGACGAGCTGGCCATGCTGGCCGGAGAGATGGACAGCATGCGCAAATCGGTGATCGAGCGCATGGGCAACGAGCGCCGCGCCTGGGAGGCCAACTCCGAGCTTATCACCGCCATCTCCCACGATATCCGCACGCCCATGACCGCGCTGATCGGCTATCTGGGCCTGCTGAATGAGGGCAGCTTCGAGGACACGGAGAAGGAAAAGCAGTTTATCTCTTCGGCCTACGACAAGGCCATGGAGCTCAAGGATCTGACGGACGAGCTGTTCAAGTATTTCCTAGTCTTCGGCCGCGCGGAACTGCAAATGGATCGGGAGGACTACGACGGCCGCCTGCTGCTGGAGCAGCTGCTGGGCGAGGCGGAGTTCGATCTGACGGACGCGGGCTTCACCGTGCAGCGCATCGAGTTTGAAGGGGAGTGCACCGTGCGCACGGACCCGCTGTACATTAAGCGCGTGGTGGACAATCTCATCTCCAACGCCAAGAAATACGCTGACCGGGGCCAGACGCTGCTGATCGTATCGGAGCTGAAGGACGGAAAGCTCTCCGTCAGTATGTCCAACGCCGTGGCCAAGGACGGGCCGCGGGTGGAGAGCACCAAGATCGGCCTGCGTACCTGCGAGAAGATCCTGGACGCCATGGGCGGCAGCTTTACCACCCATCTGGAAAACGAGCGCTTCACGGCCGAATTTGTTCTCCCGGCGGAGGAAATGTAGGCATTAGGCAGTAAGTCAATAGGCATTAGAAAAGAAGAAACAGGGGCAGAAGATTCCACCCCTGTTTTCTGATGCCTGATTACTAATGCCTGTTGCCTTCCTTTTACCAGTTATCTTCCTCGGCGCCGTCGTAACCGCCGCCGCAGCCACAGCCGCAGCCGCCCTCACCGTGGTCACCGCAGCCGCAGGAACAGCCGCCCTCGCCGTGATCGCCGCTGCAGCCACAGCCGCAGCCGCCATACTCGTTGGCGGGGGAGACAGGAAGCTGTCCCGTGACCAGCAGGTCGGAGGCGGTATCGGCGTCGCCGGAATAGCCGATGACGGGGATGATACCATAGGCGAGCAGCGCGGCCTTGGCCTCGGGCCCCATGTTGCCCACGATCACCGCTTCCACGCCCAGCTCTTTCATCAGATCGGCCATGGCCTGGTGCCCGGAGCGCTCCCCGGTCTCCACCAGAGTCTTCTGACAGTCGGAGACATATTCGCCGTACTCATAGACGGCAAACATGTCGCAGTGGCCGAAATGGCCGTGGATCTCGCCGTTATTGTATGCAACCGCAACCTTCATGTTCAGATTTCCTTTTCAATATAGTCGACCAGACCGGCAATGTGCTCGCCGGGGACGGATTCCACCTCGCCGGCGTCCACCATCGTGGCCACCACCGGGTCGATGGGCAGGCGGGTATAGTGCTCGATGCCGAAGCGCTCGGCCACGGAGGCCACCTTGCTCTCGCCGAAGATGGCGTGCTCCTTGCCGCAGTCGGGGCACTTGAAGTAGGACATGTTCTCCACGATCCCGAGGACAGGCACGTTCATCATCGAGGCCATATTCACGGCCTTGGCGACGATCATGCTGACCAGATCCTGGGGGGTGGTGACGATCACAACGCCGTCGATGGGCAGAGACTGGAACACCGTCAGGGGCACGTCGCCCGTTCCGGGAGGCATATCCACAAACATATAGTCCACATCCTGCCACAGCACATCGGTCCAGAACTGGGTCACCGCACCGGCGATGACCGGGCCGCGCCACACGACGGGCTCCGTGTCGTTCTCCAGGATGAGATTGATGGACATGACCTGAATGCCGGAGGTGGTCGTCACGGGGATGAGAAACTCCTCCGTGCCCATGGCCTTCTGGGTGATGCCGAAGGACTTGGGGATGGAGGGACCGGTGATATCGGCGTCCAGCACGGCGCAGCGGTGGCCGCGGCGCTGCATCTCGGAGGCGAGCATGCTCGTCACCAGGGACTTGCCGACGCCGCCCTTGCCGCTGACAACGGCGATGACCTTTTTGACGCTGGAATAGGGGTTGAGCTCCTTGAGAAAGCTCTGGGGTTCCGTGCGCTCCCCGCAGTTCTGGGAGCAGCTGGAGCAATCGTGACTGCAATCACTCATGGTGGCGTATCTTCCTTTCACCTGACGTGGTATGAATTCCGTTTAATTGCGCACAATGCGCATGAGTATTATACAGCTTTTTCCCAAATAGTCAACACGGGCGCGCTTTGGAAGACAGAGGAGGGAAAGGGCGGAGCGTGGATTTGCACCGGGGTCGGTTACACGCCGTCCCCTACGGGGGAAACGGCAAATATTTCTTTAATCTTTCTTAAGAATGGGAAGCTCTGCTTGAAAGCGGGTACGAAATATAGTATAATACCTCTGTTTGGGTACACAATATATTACGAAATGGTAACAAATATGGAAGAAAAAGCAAACCGGCGGCGCGAACGCCGGCACGATTTCCTGCTGAGTCTCTGCTTCCTCTCGCCCAGCTTCCTGGGGGTAGCGGTATTCTTTATTGTGCCCTTCGGCGTGGTGGTCTATTACTCGCTGATCGATGGGGTCGGCTCACAGAATTTCGTATTGTTTGACAATTTCATCCGTCTGTTTCAGAATTCCGCCTTCCGCATGGCCTCGCGCAACACCCTGCATTTCTCCGTGATCGCGGTGCCGCTGGCCGTGATCCTGGCCATCGTGCTGGCGCTGCTGCTGGAGGCGCGCATCCCGCTCAAGTCCCAGTTCCGCACCTTTTTCCTCAGTCCCATGATGGTGCCGGTGGCCTCGGTGGTGCTGATCTGGCAGGTGCTGTTCAACTATAACGGCACGGTCAACGAGTTCTTGACGCTCTTCGGCGCGGACAAGATCGACTGGTTCCAGTCCGATTACTGCCAGATCGTGGTCATGCTGCTCTTTCTCTGGAAGAACCTGGGCTATAACATGATCCTCTTCATGGCGGCCCTGTCCAATATCCCCAAGGAGCTGCTGGAGGTGGCGGACGTGGAGGGGGCCAGCGAGTGGTACAAGTTCTTCGCCATCAAGCTGCGCTATCTCTCACCCACAGTGCTATTCGTGACGATCCTCTCCCTCATCAACTCCTTCAAGGTCTTCCGCGAGGTGTATCTTCTGACCGGGGACTATCCCTACGAGAAGCTCTACATGCTGCAGCATTTCATGAACAACACCTTCAAATCCCTCGACTATCAGAAGCTCTCCGCCGCGGCGGTGATCATGGCCCTGGTCATGGTCGTGCTGATCGCGCTGCTGTTTCGCGCGGAGGACCGCTTCGGAAAGGACGTGGAGGGATGAAGAAAAAACGCTATTTCAGCCGGGGCGTCATGTTCCTGCTCTGCGCGGTGTTCGCGGTGATGTTCCTGTTGCCGACGGTGCTCACCATCACCAACTCCTTCATGTCCGAGGCGGAGATCAAGTCCAACTACGGCATGATCTTCTCCACCACCACAGGCGGCTACGTGTCCAAGACGGTGAACCTGAAGTTCATCCCGGATAAGGTGACCCTGAGCCAGTATATCACGGGGCTCATCAAGTCCCCGGAATACCTGATTAAATTCTGGAACAGCGTGTTCCTCGTGGTGCCCATCGTGCTCTTTCAGGTGGCGGTGGCCTGCGTCGCGGCCTACAGCTTTACCCGCTGGCGCAGCAAGGTCCGCAGCGGCATCTTCTTCTTTTACGTGATCCTGATGCTCATGCCCTATCAGGTGACCCTGGTGCCCAACTATCTGGTCTCCGACTGGCTGGGCCTGCTCAACACCCGCTGGGCCATCATCCTGCCGGGCATCTTCGCCCCCTTCTCCGTCTTTCTGCTGACCAAGTTCATGCGCCGCATCCCCTATTCGCTGATCGAGGCGGCCAAGGTGGACGGCGCGGGGGAGTGGGAGATCTTCACGCAGATCTGCCTGCCCCAGTGCCGCTCGGCGATCTATTCCATCGCCATCCTGGTGTTCATCGACTATTGGAACATGGTGGAGCAGCCGCTGATCCTCCTGCAGGACGCGGACGCCCAGCCCCTGTCGGTCTTCCTCTCGCAGATCAACGCCGGGGAGATCGGCCTGGCCTTTGCCATGGCCACCGTGTATATGGTCCCGTCCCTGCTGATCTTCCTCCACGGAGAGGAGTATCTGGTCGAGGGTATCGCCAATTCTGGAAGTGTGAAAGGATAAAAGTCCCATGGAAAACAAAACGAAAAATCGGGATTGGGTCAAAAACGCAGCCATCATCTTTCTCTCCGTGCTGCTGGTGCTGACTTTCTTTTCCAATACCTGGATGAACCGGAGCCTGCCGGAGGTGGCGACCCAGTCTGTGACCAGCGGTTCCATCACCGCCAAGGTGCGCGGCACGGGCACGGTCTCGGCCGTGGGGCTGCACACCGTCAAGGCCGACCAGACCCGGGACATCCGCGCGGTTATGGTCAAGAGCGGCCAGAAGGTGGAGCCGGGCGACGTGCTCTTTGTCCTGGGCCAGGGCGAGGCCTCCGCGCTGGAACAGGCGCAGGAGGATCTGCGCCAGCTGCAGATCAGCTATCAGCGCTCGGCCATCAACGTCCCAACCGTGGACTACTCCCTGCAGGAGCGGCGCATCGCCGATCAGGAAGCGGCGGTGGAAGAGGCCCGGCGTTTGCAGGCGGAAGCAGAGGCAAAACAGGGTAAAGGGAGCGACAGCCTCCCAATACAGCAAAGGGATGCCGCCAACGCCGAGGTGGCCGCCTATACGGCGGTGCTGAAGGAGGCGGAGAATACCGTCGCGGCGGAGCAGGTGGCTTACGACACCTATAAGCAGGCCTATGAGAACCTGTACAACGAGACCAAGGCCGCAGGCGATGCCAAGATTGCCGCCGCAGACGCGGAGGCCGCCAACTACGACGAGGCCGTTTCCACCTTTGAAGAGCTGGTCAAGAAGCTGGAAGTGGAATACAATGAAATGTATATCACCCGTCAAAACCAGCAGGAGCGGGGCGTGGAAGAGGGCGAAATCGAAATAACGGTCGAGATGCTGGAGGCCAAGCACGTGGAACTGGAGGCGGCAAAGGAAGGGCTGGAACTCTCCAAGCAGGCCGCCCAGGAAAAGCACCAGAAGGCCGACCAGGCCCGGACAGACGCGCAGGCGGCCTTGGACGCCCTGGACGATACCTCCGTCAAGGCCCAGGAGGCCAAGCTTAACCAGGCCAAGACCGCCGTGGAGGAGGCGAAGGAAAACCTGCGCATCGCCACCGAGAAGCGGGACGCCATCCAAGCGACGATTGACGAGATTCTTGATCAAGAAGGAACAAGCGATGAGGTAATTGCTGCAAGGAAAGCCACCCGAGAGGCAGAGAACCTCTTATACGAACTTC
>CAMNKQ010000021.1 GCA_946542465.1 uncultured Clostridia bacterium | reverse complement strand
TGCTGCTCATCACCGGCACCTTCCTGCTGACCTATACCACCAGCCCCATGGCCCTCACCGACGGGCTGGAGCTGCTGCTGAACCCGCTGAAAAAGCTCCGTGTGCCCGTGCATGAGATGACCATCATGATGAGCATGGCCCTGCGCTTCATCCCCACCCTCATCGAGGAGACGGACAAGATCATGTCGGCCCAGAAGGCCCGCGGCGCGGACTTTGAGACCGGCAGCCTTCTCCAGCGGGCCAGAGCCCTGCTGCCGATCCTGGTGCCCCTCTTCGTCTCGGCCTTCCGCCGGGCGGACGAGCTGGCCGTGGCGATGGAGAGCCGCTGCTACCACGGCGGCGAGGGGAGGACCCGCATGAAGCAGCTGCATCTGGCTACGCAGGACTATATCGCCCTTGTCGTTTCGGCGCTGTTTCTGGCCGGGATCATCCTGCTCCGGCACTTCGGACTGTAAGGCGCCATGAGAAACATCGCTTTACGCCTCTGCTACGACGGCAGCCGCTACCACGGCTGGCAGGTGCAGAAGGAGGACATCACCGTGGCCGAGACGCTGGAGACGGCGCTGAGCAAGATCTGCCAGCACCCGGTCAAGACCGTGGGCTGCGGCCGCACCGACGCGGGCGTGCACGCCCTGCGCTACTGCGCCAACTTCCGCACCGACTGCCGCATCCCCATCGAGCGCATCCCTTTGGCGGTCAATTCCCGCCTGCCCGAGGACATCGCCGTGGTGGACGCCATCGAGGCGCCGGAGGACTTCAACGCCATCGGCTCGTGCATAAAAAAGGAATATATCTACAAACTATTCAACAGCCCCATCCGCGATCCCTTCCTGGAGAAGCGGGCCTGCTTCTATCCCCAGCATCTGGATCTGGAAAAGATGCAGCGGGCGGCGGAGGGCTTTGTGGGCACCCATGACTTCAAGGCGGTGCGCAGCGTCGGCACCGAGACGAAAACCACCGTGCGCACGGTGCACTGGTGCCGGGTGGAGAAGGAGGGAGATCTCATCACGATCTCCGTCTGCGCCGACGGCTTTCTCTACAACATGTGCCGCGCCATCGTGGGTACCCTGGTCTATGCCTCCTACGGCAAGCTGGAGCCGGAGGAGATCCCCGAACTGCTGGAAAAGGGCGACCGGCGCCTCACCGGGCCGACCATGCCGCCCCAGGGGCTCTACCTCAACCGGGTCTGGTACCCCGAACCCGTGGGCTCCCTGTTCCTTAAGGATTTATAAGGTTTGAAGAGATTTATTTGTTCATAAAATGGTGCTATACTGACGATATAGAATTTAAGCATCACATAATCCGGTATTTGTGAACAGATTGCAAAAGCCCCAAACCGGCTTGGGGAACCGCCCCGAAGGAAATGCAATCGTTTTTGAGGCAGCTTTGCCGCTTCAAAAACTCCTTAAGCCGAGCGGAGCTTGGCTCTCGCGCCGACCAAAGCGGGCCTTTGCCCGCTGCGATAAGCGCGAGTCCTCAACTGTGAAACATGTTTCACAGTTGAATGATTACATAGTTAAGGATGAGAATGACACATGAAACTGATTCTTGATATCGTTCTTTTGATTATTGTGGCGCTCTGTACCTGGGGCGGCTATAAGCGGGGCCTGATCGGCGGCGTGGCCGGGATCCTGGCCATCGTGATCGCCCTCTTCGGCGGCTCGCTCCTGTCCTCGGCCTACGCCCATGAGGTGGTGCCCGCGCTGGAGCCCTTCGTGGACGGCTACATCGACTCCCAGGTGACCCGGGATGAGGTGCTGCGCAACATGGGCTACGGCAATACCGAGTACTCGGTGGAGGACATCCTGGCCCAGGACAGCTCCCTGCGCTACGATTACGCCTACGAGTGCATGCTGGAGCTGGGCGTCTATCCCGACCGGGCGGAGGAGCTGGCCGACCGGGCCGTGGCCTACGCCGATCAGAACATGACCGGCATGACCGAGGCGGTGGTGGCCATCCTCTGCGATACGGCGACCTACGTGGTCGGCATGACCTTGGGCTTCCTGCTGATCATCATTTTCATCACCGCCATCGCCAACATCGGCAATCTCTCCTTCCGCCTGCCCAATATGGAGCTGCTGGATGAGATCGGCGGCGCGGTGCTGGGCTTTGCCAAGGGCCTTCTGTACTGCATCCTGCTCAGCTGGGTGCTGAGCTTTTTGGGCATCATCATCGGCAAGGACACCCTGGAGCACACCACCCTGGCCCGCTTCTTCCTGGCCTTCCGCTTTCTGACCAGCGGATTGCTCTAACTGCTTTTAAAGCCGGGGAACGGCTTTAAAAGCAAAAGGATTGCAGCCTGCTGCAGCGCACTCGCGTCGAAAGACGCTCGCACGTTTGCAGGCTGAGAAGTGTTTTTTCCGAGGCGCATGTCCCCGGAAAAAACGGATTGGATTGATTTTTCGCCGTGCGCGGCGAAAAACTGCACAGCATAAGTTCGACATGACGAAATCATAGATTTCGAGTCTCACTTATCTGCGAGGCAATTTTCAATCTATCTACATTGTCTATACTCTGTGGCGCCGCCGGGCGGCGGCGCCCTGTTTCTTTTTTACGAAATTTCTTTCGCAAGTGCTATTTCCGATGGAGGGATTCTATGCAAGCAACGATGTGCAGCCGCTGCGGCAAGCGGGTCGCGGTGGTCTTTATCACCAAGCTGGAGGGCGGCGTGACCAAGAACGAGGGCCTCTGCCTGCCCTGCGCCCGGGAGCTCCATATCCAGCCCGTGGAGGATATGATCAAAAAGATGGGCATCTCCGACGAGGATCTGGACAGCCTCTCCGGTGAGATGATGAACGCCCTCTCCGGGGCCGAGGATCTGATGAACCTGGGCGGCGACGAGGGCGACGAGGGCGAGGACGACGGCAAGACCGCCACCTTCCCCTTCCTCAACCGCCTCTTCGGCGGCCCGGGCGGGCAGAGCGCCCCCCGCGAGGAGGAGAAGCCCCGGACCGAGAGCAATGGCTCCCAGCCCAAGCCCGCCAAACATAAGTTCCTGGACAATTACTGCATCGATCTGACCGAGCGCGCCAGCCAGGGCAAGCTGGACGCCATGGTGGGCCGGGAAGAGGAGCTGGAGCGCGTGATTCAGATCCTGAACCGGCGTCAGAAGAACAACCCCTGCCTCATCGGCGAGCCGGGCGTGGGCAAGACCGCCATCGCCGAGGGCCTGGCCCAGCGCATCGCCATGGGGAATGTCCCCTACAAGCTGCAGGATAAGCGGGTCTATCTGCTGGACCTCACCGCCCTGGTGGCGGGCACCCAGTTCCGCGGCCAGTTCGAGAGCCGCATGAAGGGCCTCATCGAGGAGATCCGCAAGCAGGGGAACATCATCCTGGTCATCGACGAGGTGCACAACATCGTCGGCGCCGGGGACGCCGAGGGCAGCATGAACGCCGCCAACATCCTCAAACCCGCCCTCTCCCGGGGCGAGATCCAGGTCATCGGCGCCACCACCTTCACCGAGTACCGCAAGCACATCGAGAAGGACTCCGCTCTGGAGCGCCGCTTCCAGCCCGTCACGGTCAGCGAGCCGTCGATTGACGACAGCATCGCCATTTTAAAGGGCATCGCCCACTATTACGAGGACTACCACGGGGTGGCCATCTCCGACGAGATGTGCCGCCAGGCGGTGCTCCTCTCCGAGCGCTACATCACCGACCGCTTCCTGCCCGACAAGGCCATCGACCTCATCGACGAGGCCTGCTCCGACGTGAATCTGAAGGACCCGGACATCAAGCGCCGGATGCTCTCCGAGCGGGACCTGGAGAACCTGCGCTTTGAGCGGGAGGCCCTCATGAGCGACAGCAGCGAGACCGATCCGGAGAAGCTGGACCAGCGCTACGCCCGCATCGCCCAGCTTCGCAGCAAGGAGATGCAGCTGGAAAACGAGCTCTCCCAGCTCAAGGCCAAGGGCCGCCCGGCGCTGACGGTGGATAACCTCGCTCGCATCATTGAGCTCTGGACCAAGATCCCCGCCTCCAGCATCAAGGAGAACGAGCTGGAGCGCCTGGCCCAGCTGGACCAGCGCCTCAAAGCCCACATCGTGGGCCAGGACGAGGCGGTGGACGCGGTCTGCGCCGCCATCCGCCGCAGCCGCGTGGGCCTGAAGGTCAAGCGCAAGCCCGTCTCCTTCATCTTCGTCGGCGGCACCGGCGTGGGCAAGACGGAGCTGGTCAAGCGTCTCGCCGCGGATATGTTCGACAGCCCCGAGTCCCTGATCCGCCTGGATATGTCGGAGTTTATGGAGAAGTTCTCCGTCTCCCGCATCATCGGCTCGCCCCCGGGCTATGTGGGCTATGACGAAGCCGGACAGCTCACCGAGAAGATCCGCCGCAAGCCCTACAGCGTGGTGCTCTTTGACGAGATCGAAAAGGCCCACCCCGACGTGATGAACATCCTGCTTCAGATCCTGGACGACGGGCGCATCACCGACGCCCAGGGCCGGGTGGTGAACTTTGAGAACACCATCATCATCATGACCACCAACGCCGGCAGCAACAACAAGAGCGGCAGCATGGGCTTCGGCGGCAGCCTCAGCGACATGAGCCGCGAGCGGGCCATGAAGGCCCTCAACGAGTTCCTGCGGCCGGAGTTTATTAACCGCGTGGACGAGGTCATCTGCTTTAACCAGCTCACGGAGGAGAATTTCCGCGGCATCGCGCTGCTGATGCTGGAGGACGTGAAGGCGGTGCTGGCGGAGAAAAACATGGAGCTGCGCTGGGACAAGAGCCTGCTGGACCACCTGGTGGCCAAGGGCTATTCCGTCACCTACGGCGCGCGGAACCTGCGCCGTCTGATCCAGAAGGAGATCGAGGACGAGATCGCCGCCCGCGTCATCGCGCAGCGAGGCCAGGACGTGAAAACCGTGACGCTCTCCGCCGCGGAGGGCCGCGTGACCGTGACATTGGAGTGAGACCATGGGACAGATTGAGATCATCCAGGGCGACATCACCAAGCAAAATGTGGACGCCATTGTGAACGCGGCCAACTGCTCCCTGCTGGGCGGCGGCGGTGTGGACGGCGCCATCCACCGGGCCGCGGGGCCGGAGCTGCTGGCCGAGTGCCGCACGCTCCACGGCTGCGAGACCGGCAAGGCGAAGATCACCGGGGGCTACCGCCTCCCGGCCCGCTTCGTCATCCATACGCCGGGCCCGGTCTGGCACGGCGGCGGCCATGGGGAGGCGGAACTGCTGGCCTCCTGCTACCGCTCCTGCCTGGAGCTGGCGGCGGAACACGGCTGCAAAACCGTGGACTTCCCCTCCATCAGCACCGGCGTCTATCACTTCCCGCTGGAAAAGGCCTCGGTGATCGCCGTCACCACGATCGCGGAGGAGCTGGCAAAGCACCCGGAGCTGGAGCGCGTGCGCATGGTCTGCTTTGACGAGCGCAGCAAGGCCCACTACGACCGGGCTCTGGCGGCGCTGTGAAGGAGCCGCTGCTGATCAGCGCCTGCCTGCTGGGGACGCCCTGCCGCTACGACGGCAAGAGCAAGCCCCTGCCGGCAGAGCAGCTGCGATTTCTCCGGGAGCACTATGAGCTCCATCCCGTCTGCCCGGAGTCGGACGGCGGCCTGCCCACGCCCCGCATCCCCAGCGAGCGCCGGGGAGCGCGGGTGGTAAACCGGGCGGGGGAGGACCTGAGCGCCGAATACGCCCGCGGCGCGGCCCGGGCCCTGGAACTGTGCCGGGCGCACGCCTGCCGCAAGGCTCTCTTAAAGGAGCGCAGCCCCTCCTGCGGCTGCGGGGCGATCTACGACGGCAGCTTCAGCGGCACCCTCATCCCCGGCGACGGGGTCACGGCGGAGCTGCTGAAAGCCGCGGGCATCGAAGTCCTCGGCGAAAGTGTCTTTTTTGAAAAGGAATACGAATAAGGGCCTGCTGCAAAATGCCCGTACGTGTCATTGCGAAGCCCCGTCAGGGGCTGTGGCAATCCGTTTTCTTTTGAAAAGGAAGCGGATTCCCACGTCACCAGTGTTGCGACACTGGTTCCTCGGAATGACAGGCGACCTTGCATTTTGCAGCAGGCCCTTTTGCAACCTTTTTCCCAAAACAGGTAGTTATAGGGTGAAAGGCCTTTCCAATATAAGAGACAAGGAGGCGAGAGACTTGGAGGACGAACAGATCATTTCACTCTTCTGGGCGCGGGATGAGCGGGCCATCGAGGAACTGGCCCACCGCCACGGCGGCCTCTGTCGGGCAATGGCCCTGCGCATGCTGGGCAGCTTTCAGGATGCGGAGGAGTGCCTCAGCGATGCGCTGATGGCCGCCTGGAACAGCATCCCGCCCCGACGCCCGGAGAAGCTCAGCGCCTATCTGGCTCGCCTGACCCGCAACCAGGCTCTCAAGCGTCGCCGGGACAGCGAGCGTCTGAAGCGGGGCGGAGGAGAACTGAACCTGGCCTATGAGGAGCTGGACGAATGCCTGCCCGACCCGGAGAGTACGGAGCAGTGCTGGGAACAGCGGGAACTGAGCGCGGCGCTGGAGCGTTTCCTGCGCGGCCTGCCCGCAGCGGAGCGGCGGCTCTTTCTCCGGCGCTACTGGGGCTGCGAGAGCCTGCGTGAGCTGGCCGCGGCCAACGGTTGGAGCGAGAGCAAGGTCAAATCCATGCTCTTTCGCACGCGAAAGAAACTGAGAGACTATTTGATAAAGGAGGGATTTGCCTGTGAATGCGGATTCCCTGATGCAGGCCATGAATGAGCTGCCGGAAGATCTGATCGCGGAGGCACTGGAGACGGAGCGGCAACGCGTCCCGGTGAAGCGTGTTCTGCGCACCCTGCTGATTGCAGCGGTGATCGCCGTGTTTTTCTCGGTGACAGCCTATGCGGCCGGCGGAAACCTGGGGAGCATCACAAGCTCGGCCAGGATGGGCCGGCACTGGAGCACGCTGGACGTCCTGCCAAAGGCGGAGCGGATGCTGGGCCTGGGCATGACAGTGCCGGAGCGCTTTGAAAGCGGATTCGTCTTTGCAGACATGGACATCACATACAGTGATCTAAGGGATCCTGACGGCGCGATCGTCAAAACCTATCCGGAGTTTTACGCCAACTATACCCGCGGCGATCAGACGCTCATCCTGAACGTACAGGCTTGGGAGAGAGCGCCGGGCGGCGCCGGTTGGCTGGAACGAGAGCAGGACGGCACCACACTTTATTGCCATAGCTTCACCTATAAGGTTGTTCCGGTGGACTATCGGGAGACCGAGGAGGATACGGCCCGGAAGGAGACAGGGGAGCTGATGATCGCCTGGGGAGGAGACGAGGTCGAGACCTTCCCCATGTGTTTTGTCGTTTTCGAACGGGGCGGGGCGGCCTACGCGCTTTTCAGCTACGATGGCCTCGCTATGGACGAGCTTTGCGCCATGGCCGGGGAGATCATCCGGATGAATGAATAGCGGCAGATTGTAAGTCCCGCCGTAGGGGAGGGCCTTGTGCCCTCCCGGCAGGCCGGGGCAAAACAAAAAGAACAAGTGCGGCGAATTCGCCGCACTTGTTTGTAATGTATTTGCTCTGCCGGGCAGTATGGTATCAATCGACCCGTTCGTCGCCCCAGAAGAACAGAGCCACGGTGCCCGGCCCGGTGTGGGAGCCGATCAGGTTGCCAATGCTGCTGATCTCCACCTTGCCGTTGAGCTTGGGGAACTTCTCCTCCACCAGGTCGGCTACGGCCCGGGCCTCGGGGAAGCAGGCGGACATGGAGATGTAGCACTTGCCATCGTAGTCATAGCCGTCCCGTGCGTGCTCCTCCATCTTCTTGACGCACTCGCGGATGACCTTTTTCTTGGTGCGGATCTTGTAGCGGGGGATCAGCCGACCCAGGTTGTCCATGTTCAGCAGGGGGCAGATATCCAGCAGCCCGCCGAACACGGCAGCGGTCTTGGATACGCGCCCGCCCTTGACGTAGAAAGTCAGGTCGGTGGAGAAAAACCAGTGGTGCAGCTTCAGGCGGTTGTCCTCGATCCACTTGGCCAGTTCCTCCGCGCTCAGCCCCTCGTCCCGCTTGGCGGCGGCGGTGTCCATCAGCAGGCCGTAGCCCGAGGAGGCGCCCAGGGAGTCGATCACAAAGATCTTCCGCGCGGGGAAGCGCTCCTGCAGGATCATGGCCGCGTTCCGGGCGGAGTTGATGGTGCCGGAGATGCCGGAGGAGAGCGTCACGTGGACCACGTCCTTGCCCTCGGCCAGGAAGGGCGTGAAGAAGTCCACGTATTCCGAGATGCTGACCTGGGAGGTGCTGGTGTCGGCGCCCTTGGCCATGCGGTCGTAGAACTCGTCAAAGGGGATGGTCTGGCCCAGATCGTCGGCGTATTCCACGCCGTCGAGGCGGTAATGGAAGCAGACATAGGGCACGCGGATCGCGTCAAAATGCTCTTGGGACAGGTCGGCCGGGGAGCAGCAGGTCAGAACATAAGCCATGGTACAGACTCCTTTTCCAGTGTTTTGATGCGTCTATCCTATCCCTTCTCCGCCTCAAACACAAGCTACTCCGCCCCGGACTCTCTCTACCCGAAAAAAGACCCCGGTAGGACACGGTCTACCGGGGCTCGGATTTTCTCTACGATTTGTGGAATCGGGGTCAGGGGCGCTTTTCATCCCCGTTTGTTTCCGCCTTGGCGGCCTTGCGCGGGGGACGGCGGCGCACCCGGAAGCTCAAAAATACGATGACCTCGGCCAGAATGGCGATCAGAAAGATCTGCCAGGGGTTGGCGTGGAAGAAGAGCAGATAGCCCATGGCAAAGAGGCTCAGCACGAAGAGGGCCACCACAAACTGCAGGTATTTTGTCTGATGAAACTTGCAGATCAGCACCAGATAGGTCAGGATGGAGACCGGCAGCGTCACCACAAAGATCTGCCAGCAGATGATATGGGCCAGCCACAGGGCCACAAAGGCCGTCAGCGCCAGGGTCCAGACCCCGATCACCGCGATGGCAATGATCACGTCGATGCTGTAGCTGAGTTCCGGCTTTTTCTCCTCCTCGGGCGGCTGCCAATGTGTCTCGGTGCTGAGCAGGCTGTCCACCGTGACGCCGAAGATCTCCGCAAGCTGGGTCAGCACGTAGGCGTCCGGTATGGCCTCGCCCCGCTCCCACTTGGAGATGGTCTTGTCCGAGTAGTTGAGCATGGCCCCCAGCTCCGCCTGGGTCAGACCCCGGCCGGTGCGGAGTTTGATGATATTGCTGGCCGTGACCAGCTTGAGTTCCGATAACTGCATAGATAGATAGTCCTTCGCTGAAAGTTCTTATCATTCTAGCATAATCCCACCCGCTTTTCAACTCCTGTCGGGAACAATAGCATGGGATAATCCGTGTGAAAAGAGCAGGAAAACAACAGCCCTCCTCTTGCAATCGGCCCGCGGGCGTGATACACTCATGCCGCTATGAATGAACGAACACGAAACATCATCATGTGGGTCTCCCGCATCCTGCCCCTGCTCTGTATGACGGGGGCCGTCCTCTGGGTGCTGCTCTCGGGCCGCAGCTTTACCATGGAGGATATCCTGAATTACACGCCCTCTCAGCCGCTGCTGGCTGTGCTTTTCCTCTGGCTGGCCTTCGCGCTCAAGAGCCTGTCGCTGGTGTTTCCGGTGCTGCTGCTCTTCGCGGTGACCGGGCAGCTCTTTTCGCTGCCGGTGGCCCTGGCGGTGAACACCGTGGGCATCGCCATCACCCTGACCCTGCCCTACCTGCTGGGCCGGGCGGCGGAGCTGGATTTTTCCGAACAGCTTGTGAAAAAGTACCCCAAGCTCCAGGAAGTGCGAAAAATGCGCGAGAACAGCAGCTTTTTCCTCTCCTTCATCACCCGGGCCATCGGCGTGCTGGCCTGCGATGTGGTGAGCATGTATTTCGGCAGCACCCGCATGCCCTACCTCCCCTATATCACCGGCGCGGTGCTGGGCTTCATGCCCGACCTGATCACCGCCACCATCCTCGGCCAGCAGGTGGAGGACCCGGGCTCGCCCGGCTTCTGGCTGGCCATCGCGGCCAACATCCTGGCCATCGTCTGCTCCTTTATCCTGTACCATTGGTATCGGAAGAAAAAGGGCCTTGTCAGTGAATAGAAATTCAAAGCGACACCGGCTGTCGGAGTTTCGACAGCCGGTGTCGCTTTATAAGGTTCTAAACGTAGAGCTCCGGGTGCTCGCTCCGGCAGAGATAGCGCCGGCCACAGAGCGGATCGCAGAGCGTGGCGTAGACCCCGCCGCCCAGACGACAGGGGGAGAGAAACACCACCGTCGGCTCCAGATGCCGCTCCCCCTGCAGAAGCCGCAGCGCCGAGAGCACGCAGGCCCGGGAGGGGCAGAGCGTACTGTCGAAAGCGCCGGCACAGCGCTCCTCCTGCCAAAGCACCTCCGAGAGCGTATCCGGAAACTCCGGCGAGGCCACCCGGTTGAGCGCCACCTCCCCCACGCAGAGCCGCCAGGCTTCCGGCAGACGGCTGTCCCCGGCATCAAGCTGGATCAGCCGCGCGAGCAGCAGCAGCTCGTCAAAGTCCGGGCAGGGGAGAGGGGAGCGCTGAACGCTCAGCTGCGCGGCCCAGAAGTCCCGCGCCTCCCGGCCAGCCTCCGTCTCACCGTCCATGGCGGCGCGGATCACCATCTCCCGGTAGTCCGGTTCCGGCCGCGCCACCGGCACGCAGGAGCCGAAGAGCAACAGCAGCGGCAGCATAATCAGAGAGAAAAGAAGCTTTTTCATGCCCGAGTCCTCACTTTCCCGATGCTTTGTCCCCAGTATACGCGCCGCGGCGCGCGGAATCTGTCAAATCCGGGAAGAGGAAAACAGGCCTTGACGAATGCCCGGTATCCCGCTATACTGTATATGACATGATCCCCGCATTTTTTCGTAAAAGTGGAGGGAAAACGTGATGAAGCTTAGAAACAACAAACTTTTGGACTGGATCGGCGCGGCCTGCGGCGTCTTTCTGGTCCTGGTCCTTCTGGGCAATATCGTAAACGGCGCCCTGGCCGCCAAGGCCGAGGCCGACGCGCTGAAGGCCACCGGCATCGGCACGGTGCTCACCGCGGCGGAGAGCAGCCCTTTGAAGGTGGAGACCGCGCCCAAGCTGGTCGCCACCGGCTCCGGCATCCAGCTGCTCACGGCGGAGGACTGGGCCGAGGCGTATCCCGCCGTTTATGAGAGCTATCAGAAGAACAGCGAGAACACCGAGGTACAGGACTATGTGGCCGACTACCCGATGATCTCCACCCTCTTTGAGGGCTACGGCTTCGCCAAGTACTACGGCAGCGCCCGCGGTCACGCCTATGTGATCGAGGACGTGACCAGCACCGGCCGCCCCCATGCCCTGGCCAACTGCTTCACCTGCAAGACCCCGGTCATGACCGCCAAGGCCATCGAGATGGGCGACGCGGCCTACTCCCTGCCGTTCGAGGACGTGCTGCAGGAGGTCAACGAACCGCTCAGCTGCTTTAACTGCCATGCCAACGCGGGCAGCGACCTGGTCGTGACCCACACCTATCTGACCAAGGCCCTGGGCGACGAGATCAACATGGTCGACGCGGCCACCCTCTCCTGCGGCCAGTGCCATGTGGACTACTACTTCGCACCCGAGACCAAGGCCACCACGCTCCCCTACACCAGCCTGGAGAGCATGAACCCCGACGCCATCCTGGACTACTACAACACTCTCATGGTGGACGGCGAGGTCTTTGCCGACTACGTCAATCCCTCCAACGGCATCCGCCAGCTGATGGTCAACCACCCCGAGCTGGAGACATTCACCGCTGAGGGCAGCGTCCACCGCAACCAGTTCACCTGCGCCGACTGCCATATGGGCACCGCCACCGCCGCCGACGGCACGAGCTACAAGAGCCACTATCTGATCAGCCCCCTGGAGAACCAGGAGCTGCTGGACAATACCTGCGCCGCCTGCCATGGCAGCGGCCTGGCCGACAAGGTCCACGCCATCCAGGCCGCGGCCGAGGAGCGCACCTATGACATCGGCTACCAGCTGGAGGATCTGATCAAGGCCATCACCGAGGCCGTGGAGAGCGGCAAATACTCGGAGGAGGAGCTCAACGCCATCCGCATGTCCTACCGCAATGCCCAGTTCTACTGGAACTTCGTCTTTGTGGAGAACAGCGAGGGCGCCCACAACTCCAAGCTCACCAACGACTGCCTGGATAAGTCCGAGGCCCTGATCGCCGAGACCTGGGCTCTGCTCGGCGCGTAAAGTACAAGCGGATACAAGTCACCCCCGGTTCACCGAACCGGGGGAATTTTTATGGGCGGAGTACCCAGACCCCGTCCTGTCATTGCGAGGAGCGCAGCGACGTGGCAATCCGTTTTTTCTCTCTTGATGCATGGAAAAGAACGGATTCCCACACCGGTGCTGCGACACGGGTTCGGAAGGACAAGTCAGTGGAGTTCTGCGGCTGCCTCCACTTGACAAATACCCCTGGGGGGTATATAGTGGCCTCAGACAGAACAAAGGGGTGACGCGCATGAGTGAGAACTGCTGCTGCGAAAAAACCAAGGAGCGCAGCCCGGAGGAATACAAAAGCCTGGTCAACCGCCTCAACCGCATCGAGGGGCAGATCCGGGGCATCCGGGGCATGCTGGATAAGAACGCCTACTGTCCGGATATCCTGGCCCAGGTGGCCGCGGCCAACGCGGCGCTCAACGCCTTCAGCAAGGAGCTGCTGAGTAACCACATCCGCTCCTGCGTGGTCAACGACGTGCGCGCCGGCAATGACGAGGTGATCGACGAACTGCTGGTCACGCTGCAAAAGCTGATGAAATGAGGGAATTTCCATGAAGCAATATACCGTCACGGGCATGAGCTGCGCCGCCTGCCAGGCCCGGGTGGAAAAAGCGGTCTCGGCTGTGCCGGGGGTGGAGGCATGCGCGGTGAGCCTGCTGACCAACTCCATGGGCGTGGAGGGCAGCGCCGAGGAAAAGGCCGTCATCGCCGCGGTGGAGGCCGCGGGCTACGGGGCCAGCGTCAAGGGCGCGGCCGCCGCTTCCGCGGGCAGTCGGGCGCAGGCGGACGAGGAGGCCCTCAAGGATCACGAGACCCCGGTGCTGAAAAAGCGGTTGCTCCGCTCTCTGGGATTGCTGCTGGTGCTGATGTATCTGAGTATGGGGCACAACATGGCCCATTTCCCGGTGCCCGCCTTTCTGGAAAATCCCGTCTCCCTGGCCATCACCCAGATGCTTCTGGCTCTGCTGGTCATGTATATCAACGGTAAATTCTTTTCCAGCGGCTTTTCCTCCCTGCGCCACGGCTCGCCCAACATGGACACCCTGGTGGCCATGGGCTCCGGCGCCGCCTTTGCCTACAGCCTGGTGGAGCTCTATCTCCTCTCCGCCGCCCAGGCGGCCGGGGACGGGGAGCGGATGATGCACATCGCCCACAACCTGTATTTTGAGACCGCCGCCATGATCCCCTGCCTCATCACCGTGGGCAAGATGCTGGAGGCCATGTCCAAGGGCCGCACCACCGACGCCCTCAAGAGCCTCATGAAGCTCGCGCCCAAGACCGCCGTGCTGCTGCGGGACGGGCGGGAGGTCGAGGTGGACATCGGCGAGGTGCGGAGCGGGGACATCTTTGTGGTGCGACCGGGGGAGAACATCCCCGTGGACGGCATCGTGCTCGAGGGCAGCAGCGCCGTGAACGAGGCCGCCCTCACCGGCGAGAGCATCCCCGTGGACAAGGCGGAGGGCGATCTCCTCTCCGCCGCCACCATCAACCAGTCCGGCTATCTCAAGGCCCGCGCCACCCGCGTGGGCGAGGACACGACCCTGAGCCAGATCATCCGCATGGTCAGCGACGCGGCCGCCACCAAGGCGCCCATCGCCCGCATCGCGGACAAGGTCTCGGCGATCTTCGTGCCCGCGGTCATGGGCATCGCCCTCGTGACCCTGCTCATCTGGCTGCTCGCGGGGCAGAGCTTTCCCTTTGCCATCGCCCGGGCGATCGCCGTGCTGGTGATCTCCTGCCCCTGCGCCCTGGGCCTGGCCACGCCGGTGGCCATCATGGTCGGCAACGGCATGGGCGCCAAAAACGGCATCCTGTTCAAGACCGCCGTCTCCCAGGAGCTGGCCGGAAAGATCGACATCGTCGCCCTGGACAAGACCGGGACCATCACCTCCGGCGAGCCGAAGGTCACCGATCTGCTGCCCGCCGAGGGCGTCAGCGAGGAGGAGCTCCTCTCCCTTGCCGCCTCCTTGGAGCGCAAGTCCGAGCACCCGCTGGCCAAGGCCGTGCTGGCCTGCGCCGGGGAGCGGGGGATCAGCCCTGCGGACGCGGCAGACTTCCGCGCCCTGCCCGGCAACGGCCTGGAGGCGGAGCTGAACGGCGCGCGCCTGGTGGGCGGTTCGGGCAAGTTCCTGGCCTCCCGGCTCCCGCTGCCCGCGGCTCTGCGGCGGCAGGCGGAAGCGCTGGCCGAGGCGGGCAAGACGCCCCTCTTCTTCGCCCGGGACGACAGCCTTCTGGGCATCATCGCCGTGGCCGACACCATCAAGTCGGATTCGGCCCAGGCGGTAAAGGAACTGCAAAACATGGGCTGCGAGGTCGTCATGCTGACCGGCGATAACGAGCGCACGGCCAAGGCCATCGGCGCGCAGGCCGGGGTCGACCGGGTGATCGCGGGCGTACTGCCCGAGGGCAAGGAGGCCGTGATCCGCGAGCTTCAGAAGCAGGGCAAGGTGGCCATGGTGGGCGACGGCATCAACGACGCCCCGGCCCTGACCCGGGCGGATTTGGGCGTGGCCATCGGCGCGGGGGCCGACGTGGCCATCGACGCGGCGGACGTGGTGCTGATGAAGTCCCGCCTCACCGACGTCTCCGCGGCGATCCGCCTCTCCCGGCTCACGATCCGGGACATCCACGAAAATCTCTTCTGGGCCTTTTTCTACAACGTCATCTGCATCCCCCTGGCCGCGGGCTTTTATCAGGCCCTCTTCGGCTGGCACTGGGAGATGAACCCGATGATCGGCGCGGCGGCGATGAGCCTTTCCAGCTTTACCGTCTGCATGAACGCCCTGCGGCTGAATTTGTTCGACATTCACGATCCCAAGCACGATCGTGTGAGAAAAAAGACTGTAACGAAACGTGAGGAGGAACAAAACATGGTCAAGACTCTGAAGGTAGAGGGCATGATGTGCCAGCACTGTGAGAAGCGCGTCGTCAAGGCGCTGGAGGCCCTGGAGGGTGTGGAGAGCGCCGTGGCCAGCCATGAGGCCGGCACCGCCGTCGTCACACTGAGCGCCCCCGTGGCCGACGAGATCCTGAAAAAGGCCGTTGAGGATCAGGACTACGAGGTCAAGGGGATCGAATAAGACTGCTTTCAAAGGTCTATGACCTTTGAAAGCAAAGGAGCTGCACCCTGCGGCAGCGCACAGTTTGGCCCGCGTGAGAGGGCCAAACTGCACGTTTGCAGGGCGAGAAGAGTTTTTTCCGAGGTACATGCCCTCGGAAAAAACAGATTTGCAATGATTTTTCACCGTGCGCGGCGAAAAACTCTGCGAGGCATTGTTTGCAGATAGAAAAAGCGGCTCTTTTGTGAGCCGCTTTTTTCCAATATGCTCTTGATTTTTTGGCGTTTTCCTGTAAAATAGTTTCCGTCCAATTTCCATTTATTGATTCTGGAGGAATTCAAGTATGACTTACGAAATTGACGTCGCCGGTTTAAAACGCCAGCTGCCTCTGTGCAAGGTCTCGGACGATCTGTACATCGGCGCCTTCGTGATGTTCGGCGATGTGGAGCTGACTGTCCACTGCGCTACGGAGCTTCTCAAGCGCGCTCCCGAGTATGACTATCTGCTGGCGCCCGAGGCCAAGTCCATCCCCCTGCTGTATGAGATGGCCCGCCAGAGCGGTGCGGATAAGTACTTCCTGGCCCGCAAAGGCCCCAAGGCTTACATGTCCGGCGTGTTTGAAGTTTCGGTCAAGTCTATCACCACCCTGGCCGTGCAGAAGCTGGTCATCGACACCGCGGACGCCGAGCTCATCAAGGGCAAGCGCATCCTGATCCTGGACGACGTGATCTCCACCGGTGAGAGCCTGCGCGCCACCGAGGAGCTGGTCAAGCAGGCCGGCGGCATCATCGCGGGCCGCATGGCCGTCCTGGCCGAGGGCGACGCCGCCAAGCGCGACGATATCATCGTTCTGGCGCCCCTGCCTCTCTTCAACGCCGACGGCACGCCGAAGGAGTAAGGAATAAGACATTAGAGATTAGGCAACAGGCATTAGTAAAACAGGCACCAAGGGTTCCCTTGGTGCCTGTCGCTATTCTGATGCCTATTTACTGATGCCTAATGCCGTATTGCCTTCCCATCCAGTACGGCTTCTACCAGGCTGTCGCCCCGGTAGCGGAGCTTGAGGGAGAAGAAGGGCTGCTCCGTATCCAGCAGCTGCAGGAAGATCTTGTCGCCCTCCCAGATGTTCGTTTCCAGCAGCGCGTCCCGGTCGATCCAGCGGAGCTCTCCCTCCTCGCAGTCCGTGCGGAGCGTGCCGCTGTACTCATCGGAGGTGAAGAGGTGCATGTACTCTGTGCCCCACTCATCGGACACGAAGGTGACGATGGCCCGGTAGCGCCAGCTTTTAAGCGTCAGACCGGTCTCCTCCCGCACCTCGCGCAGCAGGCAGTCCTCCGGGCTCTCGCCCTCCTCGAACTTGCCGCCGATGCCGATCCATTTGTCCTTGTTCTCGTCCTTTTCCTTTTTGACCCGGTGGAGCATCAGATAGTCCCGGCCCCGGGCGATGTAGCAGAGAGTGGTGTTTCTCATGGGTGCACGCTCACTTCCCCGGAGTTAAGGCAGCTCTCCAATCCGTCGTCCCAGCGCACGCGCAGGCTGTAGTCCCGTTCCAGCTCCAGGGCCAGCGCCTCGCCCTGGGCCTCGCCGCCGGAAAAGACCGTGACCCGTTTACCCAGAACCAGGGAGCGCCGCCGGTATTCCGCAAAGCAGCGCTCGCTGCCCAGCTCCCGGTAATACAGGGCGAAGCGGTCCAGCAGGGCCGCGGCTAGGCGGCAGCGCAGATCCGGCTCCCCGCAGCTTTCAAAGACGGAACCGGCGATGCCCCGCAGCTCCGGGGGAAAGCCGCCCGCCGGGGGCAGGGCGTTGATGCCGATGCCCAGGATCGCGTAGTTGAGACCGCCGCTCTCCACGTCGAGAGAGGCCTCGGTCAGGATGCCGCAGAGCTTTTTGCCGTCCCGGTAGATGTCGTTGACCCACTTGATCTCGCAGGGCAGGCCCGAGACCTGCTCGATGGCCTCTGCCGTCGCCACGGCGGCGGCGGTGGTGATCTGCAGGGCGGCCTCGGCCCGCTCCTTCGGGCGCAGCAGGACGCTCAGATACAGGCCTGTGCCCTTGGGGGAGTAGAAGCTCCGCCCACGGCGGCCGCGCCCGGCGGTCTGTTCCTCCGCCACGGCGACGCAGCCCTCCGCCGCGCCCTCCTCGGCCCAGCCTTTCAGCAGGGTATTCGTGGAGGGGACGCTCTGGTAGACGTGGATCTCATAGTCCGTGCTGGTCAGCGCGGCCAGGATGCCCTCCCGGCTCAGCACGTCGCCGCCCGTCAGGCGGTAGCCCAGGCGGGTGGAAGCCTCGATGGGATGCCCCTCGGCCCGCAGCTGCCGCACCGCCTTCCAGACGGCGCTGCGGCTGACCGACAGGGCCTCGGCCAGTTCCTCCCCGGAGCGGTAGATGCCCCGGCTTTTCAGCAGCTGGGACAAAACCGCGTCTTTTACGCTCATAAAGCCATCATCTCTTGTTGATTACAGAATACAGCCGGCGGGCCAGAAGCAGGGCCAGCGCGCACTTAAGCGCGTCCGGAACCAGGAAGGGGAACACGCACCAGCTCAGCGCGCCGAGGACCCCGATGGGGCCGCTGCTGCGCGTATAGACTATCACAAACCAGGCCGTTCCGCAAGCATAGCACAGCAGCATGCCCAGCAGCATCGCCAGCGCCAGGGGCAGGGGCTTTGCACCAAAGCGGTCGGTGCACAGGCCGATCACCAGCGCCGTCAGCAGGAAGCCGACGATGTAGCCGCCGGTGGCGCCCAGCAGCACGCCGAAGCCGGCCTTGAAGCCGGCAAACACCGGCAGTCCCACGGCGCCCAGCAGCATATAGACCAGCACCGTGAGCACGCCCCGCTTCCAGCCCAGCAGCGCCGCCAGCAGGCACACGGCGAAGGACTGGAGCGTAAAGGGCACCGTAAAGGGGACGGACAGCCAGGAGCAGACGGCGATCAGAGCCGCGCCGATGGCGATGACCGCGAGATCGCGGACAGAGAGCTTGTTCGAAGTCATGGTTTACCTCCGTCTCGGCCCGCAGAGGGGCCATGTTCCCGTGCAGTATACGCCGGAGCGGGCGAATTGTCAACCGAAAATAGAGCGTTGGTTGACAATAAGAACGGCGGGCGAGCGAGACGAAAAAAGAATTGACTTGGAAACCACTCTCCGTTATGATGATAGTATGAGAAAAAATACGAAACAGAGAGGAGAGAGCAGAATGCTGGAGATCTATGGGACCCTGGGCCCCGCCTGCTCAAACGCGGATCTGTTGGAACAGATGCTGAGCACGGGAATGACCGGCGTGCGCCTCAACCTCTCCCATGTGACGCTGGCGCAGGCCGCGGACCAGGTGGAGGCGCTGCATACGGCGGCGCAGCGCCTGGGCGTTAAACCGAAGCTGCTGATCGACATGCAGGGCCCGGAACTGCGCATCGGCCCCATGCCCCATGACGTGCACATGATCGAGGGGAAGAACATCCTGCTCCATCAGCCCGGCGGCATCCCGCTGCCGGAGGTGATTTTGCAGCATATCACGCCGGGGCAGGAGCTCTGGATGGACGACGGGAAGATCCGCGTCGAGGTCTTTGAGGCCCGGGGCGGTCTGCGCGGCCATGTAATCCAGGGCGGCGTGCTCAAAAGCCGCAAGAGCGTGGCCATTCCGGGGCTGAACCTCTGGCTCCCGGCCCTGACCGAGAGCGACAAGGCCAATCTCCGTGTGGCGAAGGACTACGGCGTCACCGGGGTGATGCAGCCATTTGTCCGTTGCCGGGAGGATCTGGAGGCCGTGCGGGCGGAGCTTGCGGAGAGCGGCTGCGCCGGGGTGCGCCTCTTCGCCAAGATCGAAAACCGCCTCGGCCTGGAAAAGCTTCCCGAGCTGCTGCCCGCCTGTGACGAGATCGTGATCGCCCGGGGAGATCTGGGCAACGCCGTCCCCCTCTGGGAGCTGCCGCGGGTGCAGAAGGAGATCGCCGCCCTCTGCCGCCGCCATCACAAGAGCTTCATGGTCGTGACCCAGATGCTCGCCTCCATGGAGCACAGCCCCGTGCCCACCCGGGCCGAGGTCAGCGATATCTTTAACGCCGTGCTGGACGGCGCGGCCTCTGTCATGGTGACGGGGGAGACCGCCGCAGGGGACTATCCGCTGGAGGTCATGCGCTATCTGGTCAATACCGCCCGAGAGGCGGAAGAGTATAGAAAGAAAGGTTAATCTGGTATGAAAGTTTCCCAACTGCCCTATCGCCGCGTCACGCTGGAGGAGATCAAAGCGGTCATGGAGGACGTGATCGCCCGCACCCGGAAGGCCGGGAGTGTGGAGGAGATCCTCGCCGCCCGGGAGGAGTATCTGAAGCTCCTCTGCGAGCTGGCCACCAACAGCTCCCTGGCCAACATGCGCTATACCATCAACACCGTGGATGAATTCTACAAGGCGGAGATGGACTATTACGATGAGGTCGGCCCGGTCGCGCAGAACTATGAGGTGGACTACGCCGCAGCGCTGCTGGATTCGCCCTTCCGCCCGGAGCTGGAAAAGGCCCTCTCTCCGGTGCTCTTCCAATCCCTGGAGGTGCAGCGCAAGGCCATGTCCCCGGATATCATCGTGGATATGGTGGAGGAGAACAAGCTGGTGCGGGAGTATTCCGATCTGATGAGCGGGATGGAATTCACTTTCCGGGGCGAGACCATGCCCCGCGCCACGCTGATGAAATACGCCAAGGACGAGGATCGGGACACCCGGCGCGAGTGCTATGAGGTGCTGGGCCGCGGCCTCGAGGCCCATAAGGCGGAGTTGGACGACATCTTCGACCGGATGGTGCATGTGCGCGACCGGATGGCCAAAAAGATGGGCTACAAGAACTTTGTGGAGCTGGGCTACTACCGCATGGGCCGCCTCTGCTACGACGAGGAGAAGGTCCGCACTTTCCGGGAAAACGTCCGCCGCGATATCGCCCCGGTGGTCTCCCGCCTGCGCACCGAGAACGCCAAGCGCCTGGGCATCGAGGACTATAAGCTCTACGACGATGGGGTCATCATCCCCGGCGGCGACCCGAAGCCCTTCGGCAAGGAGGAGATCTTCGCTGCGGCGAAGGAGATGTACCACGCCATGGGCGAGGAGCCCGGCGCCTTCATCGACCTCATGCTGGAAAACGAGGCCTTCGACGTGGACGCCCGCAAGAACAAGTGGGGCGGCGGCTACTGCACGGACTTCCCTGCCTTCAAGCAGCCCTTCATCCTCGCCAACTTCAACGGCACCGCCGGCGACGTGGACGTGGTGACCCATGAGGCCGGCCACGCCCTCAACGCCTATCTCATCGCGGACAACCGCTTCGCCCTGGAGCTGGGCTGCGGCGGCATGGAGACGGCCGAGACCCACTCCATGAG
>CAMNKQ010000020.1 GCA_946542465.1 uncultured Clostridia bacterium | reverse complement strand
AACCGCTGACCTCTTGAATGCCATTCAAGCGCTCTCCCAGCTGAGCTATACCCCCAGATACTTCAGGGCCGGAACCCCGCGAGCAAGGAGTATATTACCAGACGGGAGGAGCTTTGTCAAGAATTTTTTTCTCTTTTTTCAAAAAAGTTTGACAGGGGAAGGGAAACGGAGGACGGGCCGTCGGGGACGCCGGAGCCTACAACGGCCAGGTGGGGAACCAGCCCAGCAGGCGGGAGGCGGAGACGTTGTCCACCGGGGCGCCGGAGAGCACCGGATAGAACATGATAAAAAGCAGCAGCGACACGGCGGCGAAGGGGATCGCCCAGCGCAGCCAGTCCGGCCGGTTCTCCCGATAGAGGGCGAAGACATAGCCCAGGGCCAGCACGAGAAAGACCGAAGAGGGGAAGTAATGATAGGCGAAGGTGAGCCGGGAGATGAACACCCAGGGCAGCAGCTGGGCCAGATAGCCCACGAGAAGGAAGGCCGCCCGCCGGTCGCGGCGGAAGAGGGCCGTGTAGAGCAGCACGAACAGGCTCAGAAAACCGCCCCAGCAGAGGGCCGGGTTCAGGAAGGCGGCGATGCTGATCCGGCGGCCGTCGGAGAAATACTCCAGATAGTAGAGGATAGGGCGGATGTCCAGCAGCCACTGATACCAGCGGGAGGAATAGGGGTGCTCGGCCACGATGCCCGCGTGGTAGGTGAACATGAAGCGCTGGTTTTCCAGCACGGTTTTCAGATAGGCGCGGGAGAAAAGCGGCTGGTCCAGGGCCTTGCCGTAGGGCAGATAGGAGAGATAGTAGATCAGGCAGGGCAGGGCGATGAAGACCAGCAGACAGAGCCCCACGTTTTTCAGGAAAGCGGGGAAAAGATCCTTCGACTTCGCCGCATGGCGGCTCCGCTCAGAATGACAGGCGCTGCGGGCTTTCAGCACCCAGTGGGCCGCCCAGAGCACCGCCAGTCCCGCCCCGGCGTAGAGGCCGGTCCACTTGCTGGCCGCGCCCAGGCCAAAGCTCAGCCCGCAGAGGGCGAGGGCCCAGGGGGATTCCTCCTCCAGCCAGAGCAGCATGAAATAGTACATCAGCAGGATGAAGAAGACCCCATAGGTGTCGATGGTGGCGATGCGGGTCTGGACAAAGTGCATGAAGTCTGTCGCGAAAACGATCGTCCCCAGGGCGGGCACCCAGCGCCCGCCGAAGAGACGCTTGAGCAGCAGGTACATGACGGGCAGCATCAGCACCCCGAAGAGAGTGCCGGAGAAGCGCCAGCCGAAGGGCGTCATGCCGAAGAGCAGGATGCCCAGGGAGAGGATCTCCTTGCCCAGGGGCGGATGGGAGATCTCATAGGGCCAGACGCCGTGCAGATGCTCCCAGGCCGTGCGGGCGTGGTAGATCTCGTCAAAATAGCTGGAGTTCATGAAGTCGGAGCGCGCGGGCACGGTGTCGCCCTCGTCGATGAGCTCCGGCGCCTCCGATTGGAGCGGCAACAGCGCGTCCGAGATATCCCGCACGGCCACCTCACCCAGCCAGGGGCTGCCGTTGGTGCAGGCGATGCGCAGATAGCGGATGGGCCGCGGTGCGTCCGCCAGAGGGAGAGAATCCCATTTCAGCACGGCCACGTGGTTTTGCTCAAAGCGGGTGAGCTCCGTGAAAGTCACCCCATCGGGGGAGCTCTCGATGGCATAGCCGCCGATGCCCACGCCGGGGAAAAGCTGCAGCGTCTCCGCCTCCGCGCCCTCCGGGAGCGTCAGCACCACGCTGCGGCCCTCCATGGGCACAAAGGTCTCCGGCGAGCGGGTGTTGCCCAGGTTCCAGAAGGCCACAAGGGCGTAGAGCAGGGAGATCAGCGTGAGGATCAGGGCGTCCCGCCGGTCAAAACGGCGGGTATGGGGCTGGGGCAGGGCGCAGCGGGAGAGCAGCGGCAGGCCGGAGAAAAAGGCGATCAGCAAAAGCGCCGCCGCAATGGGCAGCGCATAGGTGAGAAGAAACATAGGGTGAGTCCTTTGAGATAGGGATTGGGATTAGGCATCAGGCTATAGGCAACAGGGGACGGAGGATGCGTTCCCCTAATCCCTGGTGCCTAATGCCTAATGCCTTTTATGCCTTTACATCAACACTTCGTGCAGCTCCTTGACGGAGGGGAGCACGTAGCTGGGCTTGCGCTCGGCGGCGTCCAGCATGGCCTGGGTCGTCTCGCCCGAGAGCACCAGCACCGAGACCGAGCCCGCGTTCTGGGCCACGGCGATATCCGTATACAGCCGGTCGCCCACGGCGCAGATCTTCTCGTTGGGGATGCCGGTCATGGCGGCGATGACGTCGATCATGTTCCGGTTGGGCTTGCCGATGTAGGTCGGCTCCCGGCCGGAGGAGGCCGTCAGCAGGGCGCAGATGCTGCCGCAGTCGGGCAAGACCTCGTCATGGGGCATGGGGCAGACCCAGTCGGGGTTGGCGGCGATGAAGGCCGCGCCGCGGCGCAGGAAGTGGCAGGCCTTGTCCAGCTTCTCGTACACCAGCTCCGTGTCGAAGCCCTGGACCACCACGTCCACGGTGTCGGCCTCGGTGTGGCCGTTCTCGTCGTTCACCAGATCAATGCCGTAGCTTGTAAGCTCCCGGTAAAAGGCCTTCGTACCGGCGAGATAGACCTTGGCGCCGGGGTGCTGCTGGTTCAGGTACTGGCCGGTGGCCATGCCGGAGGTGAAGACGTTCTCCGCCTCGCAGGGGAAGCCCAGGCGGCGCAGACGGGTGATGTAGTCCGTGCCGGCGCGGGAGGAGTTGTTGGTCAGATAGATGTACTTTTTGCCGAGGCGGGGCAGATCCTCCATCAGCGCGATGGCGCCGTCGTACACGTCGTCGCCCAGATACAGGGTGCCGTCCATGTCGAAGAGGAACAGTTCACAGTTGCGAAGGGCGCTATAGTCGATCATGGTTGTTATTTCCTTTTTTGTTTAGATTATAAGACGGATTGCCACAGCCAGTGTGCGCACTGGCTTCGCAATGACAGTGACAGGGTTGATGCCTCAGCTCACTCGTCCTCGGCCGCTTCTTCGCCCCAGAGCAGGGCGCACTTGACCGCGCGGTCCCAGCCGCGGATCAGCTTCTTGCGGTACTTCTCCTCCATGGAGGGGGTGAAGGTCTTGTCGATGGCCCAGTTGGAGCGGATATCCTCCAGGTCGGACCAGTAGCCCACGGCCAGACCGGCGAGATACGCCGCGCCCAGGCCGGTGGTCTCGATGCAGTGGGGACGGTAGACGTCCGCGCCCAGGATGTCGGCCTGGAACTGCATCAAAAAGTCGTTGGCGCTGGCACCGCCGTCCACCTTCAGCTCCGCAATGGGGATGCCGGAATCCCGCTCCATGGCGCGGGCGATGTCATGGGTCTGATAGGCCAGGCTCTCCAGCGTGGCGCGCACCAGATGGGCGCGGGAGAAGCCGCGGGTGATGCCCACGATGGCGCCGCGGGCGTGCTGGCTCCAGAAGGGGGCGCCCAGGCCGGTGAAGGCCGGGACCACGTAGCCGCCGGCGGTGTCGGGCACCTTCTCGGCAAACTCCCGGCTCTCCTTGGCGGAGGTGATGACGCCCAGCTGGTCGCGCAGCCACTGGATGGCGGCGCCGGCGATGAAGATCGAGCCCTCCAGGGCATAGTCGACCTCGTCGCTGGTGCTGGCGGCGATGGTGGTGACCAGGCCGTTCTTGCTCTCCACCGGGGTCTTGCCGGTGTTCATCAGCAAAAAGCAGCCGGTGCCGTAGGTATTCTTCATGGTGCCCGGCTCAAAGCAGCACTGGCCGAAGAGGGCGCACTGCTGGTCGCCTGCCGCGCCGGCGATGGGGATCTCCCCACCCAGGACCTCAAAATCGGTCTTGCCGTAGACGCAGGAGGAGGGCTTCACCTCGGGCAGGAGGGAGGCGGGAATGTCCAGGAGCTTGAGCAGATCCTCATCCCACTGGAGGGTGTGGATGTTGAAGAGCATGGTGCGGCTGGCGTTGGTGTAGTCGGTCACATGGACGCGGCCGCCGGTGAGCTTCCAGATCAGCCAGGTGTCGATGGTGCCGAAGAGAAGCTTGCCCGCGGCGGCGCGGCGGCGGGCGCCGGGGACGTTGTCCAGCAGCCACTTGATCTTGGAGCCGGAGAAATAGGCGTCGGGAATGAGGCCCGTCTTGGCGCGGATCTCGTCCCCGTAGCCGTCGGCTACCAGCTTGTCGATGATGTCCGAGGTGCGGCGGCACTGCCAGACGATGGCGTTGGCAATGGGCTCGCCCGTCTCCTTGTCCCAGATGACCGTGGTCTCGCGCTGGTTGGTGATGCCGATGGCGGCGATGTCCGCGGCGGTGACGTTCAGCTTCGCCATGGCGGCGTGGGCCACGTCATAGGTGGTCTCCCAGATCTCGTTGGCGTCGTGCTCCACCCAGCCGGGGTGGGGGAAGATCTGCCGGAACTCCTTGTTGACGACGCTGCAGAGGTTGCCGGACTTGTCGAAGAGAATGGCGCGGGAGCTGGTCGTGCCCTGGTCCAGGGCCATGATGTATTTCATGGACGATTACCCCTTTCGGTATGGTTTTGTGTGTTTTTCCGATAAAAATAATTATATCGTAGAGTACAGCTTTTTGCAAGGGCAACAGGCAATAGGCATTAGGCATCAGGCAACAGGGGACGGGAGACGGGATACGAGGCAACAGGAATTAGGTATCAGGGGACGAGGGATACGTACCATCCCGGTCCGTGTCATTGCGAGGAACCAGTCCGCAGACTGGTGACGTGGCAATCCGTCTCTTTTTCACCTGGCCGCGAGGATTACGGATTGCCACGTCGGGCTGCGCCCTCCTCGCAATGACACCGCCATGGGATTTCCCCGTGCCGGGAAACGGGACGTCGAGGACGCCGTCCCCTACGGGCGCAAACCTACGTTTCACTGTAGTTCCGATTCACGAATCGCCCGTTTCTTCGGATGCGCGACCGACTTTTTGGCAACTCTGTAGGGGACGGCCTCCGGACGTCCCGCTGTGCCGGACAGAAAGAGGGCCGCCGCAGATGCGGCGGCCCAGGGAGAAAAGAGAGGAGCGCAGGAGCGGCTCTTGTGTTTCTCAGAGGATCTTGGTGCTCGTGTTCGTGCAGGTCAGCACAGTGACAATGATACCGTTGATGATGCCGGCCAGGTACGGGTTCTTCGTAACTTTGTAAATCAGACGGGAAATTACGGTTGCCGCAATCAGGATCAGCACGATCGGGAACAGCCAAAGCACCCACATCGGGTAGATGGCTGTGGTCCAGCCCCAAGCCATGAAGCCGGTTCTGTAGTAGGAGATGTACTGAATCCAGGGGAGAACCAAGGCCGGGAAGGCGGTAAAGATCGCCACGATAATGACGTTGCCGATACCCTTCTTGCCGCCGATGGTGTTGTAGTTGAAGCAGTTGGCGGAGACGGAAGCGGCGATGTAGAACACCAGGAAGAGCTCCAGATACGGGAAGACAGCGATACCGAGTTTGTCGGCGGTGAAGGTCTTCATGGCGAGTGTCCAGAAACGGAAATCGGTCTTGAAGAAGTAATCGGCGAAGAACACCCAGGCATAGGAGACAGCCGCGACAATGACGGCGAGCAGGACGGTCTTTCCGAGCTTTTTGGCGCCGATCTTCACACCGCGCTCAACCAGATCCATGCCGTTCTTCTTACCATAGCAGCGGTAGGAGAGAATCATGCAGAGGATGGAGAACACTCCGCAGGCCGCGGACCAACAGCCGAGGCCATAGGATTCGGTCTGACGAACAAACTTGGCCGCCGTACCGGATTTCAGTACGCTCAGATAGATGAGGGAAGCGTTGAGCGCAGCGGCGATCAGACCGCACCAGAACCAAAGCTTGCCGGCTTTATCCGTAACGGGAACAGGTTTGGCCAACTCCTCGGCGCGGAGAGATTCGAACGACGGGGTGTAGACCATCAGCGTGGTGAAGCTGACGATGAAGGCGCACAGACCCAGCAGACCGATGCCGTTGAAGGCCTCCTTCCACTGCCAGACCTGGCTGCTCGCCGCAATGGGATTCGGAGCGCCGAGGGTCTTTTCAAAATATTCGATCGTCAAGGCGGTGGATTTTGCGGAGAAGTGGGACCAGGGGTGGATGATGTCAGGACGAAAGATCACACGTACGGCCTCTTCGCCATCAACGTCCTGAGTGTAATAGGTGTCGGCCTTGCGCAGCTCAAGTCCGGTGGGATCCTCGCCAAAGTACAGGAAGGACTGCGGCTTGGGGTTGTCATCGTTCATAAAGAAATAGGCGGGGAGCTTGCTGCCGTCTTCCAAGGTCTGGGTGTGGAAGAACTCGTCATACTGGCAGGCGATGATGCCGACATCGCGGCTGCCGTACATATTAAACCAGTTACCGTCGCCGTCCTGATAGGTAGCGTCGCAGCAGTTGAGCAGCACGGAGGCAACCACTTGGTTTTCTGCGGCGTTATCATTACGGACAGCGGTGTTGCAGGAGCCGCCGCCGGCGGAGTGACCGGTGATGCCGATGCGGGTGGCATCAACGAAATTCAGACGGGAGAGGAGCTGAGCGCCCTGATAGACGCCGCCGTAGCTCAGTGCTGATGTGATCTCAGAATTGCCGTGGGAGCTCATGTCCTCCGCGAGAACCACATAGCCGCGGCGAGCCAGTTCCACGCAGTTTGCATCCTGCATCTCCTTGTTGTTCAGGGAGCCGTGGCTGGTGACAACGGCCGGAGCCGGCGTTTCGGCGGTGGCGTTGGCGGGAATGTAAAGGTTGCAGGACATGGTCCAGCCGTCGTCGGTCTCGACATTCAGTTGCTTGATGGTGACGCTGCCACCGTTCGTCTGCACAGCGGAGCAGACGATCATGCTCAAAAGCATGACGACAATGGAAATACATAACCAGATCTTGGCAGCTTTTTTGACCTTGCTCATGACTTTCATCCTTTCCTTTCTTTGTATAAAATCCCTAAAACGGTGGAAAGAGAACGAATGGTTTTCCACCTTGCTTGGTTAAATCATACAAGAAGAGAAAGAAACTGTCATTTGACAAGCGTCCTCTGTTTCGGTAAAAAAATGCGGTGAATTTTTGACAAATAGCATTATTTTGTCTAAATGAATGAGCGTAAAAAATCCTGCACAAAAACCGTAACTGGAATTTGTGCAGGATTGCATATGACAAAGGATCAATTGTCCGAAGATTCAAGAGGAATCAGCGGGGACAGGGCAACAGCGGAATCCACTTGGCCGCTCAGCCGGTTCAAGGCAAGAGTGAAGCACGCAATTGTCTCATCATCCAGTCCTTCCAGCGTCTCAAAGAAAGCTTCGAAACCGGCCGATTTCATGGTTTCAATTTGATGTGCATAGAGTTCTCGTCCAAGTGGAGTTGTACGAAGGATGATGTTCTTACGGTTGCTCTGGCGACGGAAACGTTCCACCAAGCCAAAGGCGACAAGATTTTTGACGGCTTTGGACAGGGAACTCTGTGGAATTCCAAGGCGCTCTGAGATACGGTTCATACAATCGGTCTCGTCCTCATGCTCAATCAGATACTCCAAAGTCTGCCACTCCTGGGCGATTAGACCGATCCCTTGATACATTGGCACCCGGACAGACATATTGCGGTTGACGATATTCTCATTCAGAACCAGGGCGGCCACTAGCGGGCGGTAGCGGCCCATCCATTCGGTCTGCATACGGAAGCTTCCTTTCCCTAAACCGGTTTCTACGACTATTATATTTTTATTGTTTGTACTTTGTCAAGAGTCGAACAAAGGGCGCTTGTGCGTTTTCCACAGGGAAAATGGTAAATTTTTTGTGAAAAACAGGGAATGGACAGGAGAGATTTGACAGTTTATTATAGAGAATAGAAATACATTCTACAGAATAAAAAGATCGGGAAGGATGGGAATGCCATGCCGGGGACGGACTTTGATCTGAAAACGCTGCTGGACGTGGCGCGCTGGGAGCCGGTACAGGATCAGCTGGCCGCGCTGACCCACACGGCCATCATCACCATCGACTACAAGGGCATTCCCGTCTCCAAGCACAGCGGGCGCACGGCTTTCTGCACCGTGATCCGGGAAAACCCGGTCACCTGCAAGCGCTGCTACCGCTGTGACGCGCTGGCCGGACTGGAGGCCGTGCGCCGCAACGAGCCCTTCATCTATCTCTGCCACTGCGGCATCGTGGACGTGGCGGTGCCCATCGTCGTCGGGGAGCAATACCTGGGCGCGGTCATGTTCGGCCAGGTGCGCCTGCCGGACGGCGACCGGGACGGCCAGGTCAGCCGTCTGGTGAGCGAGATCAGTTCCTTCCGACCCGGGGAGCAGGACGCGCGGCAGGAGCTGATGGAGAAATACCAGGAGCTGCCGGAGATGGAGTACAGCCGCATCGTGGCCATCGCCTCGCTCATTAACTCCGTCGTACGTTACATCGTGGGCCGGGCGGTGCAGGGGCGCAGCGACCGCATGGCCTACGAATGGGTGATGCGCAGTGGCCTGCCGCCCTCCCTGGACTGGAACGGCGAGGCGGAAAAAGACAGCGGCGGGGCGATCCCCGTGGCGGCGGATAGCCCGGTGTATCCGGCCCTGGCCTATATGGAGCAGCACCGGGATGAGATGCTGCGCATGAGCCAGATGGCGGAGCTGTGCCACCTGAGCCCCAGCTATTTCTCCAAGCTCTTCCTCCGGGAACTGGGGGAGAACTTCACCGACTACATGAAGCGGCAGAAGGTGCGCTGGGCCAAGGAGATGCTGCGCCACAGCGGCAAGAGCATCAACGAGATCAGCGGCGAGCTGGGCTTTCTGGACAGCAGCTATTTCATCAAGGTCTTCAAAACCGTGGAGGGCATCACGCCCCTGGCCTATCGGCAGGAGAAGTACTATACGTGAGGCAATAAGGCAATAGGCATCAGGCAACAGAGGACGGGGGACGCGAGGCAACAGGCAGCACCGACGGGATTTTCCTCTTGCGGGAGAGGCGCGGCTCTGCTACACTGGTTTAGAAGATCCGCCGCAGGGCGGAACAGGAAGCAGAGGGAGAGAGAGCATGGCACGCTATATCGCCTTTGACGTGGAGACGCCCAACCGCCTCAACCACCGCATGAGCGCCATCGGCATCACGGTGGTGGAGGACGGGACGATCGCGGAGGAGTTCTACTCCCTGGTGGACCCGGAGACGGACTTTGAGCCCTTCAACACTTGGCTCACCGGCATCAGCGAGGAGAGCGTGCGCGGCGCGCCGAACTACCCGGAGCTCTGGCCGCGGATCGAGCCGCTGCTGGACAGCGGGATCCTGGTGGCCCACAACGCGGGCTTTGACCTCTCGGTACTGCGGCGCTGCCTGCGGGACTACGACCTCGTCTGGAAGAAGAGCGCGGCCTACCTCTGCACGGTGCAGATGGGGCGGCGGCTCCTGCCCGGGCAGAGCCACAAGCTGGACGCGCTGTGCGAATACTACGGCATCGCCCTGAACCACCACCACGCCGGCAGCGACAGCCGCGCCTGCGCCGAGATCCTCCTGCGCTATCTGGCTGCCGGGGCCGAGCCGGAGAGCTTTTTGAAGCGCTTCGCTTTCCCGGAGAAATAGAGGGAAATATACAGAAAAAGCACCGGGACGAAGGGATAATTTTCCCATTCGTCCCGGCGTTTCGTATGCTCATACTAGAACCTCATAAAAACCTTTCATTCTTAAAGGTTTTTATAGCGCCGTAAGGCGCGTAGAGGTTCTGTATGAGACGGATTTTCAGCGCCTTCGCGCTGAAAATGCCACGGGAACCGTGGTTTATCTGATTAAAGAATTTGATCAGATAATAGTATCAGAAAAACTTCACCAGGGTCAGCACGTTCTGTCCGCCGCGATACTCATAGTGCACATCGTCCATGGCCTTCTTCGTCATGTAGATGCCGAGGCCGCCGATCTCCCGCTCCGTGGCGGGGAGGGACACGTCCGGATCCTCCTTGGCCAGCGGGTCGAAGGGGACGCCGCTGTCGAGGAAGGTCAGGGTCGCGCGCCGCGGCTCGCCCCCGATGGACAGGCACACCGTGGCCGTGCCCGTGCCCGGCGCGTAGGCGTAGCTGGCGATGTTGACGAAGATCTCCTCCGCCGCGACGCTCAGCTGCATCTGCACCTTCATCGGGCAGTCCGCCGCCTCGAGCTTCTGCTCCAGGAAGGAGAGCAGCTGGGGGAGATTGTCGATCGTCGCCTCCAGGCTCAGCTCACTGCCGGTAAAGAGCAGGGTGTCGGTCCGCTCAAGCAGCTCCAGCAGCTCGCCCTTCCAGAGCGCGATCTCCGCCCGGCCTGCCTCGGTCTCCAGATGGTGACGGCGGATCGCCCGGCGCAGCAGCCGCGCATAGCCGATGATGCGGGCCTTGTCCTCCACGGCGCGGATGGCCTCGGGGTCCTCCGTGCCCAGATAGGACGCCAGCGACTTCTGCCAGAAGCTCCGGGAGGTCTCGTAATCAAAGCCCTGGAAGCGCTTGACCGTCTCATGGTCGTATTCCGAGAAGCCGACGAAGGCGTTGTACATGCTCCCCAGCTCGAAAACCGGATGGCCGACGGAGAGGGTGTCCATGTCGATGAGCAGCAGCTCATCCCCCTGCAGCATCAGGTTCTTCGTGTGATAGTCCCCGTGGAGCATGTGGTCGTCGTGGGGCACGGCCTCCACCAGCGCCAGCAGCTTCTCCCCCGCCTCCGGGGGCAGATAGTCCTGCAGGAAGCGGGCCCAGTCCAGGACCTTCTCCCGCATGTCGGGCAGCTTGCCCGCCGGGACCAGGGTGCCGTGCACCTTCTTGAGCATACCCGTAAACTCCCGCACGCAGTAGTCCATCTGTTCCGGCTCCGTCGCCAGGATGTCGGAGAGGGAACGGGCGCGCAGCAGCTCAAACACCGAGCCGTAGCGCTCCCCGACGCGGACCAGGTCATAGGAGATCGCCGTGGGGATGCCCAGGATCAGGGCCAGCTTGGCCACCTCCCGCTCGTGGCGGATGTCCGCGAGAGCGTCGGGGTGGTTATAGACCTTCACCACCGTATCCGGGGCGATCCGGTAGAGCGTGCCGTTGGCGCCGCGGCCGATCGCCTGACAGCCCTCGATGGAGACCTCCCGATAGGCCTTCTCCACCTCCATCATCTGGGTGAAACCGGTCATATCCAGGATCTCGTAGGCCTCGCTCCCGACGTTGATGAGGCGGAGAGCGGAGCAGGCTTTTTTCAGGTGCAGCAGCACGCGCAGCCCGGCCGAGGAGATGTATTCCAGTTCCTTCATGTCCAGCACGACGGGCCTGTCAAGCGGCGCGGGCAGGAGCTTTTGGATCATCTCCTGGACCCGGGATGCGTTGTCGGAGTCGATCCGCCCGGACAGGGAGAGGACAACGGCCTCCGCCGTGATCGTTCCTGTAACTTCGTTCATGTGTTATTCCTCTGTGTTTTCGTTTCCCCGGTATTCCAGGCACAGCATCGTCAGATCGTCAAACTGCTCCGCGTCCAGGACGAAGCCGTCCACGGCCTCGCGCACATGGCGCAGAAGCGTCTCCGGCGAGGCGCCGGGCTCGCGGTTGAGGGCCTGAAGCATCCGCTCCGTGCCGAACATCTCGTTTGCGGCGTTGGTGGCCTCGGGCACGCCGTCGGTGTAGAGGAAGAGCTTGGTGCCCGGCGTGAGGCTCAGCTCGTATTCCCGGTAGCGCACGCCGTTCAGGGCGCCGATGACAAAGCCGTGCCGGTTCTTCACCAGCTCGAAGCGGCCGCCGGACTGCATCAGGGCGGGATATTCGTGCCCGGCGTTGGCGGCGGTGATGGTCCCGGTGGCGGTGTCCAGAATGCCGAACCACACCGTGACGAACATCTCCTCCCGGTTGTTGGAGCAGATCTGCTCGTTGACCGCGCGCAGCACCTCGGCGGGGCTGCGGCCTGTCATGGCGTAGTTCTGCACCAGGATTTTGGAGATCATCATGAACAGCGCCGCGGGCACGCCCTTGCCGGACACGTCCGCCACGACCAGACCCAGATGGGTCTCGTCGATCAGGAAGAAATCGTAGAAGTCGCCGCCGACCTCCTTGGCCGGGTCCATCGTCGCGTAGACGTCGAAGTCCGGGCGCTCGGGAAAAGCCGGGAAAATGTTGGGCAGCATGTCCGCCTGGATCCGCGTGGCCAGGGCCAGCTCCGTGCCGATGCGCTCCTTCTCCGCGGTGATCTGGGTGATCTGGGCGATGTAGTCCCGCGTCTTCTTGGAGAGGGAGGCAAAGGACTCCGCCAGGATCTCGATCTCGTCGTCCGTGCGGTAGACCTCCTCCATCTCGAAGGCCTGGTCATTGCCGCTCAGGGCGTTGATGCGGCGGGTCATGTGCTCCAGGGGCTTGACCACCCGGCTGGCCAGCAGGAGCGCTCCGTTCACCGCCAGCAGGAACACCGCCACGAGCACCACCAGGAAGCGGTTCCCGGAGCGCGCCGCGCCGCTTTCATAGGCGGCGAGAGTGCCGTCGTTAATCTCGTCATAGCGCTGCAGCATGGCCTGGGTCGGCTGGTCGGTGACCGCCTTTTCCACGACCGATATCACGGCCCAGCCCAGGGTCCCCATGGGTGCGCCGCTGAGATAGCAGGGCTTGCCGTCCACCTCAATCAGGCTCAGAGGCGTGCGCTCCTGCAGGGCCTGGGCGATGAAGGCGGCCAGTTCCCGGTTCTCGTTGGCCCGCAGGTCCGGGGCGGCGGAGGAGAGCTCGGCCTTGAAAACGCCCTCCGGCCGGGAGGAGAAGAGCACCTGGCCGTCCTGGCTGATCACGCAGAGATAGCCGTTTTCCGAGGAGGTGTTCTGCACATAGTCGTTGATGGCGGTGAGGAAGATATCCGCGCCCACCACGGCCACCAGCTTTCCGTCCCGATAGACGGGCGCGGCGCACACAAGGCCCGGAATGTCGGTAAAGGCGTCCGCCTCCACGCCGGTGAAGATCAGATCCCCTTCCTCCACGGCCTGGCAGTACCAGGGGCGGCTGCGCACGTCAAAGTTCACGGTGCGGCCATCCTCGCCCTGGTAGGCGCCGGAGCGGTCGTCCACAAAGAGGATGCAGCCGTCCGTCGTGGCCACAAAGCAGGAGCTGAGCTTGTTGGAGCTGCGAAACATCGCGAGCATGACCTCGCTCATGTTGGCCACAAGGCCCAGATCCTCGGAGGCCTCCGGGTCCACGCCCTGCTCGTGCTGCATCTGCACGGTTGGCGTGCCGTCCAGGGCCGGGTCCGGCTCGGAGAAGGGATGGGCGGAGAAGCTCTCGGCATGGGCAAAGAGCTCCGTGGCGAAGGCCCGCAGGGTCTCCACGTCCGTCCGCACATCGGCAAAGAGGTCGTCGGCGATGTAGGCCTGCAGGGCCGTGGTGCGACTCAGAGAAGTGTTGAGCACGGCGGCCATGGTCTCCTCCGAGACCGCAGTGATGGAGGCCTGCTGCTCCACGCTCGCCTCCTGCACGACCTGGGTCAGGTTCTTCTGCTGATAGAAATAAAAGGCGGTGTAGATGCCGACGAGGACGGCGATGATGAGCAGCATCAGATTGAAGATCTTCTGCTGCAGACCGCCGATCTTGAGACCTCGGATAATCTTCATTCGATGGTCAGAATGTCGGAGAAGCCGGTGACCTCAAAGATCTCCATGATGGTCTCGTTCACATGGGTGAGCTTCATCGTGCCCTGGCGGTTCATGGTCTTCTGGGCGGAGAGCAGCACGCGCAGACCGGCGGAGGAGATGTACTCCAGGGCCGCCAGGTCAAAGGTCAGCTCCGTCACCCCATCCAGGGAAGCCTTCAGTTCCTTCTCCAGCTCGGGGGCGGTGGTGGTGTCCAGGCGTCCGGCCAGCGCCACGGTCAGCGCGGGGGCGTTCAGGTTCTTTTCAATCGTCAGCATAGAGGCTTCCTCCTTATTGTGTCCAATCTGTATTTATTCTACGCCGTACATGTGGTGAAGGATCAGGCGCTCCGCCGTCTCGCGGCCGAAGAGCTTCACGATCGTGTCCACCGCCGGGCCGCCCTGGGAAAACAGGGTTTCGGCGAAGGCGGCGACCTTCTCCTTCTTGGCGGCGCCGTCGCAGGGCTCCGCTTCGCTTAACTGTACAATATAAGCCGCGGCAAAGTCAAGGGCGGCTTTGTCCAAACGGGCGGAAATTCCCTTTCCGGCCCTGTGAAAGGAGCAGGGATAGAGGATTTCGTCGTACCAGTGGGGCTCTTTTGCCTCCTGCTCCGGCAGATCGGCGTCCCGCTCCCGAAGGGCGTGGAACACGGCCTGGCTCTCCTCCGGCCAGGAACTGAGCTGGGTGTCGTAGAGCTCGGCGATCTGAGTGTCCTTGCCCAGGACGCGCACCCGGTCCAGGTTCAGCAGGGGCAGATCCCGCTCCGTGGGGGCGAGGACCAGGGTCTCCATCTTCATGAGGCCCAGCAGCGCCGTCATGCGCAGGATGCAGTAGTGGCCGAGGCCGGGGAGGCGATAGCTCTCGGTCTCCAAGCGGAAGGGGCCTTTCTTCAGGCGGGCGTCCGCGCCGATGTCCTCTTTTTCAGCGGGGAAGGCGCGGCCAAGCTCCCGCAGCATCGTATGGCCGAGATCGGGAAAAGCAGACATGTTTTTTCTCCTTTGCGTAGAAATATCGGCCGCCTCTCCCACGTGGGGACGGGAGAGCGCGCCGGGGAAGGCAATGCGATATCCTATACATAATACTATAATTCGTTTGAACCGGCTGTCAAGCGCTTCCTTCGGAAAAAACGCCGGGAGGATTCCGCAGAAACGATAACGCGGCGGAGCTCACAAATCTGTCACACAGGTCCGCTTCAGACAGCAAAAGGCCGACCGGAAATCCGGTCGGCCCATGTTGTCAATACGGGAATCAGGCGATCACGCGGATCAGGTCGAAGGCCTCCTCGCCCGAGAGGACGCGGCGCGCCTCGGACAGGTTGTGACAGACGGCACACTTAAGGCCGCCCTGCTCAAAGACTTCGGGCTCCCTGTCCATCTTCCACTCCGCCTTGTCCAGCAGCTTTCCGTATTTTCCCGAGGCCTTGGGCAGGCCCAGGCTCTCGCACTCCGCCCTGCGTTTGGGGTTGGGCTCGGCGCCGGTGCGGATCAGGATACGGGCAAGCTCCCGGGGATTGACGGCGAGGTCCACGCAGCCGGTCTTCTCGCACTCCATGGCGTCGCCGCCGATGGGGCCGAAGGCAAAGCGCTTGTCGAAGCCCTCCGCCGCCCTGCCGAAGACGGCGATGGCGGAGTCATAGAACAGAAAGCTGTCTTTTTTGTCCGGGAAGTTCTTCTCCAGAAAGGCCTTGGCGGCAAAGCTGCCCGACAGGATGACCGGCCTGCCCTCGCTCAATTTCGCGTCCAGCAGGGCCTCGGCCCGGGCCTTCGCGGCCTCCTCCGCCTCGGCGGCGTCAAACACCGCGTCCACGCCGATCTTTTTGAGCGCCCCCGCGATCTCGCCGAGCGTCACGCTGCCCGGCGCGCGGTGGAGCACCCGCTCCAGCTCCGGGATCAGGTCAGCGGAGATCATAGCGGCGGTCTTTACGCCCTCGCGGTGGGCGTAATACACCAGCGCGTCCTTATGCTCCCGGGCGAAGATCGCCCCTGTGGGACAGACCTGGACACAGCGGCCGCAGCCGATACAGGCGCTCTCGGCCATGGGCTTTCCGAAGGCCGGGCCGATGGTGAGCTCGCAGCCTCTCCCGGAGGCGGCCAGGTTGTGCACCGTCTGCACCGCGCCGCAGACGTCCACGCAGCGCCGGCACTTGACGCACTTGTTGGGGTTTCGCACGATGACGGAGCTCTGGTCGATGGGCAGGCTGTTGTGCTTTTGCGCAAAGGGCAGCAGGTCCACCTTGTACTCCCGGGCCAGGGCCTGCAGGTCGCAGAAGCCGTCCTTCACGCAGTCGCAGAAGAAGCACATCTCGCAGAATTTGGGGTCCAGATCGTCGCACTTGGAGCTGCCGATGCGCAGGCAGTGGTGGCAGTCCACCGCGTGGTTACTCAGCAGCAGCTGCAGCGTGAGCTTCCGGGAGGCGCGCACCGCCTCGGTGTCGGTGTGCACGACCATGCCCTCGCGCACCTTGGCGGCGCAGGCGTGCTGGAAGGTCCTCGCACCCTCCACCTCCACCACGCACAGGCGGCAGGAGGCGCGGGGGTCCAGCTCCTTGAGGAAACAGAGCGTCGGGATGCGGATGCCGTTGGAGCGCGCGGCCTCCAGGATCGTGGAGCCGGCGGGCACGGACAGGGCCTTGCCGTCGATCGTAATATTTACGTTTGCCATTCCTCACGCCTCCTTTCTCAGCTTTGCGGCAAAGTCCTCGGGGAAGAGCTTCCAGGCGCTCAGAAAGGCCGTGGTCGCGCTCTGGCCCAGGGGACAGAAGCAGCTCTTCTGCATGTAGTCGGCGAGGGTCCGGATCAGCTCGATATCCGCCTGCGACCCCTCGCCCTTTGCAAGCTTTTCCAGCAGCTCTTCCACCCGCATGGTGCCCTCCCGGCAGGGGGTACACTTGCCGCAGCTCTCGTGCCGGAAGAACTTGGCGATCTCCCAGAGGATGTCCACCAGGTTCCGGCTCTCGTCGATGACGTACACCGCGCCGGAGCCCAGGGAGGCCCCGATCGAGCCGATGGAGTCAAAGTCGATGGGGGTGTCCAGCTGATCGGGGGTCACAAAGCCGCAGGAGGAGCCGCCCAGCTGGATGGCTTTCAGCTTCTTTCCGTTCACCACGCCGCCGCCGAAGCCCTCCACCACGTCCTGCAGGGTGGCGTTTGTCGGAACTTCTACACAGACCTTGTTGACCACATCGCCGGAGAGGCACATGAGCTTGGTGCCCGGGAACTTCTCCGCGCCGATGGCGCCGAACCATCCCGCGCCTTTGTTCACGATCTCGGGGATGAGGGCGAAGGTCTCCACATTGTTGACGACGGTGGGCTTCTGGTTGAGGCCCCTCACCGCCATGGAGGGCGGTTTCAATCTCGGCTCGCCGCGCAGGCCCTCCAGAGAGTTCACGATGGCGGTGCCTTCGCCGCAGATATAGGCGCCCGCGCCGGAGACCACCTTGATGCTTACCTCGCCGGTGAGGCCCTTCTCTTCCGCCTGCTTCACCGCCCGGCGCAGGAGCTTGATGCTCTTTTCATATTCGCCGCGGACGTAAAGGAAGCACTCTTTGGCGCCGATGGCGTAAGCCCCGATCAGGAGACCCTCGATCACCGTATGGGGGTCGCCCTCCAGGATGACCCGGTCCTTGTAGGTGCCCGGCTCGCCCTCGTCGGCATTGCAGACGAGGTACTTGCTCTCCTCTTTGCTGGCGTAGGCGCTGCTCCACTTCTTGCCGGTGGAGAAGGCCGCGCCGCCGCGCCCGCGCAGGCGGGACGTCTCCTCGATGGTCCGGATCAGCTTACCCCGGTCCAGGGTCCGGGCTTTTTTCAGCGCCTCGTAGCCCCCGGCGGCGATGTAGTCCTCAATGGAGTCGGGCTTGATTTTGCCAACATTGCGCAGGGCGATCCTGACTTCTTCCATCACTTGTCACCTCCCAGCAGGGCGGGGATCTTCTTCAAATCCACCTTGGTATGGAGTTTCCCGTTTATCAGCAGATTGGGCGCCGCCTGGCACTGGCCGAGACATTCCACCCACTCCAGGCTGTATGTCTCATTGCTCTGGCCCATTGTGAGGCCCGTGGCCTTTTCCAGCGCGGCCGCCAGGGCGGCGTTGCCCGCGCTGTGGCAGGCTGTGCCGCGGCAGAGGCGGATCTCCTTCCTGGCCGGGGGCGTGAAGCGCAGCAGGGAATAGAAGCTCGCCGTGTCGTAGAGCTCCGCCGGGCTCTTTCCCAGCTGCTCCGCCAGGGCGGCGAGGCCTTCCTCACTCACATAGCCGTCCCGCTTCTGGATGGCCAGCAGGGCGTCCAGCAGGCCGCCCTCCGAGAGGGCCTTGCGGATGATGCTTTCATAAGAAGCTGCCATGCTCACACCTCCTGTATCTTTTCCACCCGGCAGGGCGTGTAGCGCCACTTGGCATTGCCGGTCAGCTCGTCCAGATCCCGGTGATCCGTCAGATAGTTGATGTGCATCCCGTGGGCCTTGCCCTCATAGCTGAGGCCGAAGTGGTGCGAGATCAGGCAGTAGCCCCGGGAGGTCTGCCAGGTGATCTCCACCGGGATGCGGATGCTGCCTTTCTTCGTGGTGACGCGCACGGTCTCCCCGTCAGTAAAACCGAACTCCGCCGCGTCCTCCGGGTTCATGGCCAGGCGGTAGGGGTCGCGGAAGCGATAGCTGCCGGGATTGCGCATGGAGGTGTTCATGCCGCCGTCGGAGTGCCGCCCCGCCGAGAGAATCATGTTGCAGCCGTCCTTCAGGTTCAGCGCCTCCGCCTCGTGCTCGGGGGTGAGGGTCTTGATCGCCTCGTCGATCTCCTTGCACCAGAGGTGGAACTTCTTGTCCTTGTGCTTGATGTGCCGCTCCATGAGATGCTCCGTGTCGCTGTGGGCGATCACCGCGCCCTCCGGGTGCCGGTCCACCAGCGCAAAGGCCGCGTCCATGGTGCAAAACTCGCTCAGCCCGGGCAGGCGGGCGAGGATGGGATGCCCTTTGGTATCCGGCTGTACGTCCATGATGGCCCGCGACGGGAGCTTGGAGATCAGCAGCGCCGCCCAGCACATGGCGTGCCCGGCGCTGCCCATGGCCTTGCCCAGGGTCAGGGCGATGATGATGGCCGCCTGGTCGAAATACTTCATGCCGCCCTTGGCGATCCAGCCCACCACCTTCATGAAATACGTGATGCGGTCGCCCGTGCGCACGGCCTCCTCGGCCGCGTCGTAGAGATACTGCGGCAGCTTCGGGATGAGGCCCATGGCCTCGGCCAGCTCCGCGTAGACCATGGCGTCCTCCCGGGCCTCCCCCGGGGCCTTCACCACGCCGCGGCGGCTGAAATACAGGATCTCGGGATAGTGGAAGGCGAACACGTCAAAGTCGCCGCCCACCTCGTAGGCGCTGGGGGTGGGCAGGACGTAGTCGGCAAGGCGGGTGGTCTCGGTCTCTACGCAGTCCATGGCCACGAAGAGCTCCAGATGCCGCAGCGCCTCCTCCATCTTCTGGGAGTCGGGGTAGCTGCGCGCCGGGTTGGACATGTTGCAGAAGGCCATGCGGATGCGGTCCTCATTGTCGCCCAGCACCTCATCCGGCAGCGCCCCTTCGGGATACATGCCCGCCACGGGGAAGCGCCCGGTCACCGGCATGCGCCAGACCTTGGGGTCGTATTCGTCGGAGTAGTCCAGGGTGATGATGCGCACGGGCGGGATGTTCCCGCCGGGCACCAGCAGCGTCCCGCAGACCGCCATCAGCAGCAGACACAGATAGCTGGACAGGGTGGACTGCCGCCCGAAGTAGAGGCCCAGATCCTGGTGCATGCCCCATTTTTTCGTGGTGAGGATGCGGGCAAACTTTTCCGCCTGCGCCCTCGAGACGCCGCAGACTTCCAGCGCGCCGTCGATATCAAAGTCCAGGAACCAGGCGCGGGCCCGGGCCCAGTCCTTGCAGTAGCGATAGAGAAAGTCCCGGTTCTGCCAGCCCTTTTCCAGGATCAGGGCGATCAAGGCGCGGAGGAACAGACTGTCCGAGCCGGGCCGCACCTGGATGTGCATATCCGCCATGCGGGCGGTCTCCGACAGGCGGGGATCCACCACGATGACCATCTTGTCCGGGTCCCGGGAGAAGTCCCGGATCATGGGCCGGGCGTTGGGCAGTTGATGGGAGACATAGGAGTTGGAGCCCCAGAAGATCAGCACCTCGCAGTTTTTGTCGTCCGGCTCCAGGGGGTGGAACTGGTCGCCGAAGATCCTTCCGCAGCTCCAGAAAATGCCCATGAACTCCACGCCGATGGGGTTGAAGAAGTACTGGGAGCCGATGGCCTTCAAAAAGGGCTGGGCCGTGGCGGCCGCCGCGCCGGTGGCGCCGCCGCCCCCGCCGATGATGGCCCTGGAGCGGGGCCCGTGGGCCTTCAGGATCGCGTTGGCCTTCGCGGCGATCTCGGCATAGGCCTGCTCCCAGGAGATGCGCTCATAGTGGTCGCCCACCCGTTTCTTCGGATAGAGGATGCGCTCGCGGTTCTCCACGAAATACTTGGCCGACCGGCCCTTGCGGCAGCAGTAACACTCGCTGCTGGGGCTCGAGGGGTCGGGCCGGACATTGATGATCCGGTTGTCCTCCACCTCCATCTCCAGCCCGCAGGTCATGGCACAGAGATTGCACAGGGTCTTTTTCCATTCGCTCATAGTCAGTCCTCCCGTTTCCGGTGTCGCAGGTATCGTACCTTCCATCATAAAAGGCCGCCCCAGCGCTGTCAATTTCCCCGGGGAAAATCGGCGTTTTGCACGATTTCACCCGGCGCTTTTGCGCGACGAATTTCCGCTTGTTCTTGCTTTTTTTGTATGGATATGGTACTTTGTCCATAGAACTTGGACATGTGTACAAGGAGGTTTCCTATGGTCGTCCATTCCAAAAACACGGAAAAAATCGTCGCCGCCGCGATGGGCCTGGCCCAAAGCCGCGGCTATGCCTCCGTCACGGTCAAGGACATCTGCCGGGAGGCGGGGGTGTCCCACTCCTCCTTCTACGCGGTCTTCACCGGGAAGGACGATGTGCTGCTGCATGTGCTGCGCGGCTTCAAGGACGACTTCGAGGGCACGATGCGCAGCCTGCTGCTGACCGAGGGGGAGCTGGAAAAGCTGTGGATCCTGTATGTGAAGTATCTCTCCCTGGCGGAGGAGTTCGGCCCGGAGCTCACCGGCGCCATGCTCTCTCTGGAGCTGGCCGGCAAGCTCAGCGTGACCGGGGCGGTGGAGGAGTATATGAGCCGCTATATGGAGTATTTCCTCCGCTTTATCGCCAATAGCCAGAGCGCCGGCATCATCCGCAACCGGGGCGAGGCGGCGGAGCTGATGGCCTTGGGCATCAAGCTGACCTTCTTCATCGTCTATGAGTTCTGCGTCTCCCAGGGCGGCTTCCCGCTGCGGGAGCGGGCCTTTGCGGCCATGGAAAATCTCTTCGACATCGACCCGGCCCACCGGGGCTTGCGCCCCTGAGGGGGACTTGGGGAAAGGAGAAAACTACCATGAAAATCGGTTTTATCGGCCTGGGCATCATGGGAAAACCCATGGCCCTGAATCTGCTGAAGGCGGGTTATGAGGTCACGGTCTCCAACCGCAGCAGGCAAAAGTGCGCGCCGCTGGTGGCCG
>CAMNKQ010000019.1 GCA_946542465.1 uncultured Clostridia bacterium | reverse complement strand
TCCGGCCCAGATAGCGCTGCATCTCGTTGAAGCGCACCGGCTCGTATTCCATCAGACAATAGAGGATGATAGGCTTGTACTTGCCGCTGATGAGTGAGAGCGTATAGCTGTAGCCGGTATCGGAGAACCGGGCCTCGGCGATCTTCTTCTCCGCCATATCCCGCCGCCTTATCGGGCCAGAACCTTGTCGCCCGGATCGATCATCACGGCGGAGAATAGGTCCAGTGCCTGCTGGGAGCCGTTGGTGATGATGATCTCCGAGGGATCGAAGTCCAGATCCATCTTCCGATAGCGCTCGGCGATGTACTTGCGCAGGGGCAGATAGCCCTGGGTGCCGCTGTACTTCAGCGCCATCACGCCGTTTTCCTTCAAGACCTTGTTGGCCGCGGCGTCCATGGCCTCGACCGGGAAGGACTCGGCATTGGGGTTGCCGCCGGCGAAGGTGATGATGCCGGGGGTGGCGTTGGCCGTGAGAATGCCGGAGAGGAATTCCGCCTGGAAATCCGGCTTGGTGATCATGGTGGAAAGCTTAATGTCCATCGTTCTGGACCCCTTTCTTCCTGTGATTGCGGCATAGACAATATATAAAGTATATCAGCCCTTCCGAAACGCGTCAAGCGCTCGGAAGGGCTGTTGTCAGATGTTCGGGTCCAGCCAGGAGTAGCTGTAATCGCTGTAATCGGGGCCCTTGTAGCCGAATTGCTGCACCAGAAGGGCGTAGCGCGGGTGATAGTTGGGACGGTAATAGTCCTTGGCCATATAGTCGGGATCGTTGTCGAAGCGGGCGGTGTAGCGCCATTCGCCCAGGGAGCTGTCATAGGAGTAGTCGTCCACAAAGCAGTCGGGATGGCGCTGCTTGTATTCGTCGATCTGCTCCTGGGGGATCTTGGAGCCCGCGCCGATGTAGAGCCGCTCCAGCTCCAGATCCATGATCGGCGTCATGTCCCGCAGATAGGGGCAGGAGCCCATGTTCAGATGGCGCAGGTTTTTCAGATCCTTGAGGGGACTGAGGTCGCTGATCTCGGTCTGGAAGATCTCCAGGTATTCCAGCTTCGGGCACTCGGCCAGCGGGCTCAGATCCTTCAGGTGGGTGATGGCGAGGATCAGCACCTCCATCTCCGGCGTGCCGCGCAAAAACTCCGCGTCCCGCAGCGTGACGTTGTGGCCCAGATCCAGGTATTTGAGCTTGGAGCAGTAGCAGATCTCCTCGTCCAGCTCCTCGCTGAACAGGTAGCCCGGGTTGGAGGCGAGGATCTTTTCCACATTGGTGCGCACGCTGTAGCACCAGCCGAACCAGATGCGCCAGACCACCTCCACCTGGGGAAACTCGTCCCGGATGGCGGCCATGTCGGTATTGGAGACCTCGCAGCTGTCCATGCAGAGCCAGGTCAAACGGGGCATGCAGCGCAGCACGCGCTTGACCAGCTCGCCCCCGTCGTGGATGGGGATGTGGTTGAGGTCCATCTCCGTGTCCTCGAGGCTGAAGTCCTTGCCGTAGAGCGTAAAGGCATAGTGAAATTCCGCCTGGGGCGCGGCTTGCCGCAGGGCCAGGATGTCCTCCCAGTCCGGGCCGCCCTCCCGCTCCTCGCCCAGCTCCACGGTTTTAAGCTCTGGCAGCAGGGCCAGCATGGCGGCGTTGGCCTCGCCCTCGCCGGGACCCATGGAGCGCAGATCCACGCTCTCCGTGTCCAGGGGATAGTCCCGGCCGCAGAGCTTTACCGTCTCCGCTTCGGCCGCGGCGGAGGCGCAGAGGCCGGCCAGCAGCGCCAGGCACAGCAGCAGGCAGAGGGACAGTCGTTTGGTGTTCATCCGTGTTCCTCCTTTGGTGTCGAAGTCAATTGCGAAACGAGTTTCGCAAGGGATTAGAAACTTGCGTCCCGGTGCTCCCGGTGATCCTCGGTGACCACGCCGTCCCGATAGGCGTCCAGCAGCAGGCGCAGATCGGCGATGCGCTCTTCGATCTCCCGGCCGAGGTCGGTCTCCGCGATCTTCCGCCTCGTCTCCATGCGCTCGAAGATCTCCGTGGAGGAGGAGATATCGAAGTTCTCCCGGATGGCCTTCTCCCGCCCGGCGAAGGGCTGGTGGGCGACGATGCGGTAGGAGTGGGAATTGTGGATCAGGGTATAGCCCGCGATGCCGGAGGTGGGCTGATAGGCCTTGCAGAAGCCGCCGTCAATGACGATCAGCTTGCCGCCGCCCTTGATGGGGCTCTCGCCCTTGCGGGCCTTGACGGGGACATGGCCGTTGATGATGTGGCAGTGGGGCCCCTCCAGCCCGAATTCCTTCAGAATAAAATCGCAGACGGCCGGGTCCTCATACAGGGTATAATAGGCGTTTTTCGGCTCAGCCCAGGCGCTCTCGTCGGCGATGAAGCGGCGCTCGAAGGTGGTCATGCGGTCCCGGCCGAAGATGGGGCTGTTGCGCCCGGCCCAGAGAAACCACAGCAGATCCATGCCCAGCTTCCGCTCCGGCGTGCCGGGCTTGTAGTAATAGGCCTGCCGGGCCTGGGTGTCGATGGCGTCGAGGAGATCCCGCCCCTTGCGCTCGGTGCCGTCGAGGCAGAAGGAGAGGAGATTTCCGTCCCTGTCCAGGGGGATGCAGCCGTGGAAGAGGAGATTGCCGTTGTAGATCTTGTAGAGGCTGCCCCGGGAGTAGAGGAAGCGGACATGCTTCTGGAGCTTTTCGCTGTGCTGGAAGGAGGAGGTCAGCTCGTCGATGACCCGCTCCTCCTCCGGCGTGAGGGCGTAGGGGTCGGCCGGGTCCACCGTGGGGAAGTCCGTATCCTCCAGGGCATAGGTCACGCCGCCGATGGTGATGCACTTGTTCTCGTAGTCGATCTTGTCCAGCAGCAGCCGATCCTCCATGTGATACTCCGGATGGCGCAGGATCTTCTGCCCCTCGAGCTTGAAGAGGATAAGGGTGATGGCCTTGTGCATCCGGGCGGAGAGGAGCTTGTCCTTCTCTGTGGGCTGCTCGCCCTCATTGCCGGTGAGCTTCACGGCAAAGCGGCTCACATCGCAGTCCTTGTAGACCTCGTTGGCGAACACGGACAGGGGCCGCAGGGAGATGCCGTAGCCGGTCTCCACCACCTCCAGATTGTTGTAGTGGATGGAGTTGGAGAGCACCGTGGCCACCAGGGTGCGGCTGCCGGAGGCGGCGCCCATCCAGAGCACGTCGTGGTTGCCCCACTGGATGTCCACGCTGTGGTGGTGCAGCAGAGAGTCCATGATGATGTCCGCCCGGGGGCCCCGGTCGAAGATATCGCCCACCAGGTGCAGGTGGTCCACCGCCGCCCATTTGATGACCTTGCAGACGGCCTGAATAAAGTCCGGCGCCTGGCCGATCTCGATGATGGTGGCGATGATGTTTTCAAAGTAATCCCGTTTGTCGATCTCCTCGCCGTGGGTGTAGAGCAGCTCCTCAATTACATAGGCGTAGTCGGCGGGCAGAGCCTTGCGCACCTTGGAGCGGGAATAGCGCTCGGACACCAGGCGGCAGACCTCGATGAGCCGGTGGAGCGTGATGCGGTACCACTCCTCCAGATCGTCGATCCGCGGCCGCAGCTCCTCCAGCTTCTCCTCGGGGTAATAGATCAGCGTGGCCAGCTCGTCCAGCTCCGAGCGCGGGACGGAGGTCTTGAACAGCAGGTCCAGCCGCTCCCGGATGACGCCGGAGCAGGAGTTGAGGATGTGCAGAAAAGCCTCATACTCCCCGTGCACGTCGGAGATAAAGTGCTCGCAGCCCTTGGGCAGGTTCAGGATCGCCCGGAGGTTGATGATCTCGGTGCCGGCCTCCCGCACGGTGGGATACTGGCGGGAGAGCATTTTCAGATAGCGCAGTTCTTCCTCGGTATAGCTTCGGTGAGCGGTCACGGATAGGCCCCCTTTACGGTGTAAAACCGCAATTCTATAATTTCATGTCTATTGTACCATAATAAGCGAAAAAGGAAAGAGAAAATCCGGTGAAAGGCCGCAAGTCCCTTGACGGGCCAAGACGATGCCCGTATAATCAAGATGCCGGCTCGAAACGGCTGGAAGAATTTAACTAAAGGAGCACAGCACATGGAACAGATTACCAAGCCCCTATGCGAAGAAAAGGGGCCGATCACCGAAGCCCTGCTTACAAAAATGAACGCCTGGTTCCGCGCGGCAAACTACCTCTCGGCCGGGCAGCTCTATCTGCTGGAAAACCCGCTGCTCAAAAAGCCGCTGACGCTGGATATGATCAAGAAAAAGATCGTCGGCCACTGGGGGACGGTGCCCGGGCAGAACTTTGTCTTTGTCCATCTCAACCGCGTCATCAAGCGCTACGATCTGGACCTGATCCTTCTCTCCGGACCCGGTCACGGCGGCAACTTCTACATCGCCAACGACTATATGGACGGCACCTACAGCGAGGTCTATCCCAATATCTCCCAGGATGAGGCCGGCATGCAGAAGCTGTTCAAGCAGTTCTCCTTCCCCGGCGGCGTGCCCAGCCACTGCGCGCCCGAGACGCCGGGCTCCATCAACGAGGGCGGCGAACTGGGCTACGGCATTGCCCACGCCTTCGGCGCCGTGTTCGATAACCCCGACCTGATCGCCGCTGTCACCGTCGGCGACGGCGAGGCCGAGACCGGCCCGCTGGCCACCTCCTGGCAGTGCAACAAGTTCCTCAACCCCGCCACCGACGGCGCGGTGCTGCCCATCCTGCACCTCAACGGCTACAAGATCGCAAACCCCACTCTCTTCGCCCGCATGTCCCGGGAGGAGATCACGGACTTCTTCCACGGCTGCGGCTGGGAGCCCTATTTTGTGGAGGGTGAAGAGCCCATGGCCATGCATCGCCTGATGGCCGAGACGATGGACACGGTGATCGAGAGCATCCAGTCCATCCAGAAGCACGCCCGCGAGACCGGCGATACCAGCCGTCCCCGCTGGCCGATGATCGTGCTGCGCACCCCGAAGGGCTGGACCGGCCCGAAGATGGTGGACGGCAAGCGCATCGAGAACAACTTCCTGGCCCACCAGGTGCCGATCTCCATGGAGAAGGGCGAGGAGCATCTGGCCCTGCTGGAGGACTGGCTGCGCAGCTATCATCCGGAGGAGCTGTTCGACGAGGGCGGGCACCTGCTGCCCGAGATCGCGGCGCTCGCGCCTCAGGGCAACGCCCGCATCGGCGCCAATCCCCACGGCAACGGCGGTCTGCTGCTGCGCGATCTGCGCATGCCGGACTTCCGCGATTACGCCTTCAAGGTCACCGAGCACGGCGAACGGGAAGGCCAGGACATGACGGAGCTGGGCAAGTTCGTGCGGGATATCCTTACCCTCAACGCCGACAGCCGCAACTTCCGCGTCTTCGGCCCGGACGAGACCAACTCCAACCGCCTCAACGCGGTCTTCGAGGTGGAAAACCGCACCTGGAACGCCGAGCACTATGACACCGACGACCATCTGGCCGCCGACGGCCGCATCATGGACTCCATGCTCTCCGAGCATATGTGCGAAGGCTGGCTGGAGGGCTATCTGCTCACCGGGCGCCACGGCTTCTTCGCCACCTATGAGGCCTTTGCCCGCATCATCGACTCCATGGCCGCCCAGCACGCCAAGTGGCTCAAGGTCTGCAACCAGCTGCCCTGGCGCGAGGAGATCGCCTCCCTGAACCTGATCATGTGCTCCACGGTCTGGCAGCAGGATCACAACGGCTTTACCCACCAGGATCCCGGCTTCATGGATCACATCGCCAACAAGAAGGCCGACGTCGTCCGCCTGTATCTGCCGCCGGATGCCAACTGCCTGCTGAGCTGCTTTGACCACTGCATCCGCAGCCGCAACTATGTGAACGTCATCATCGCCAGCAAGCACCCCCGCCCCCAGTGGCTGAGCATGCCGGAGGCGATCAAGCACTGCACCCAGGGCATCGGCATCTGGGAGTGGGCCAGCAACGACCAGGGCCAAGAGCCGGACATCGTCTTTGCCTGCGCCGGCGAGACCCCGACGCTGGAGGCGCTGGCCGCGGTCTCCATCCTCAATAAGGAGCTGCCCGAGGTAAAGATCCGCTTCATCAACGTGGTGGACCTCTTCAAGCTGCAGCCCGCCAGCGAGCATCCCCACGGCCTGACGGACGCGGAGTACGATATCCTCTTCACCCAGGACAAGCCCGTCATCTTCAACTTCCACGGCTATGCCTCCCTGGTGCACGAGCTGACCTATCGCCGCCACAACAACCGTCTTATGCATGTGCGCGGCTACAAGGAGGAGGGCACCATCACCACGCCCTTCGATGTGCGCGTGCAGAACGATGTGGACCGCTTCCACCTGGTGCAGGAGGCGATCAAGTACCTGCCGCAGCTGGGCAACCGCGGCGCTTATCTGTATCAGAAGATGAGCGACAAGCTGGTGGAGCACAAGCAGTACATCCACCAGTACGGCCAGGATCTGCCGGAAGTGTCCAACTGGAAGTGGGAAGACTGAGAAAAAAACCGGAGAAACGCGTTCCGGTTTTCCGCTGAAACAGACAAAGGGGCTGCCTCAATAGGCAGCCCCTGTTTGTTGCTGTATATCGCTTTAAAAACACCCGCCGGTCCTTGCAAACGCCGGAGAGATAGGGTATGGTAAGGACAGAAAGCACAGGGAGGGGACAGCCCATGAAAGCGACAGAAAAAGGAAGCGGCGTCTTTTACATCCTCTTTCTCCTCTCTCTGCTCCTGTTCGGGACAAACGGGCTCTATGTCAGCCATATCTCCCTCTCCGGCAGTCATATCGTCCTCTTCCGGACCCTGATCGGCGGGCCGATGCTGACGCTTCTGGTCCTCCTCCGGGGCGGCTTTGCGCGGGACGCTGTGAGAGCCGATGCCAAGGCGCTGCTGCTGGGCGGCGTCGCCCTGGGACTCAACTGGGTGGCGCTCTTTTCTGCGTACCGGCTTTTGAACGTGAGCCTTGCGACGCTGATCTATTACGCCGGGCCCATGCTGGTCGTCCTGTTCTCCCCGCTGCTGTTTGGGGAGAAGCTGAGCGGGAAAAAGCTTGCGGCGGTGCTGCTGGTGGCTTTCGGCCTGGTCCTCATCAGCGGCAGCATCGCCGCGGGCGAGCTGCGGCTTTCCGGGCTGCTGACGGCGGCGGCCTCGGCCCTGTTCTATGCCGCGCTCATCGTGTTCAACAAGCGCATCCGCCGGACAAGCGGCCTGCAGACGGCGGCGCTCGAGCTGGACGTGGCCTTCGCGGTCGTGCTGCTCTATGTCCTCGCGACCTCCGGCCTGCCCCATCCGGTCCGGGGCGATCTGCCCTGGCTGCTCCTGCTCGGCCTGGTGAACACCGGCCTTGCCTATCTGCTGTACTTCTCCGGATTGCAGAAGCTGCCGGCGCAGTCGGTGGCCCTGATCAGCTACATCGACCCGGTTTCGGCCCTGTTCTTCTCCGCCGTGTTCCTGCATGAGAGCATGACGGCCCTGCAGCTTCTCGGCGCTGTGCTGATCCTCGGCGGGGCGATATGGGGCGAGCGCTGAGGTATCTTTTTGAGAAAGAAGACAATCGATGAAGAAAACATGGTGGATTCTGGCACTTGTGCTGCTGCTCCTGTCCGCGGCGGCGTTCTTTATCTATACGGCGGCGTATTATCCCGCCGGCGAGGTGGGGCGCAGGGCGCTGATGTCCGACAGCGTGACTGTGGAAGAGACCGACTTCGGCTGGCTCTTTGACGGACCCTCGGCGGACACGGCCCTGATTTTCTACCCTGGCGCCAAAGTGGACGAGGCGGCTTATGCGCCGCTGCTCCACCGCTTGGCGGAGAGAAGCATGGACGTCTGCCTAGTGAAGATGCCCTTTCATCTGGCCTTCTTCGGAGAGAACAAGGCGGAGGCCCTCATGGCCCGCTATGACTATGCCAACTGGTACATCGGCGGACACTCCCTGGGCGGCGTCATGGCGGTGAGCTATGCCGCGAACCACGATCTGCGGGGCATCGTCCTGTTGGCCTCCTACCCGACCAAGGCCGTTGACGAGCCGCTTCTGCTCCTCTACGGCACGGAAGACGGCGTGCTGAACCGGGAGCGGGTCGCGGAAGCGTCACACTATGGAAGTGTGGAAACGCGTGTGATCGAGGGCGGAAACCACGCCTCATTTGGGGACTACGGCCCGCAGGCCGGAGACAGGCCCGCTGCCATAAGCGCCCGGGAGCAGCAGGAGCAGACCCTGTCGGCGATTGCAGCCTGGCTGGACACAAACAAATGAAGCAAAACGGGGAGACGGCTTGTGCCGCCTCCCCGCTGCGATTTTCCCGATATGCTTTTACTTTTCCAGGCTCAGGGTGATGCTGATATCGCCCTGGCTGAGCAGGGCCTCCATTCCCGCCGCGTCCCGGTCGCTGACATGGCCGAGACGGGTGTAGGCCCAGGTGTTGGAGCCGTAGAAGATGACGATCTGATTGCCCGCGTAGAGGACGATGTCCCCGGCGCTCGTGCTCGTCTGCACGTCGCTGCGCGGCAGGCTCTGCCCGAGGGAACCGACCTGCTCAAAGCCGCCGTACATGGACAGGGAGACGGTCAGCGGGGACTCCGCCACAAGCTTCCGCAGCGCGTCGACGCTCTCGTTTTCTTCCCAGGTGACGGTGACCGGCGTGTCGCCGATCTGAAGCTTCAGTTCCATGTTCTCCTCCTTTTCCTCTGTCGCCAAAGTCGGGGTCGGCTCCGGTTCTGCGCTCCTGGTCTCCGGCGGCACAGCGTCCGGCCGCTCCGCCCCGCAGCCGCCGAGCAAAAGCAGCAGGGCGGCAAGGGCGAGCGACAAGAGCCCTCTGCTTTTCATACGTTCCGGCCCAGACGGCGGGCCTCCTCCAGCGCGGGGTGCTCCGGATTCTCGCCGGCCTCCGTCACGCCGCCCATAAACACCGTGCCGGCCAGGCGGGCGCGCTCAAAGCATTCGACCCAGCCCTCCACGCCGCTGATGGCGCGCTGGGGGACATAGGCCTCGTCCTCCGCCGCGGCGCTCAGCACATAGACGTCCCGGAAGGCGTAGTCGCTGGGGAAGAGGGGGTTGAGCCGGTCCAGCAGGGTCTTGAGCTGGCCGGACATCTCGTAATAATAGATGGGCGTGGCGAAGACCAGCACATCGGCGCCCAGCGCCTTCTGGCAGATGGCGTCCGCATCGTCGCGGATCACGCAGCGCAGCTTCTCCTGGCAGACAAAGCAGCCGCGGCAGAAGTTCACCGTCTTCCCGCGCAGGGAGACAAGCTCCACCTCATTTCCGGCGGCTTTCGCACCCTCGGCAAAGGCCAGGGCCAGCGCCTCGGAATTGCTGTTTTTGCGGGGGCTGGCGGATACGATCAGAATTCTTTTCATGGTTTTTCTCCTGTGATAAGATAGATTCGATCATCAGTATAATACAACGTATAGAAAATGACAAGCTGACACAGACTGAAATCGAATCATATTTTTTTTAATGCCCATTGTGTAAAAAATGATCCTGTGTTACAATCAATCTCGATTTGAAGATAAAGAGGACGATCCCATGAAATATATGCCCATGGTCAAATGCCCCCAATGCGGTACGGAGTTTTCCGCCATGCTCGCCGAATGCCCGCACTGCGGCAAACGCCGCACCCGGGAAACCGACAAGGATTTCGCGATCCGGCCGGAGGTGGAGAGCAAGCCCGCCGTGGAGACGGAGGAAGTCCGTCCGGCGGAGAGGCCGAAGACCAAGCCGCCCGCCTGGCAGAGCCTTCTGGGCGTGGCGCTGATCGTCCTGGGCTTGGTCGCCGCCGGGCTGGCCTGCTTTACCCTGGGCCGGGAGCAGAGCGCCCGGGCCGCGGCCACACCGGTGCCGACGGCCACGGCCACGCCGATGCCCACGCCGACGCCCACTCCCACGGTAAACGGGCTGGCGCTCTATGCCTTCGACCGTCTGCTGGACGAGGGCTTTACCGCCTATGTGGGGGATACGGTGACCGTGACGGTCAAATCCGAGCCGGAGCTGCCGAAGGCAACATTTGCCTGGAGCGTCAGCGATGAGGAGTCGGTCAAAGTGGTGGTGAGCAAGGATACGGCGAGCTGCGAGCTCACGGTGCTCAAGCCATCGGGGAAAAACGAGCTGACCGTCAGCTGCTACGGCGCGGAGCTTACGATCCCGGTCTACCTCTGGGAACGGGGCTGAGGGTCCGAAAGACGAGGAGGAACGGATATGCGACTGGATAAGTATTTAAAAGTCTCGCGTCTCATCAAGCGCCGCACCGTGGCCAACGAGGCCTGCGACGGCGAGCGCGTCTCGGTGAACGGGAGACAGGTCAAGGCCAGCTATCAGGTCAAGGTGGGCGATGTGATCGAGATCGCCTTCGGCCAGCGCACGCTGAAGGTGGAGGTTACCCAGATCAGCGAGACAGCCAACAAGGCCGATGCCCCGGCCATGTACAAAGAGCTGGCGTAATCAGGCACAGAGCAAAAGAGCCGCCCGGTTTCGAACACCGGACGGCTCTTTTATGTTTTTCAGATATTGTATTTACGGACGCTCTCGGGTACGGTCTCCGGATCGGCGGAGACGCTGACCACGAAGCTGATCTTTTCCTGATCGGAGAACTTCTCCAGCCAGGCCATGAACTTCTCCAGCTCCTCGGGGGACTTGTCGTTGACAAGCTTGTAGAAGTTATCGATGAAGAAATGGGTGATGTCGTAGTTTCCGGCGTGGATGCCGCAGATGAGCCCCTTCAGGAACTCATAGTTGCCGATGTCGTAATCACCGGCGTCGATCAGGCGGGCCTGATAGGGGATATCGAAGGTGAGCTTGCGCTCTTTCTCAATGACGACGACGTCGCCGGTCTCCTGATTGACCGCATCCCGAACCATATCCACCAGACGCTTGGTTTTGCCGGAGCCCTTGAGGCCCATGATGATTTGCAGCATAGAATATACGCTCCTTAACATAATATTGCGTTTATTGCGTATAGCTTATCATGTTTCCCGGAAAGGCGCAAGCCTTGAGTTGTAAATTTTGTGTGATCGGGCCGCGGAAACCGGACAGGCTGTGCAATCTGACCAAAGGGCCGCGCTTGACGCGGGGGTGCGCTTGTGATACATTTACTTTAGACCCGAACGGCCAATTTCATTGAGAGGTGATCAACGCGTGAAAGACCTGAAGCACCTGATCTATTTTGAGGATCTGCTGCAGGACGCGCAGAATGAGCTGGTCAACAAAGCCAAGGCACAGGGGCGCTACGCCCTGGGATATAACTGCTACTATGTCCCGGAGGTTTTGCTGAACCTGCCCGGCTGTTTTTCCAGCCGCCTGCGCGCGCCCCGCTGCACATCCACGGATATCGCCGGCTATTACATGACCAACCGGACATGTCCCTATGCCCGTTCGATCCTGGAGCGGGCCATCGAGGGCGGCTTCAACTACCTCGACGCCCTCTTCGGCGCCGAGAGCTGCGCCACCATGGACCGCATGGAGCAGCACTTCTTCCTCATCAATCCCGTCAAGAACGACCGCTTCTTTGTCACCCAGATCGATCCCCCCATGAAGGGCGACAAGACCAACCTGGATTACTATAAGGTTCAGCTGCGCGTCAAGGTGCTGGAACCGCTGCAGGAGCATTTCGGCCTGGACGTGTCCGACGCGGCCATCCGCAAGGCCGTGGAGGAGCACAACCGCCTCTGCCGCGTGATCACCGAGATCGGCAATTTCCGCCGTCTGGCCAATCCCCCCATCACCGGCTATGAGTTCCATGTGATCCAGCTGGTGAGCCAGGTCTGTCCCCACGATCTGATCCTGCCCTATCTGGAGGAGACCCTGGAGGAGCTCAAGACGCGAGAGCCCGAAGCCAAGTTCCCCTTCCGCGCCCGCGTGGCTCTGGTGGGCAGCGAGATCGACGATCCGGAGTTCACTAAGCTCATCGAGAGCTGCGGCGCCATGGTGGTGGCCGACCGCTACTGCTTCGGCTCCTTCCCCAGCCGGGAGGAGATCGAGATCTTCCCGGGCGAGACCGCCTTTGACGCCGTCTGCCGCCATTATCTGCACTGGAATCAGTGCGCCCGCTTCATGGACGGATTGAAGATCGACCAGCGCCACAGCGAGGTCAAGCGCCTGGTGGACAGCTTCCACGCCGACGGCATCGTCTATGAGAACATGAAGTTCTGCGAATTCTGGAGCTATGAGAAGGTGCTGGCCTCCAACATCTTCATCAACGAGCTGGGCATCCCCACCTGCACCATCGAGAAGGAGTATGCCCTCGGCGCCGTGGGCCAGCTGCGCACCCGCTTCCAGGCCTTCATCGAATCGCTGGAGATCAAGAACATTCAGGGAGGCAAATGACATGAGCATGATCGATAAACTCATCGCTCCCATCGACAAGACGCTGGAGCGCTTTGACCCCAAATGGCAGGCCGAGCACGGCGTCGGCGGTCTGCGCAGCCGCTACTATGACAAGACCGGCGTCGCCAAATGGCGCGAGTGGCGCGGCGTGAAGGACACAATGGTGGACTATGGCGCCTGGATGAAGAACCTGGTGTCCATGGCGCTGATGGTGGGCTCGGCCCCCATCCCGGTGATGAAGGGCTTCTGGGAGTACCGCTGGATGGGCTCCTTCCTGGGCACCTTCATGTTCATCGACCGCCTCTTTGAGGGCTATCGCGGCAAGGAGCTGGTGATCGCCCACGCCAACATGCACGCCATCGTCCAGAGCCTGACCAAGCGCATCGCCTTCGTGCTGAAGAACGACCGCCGTCTCGGCGGCAGCATCGAGGGCAGCGAGAAGATCATCCCCCACGATGAGACCATCACCCCACTCTTCCTCAAGGGCTTCAAGGAGCTGACGCCCTTCCCGCTGCAGACCCTGCCCGAGTTCATCATCTGCGACGTGGACCAGCACATCGAGCCCTATTACATCGACGTGGCCGAGGCCTACGGTCTGCCGGCGGACGTCTGCTCCCGCTGCGCGGCGGAGACCGGCGTCGCCATCGACGACGCCTTCCCCCTGATCGGCAAGGCGATGCTCTCCACCAACATGCCCTGCAACGCCTCGGAGGCCACCTCCATGTTCCAGCGCCGCCGCATCGGCATGCCCGACTTCCCGGTCACCCTGGCCATGCAGCACAACGAAAAGGAGGCCCTGCCCTATTCCCGCCAGACCCTCAAGGACGCCATCGCCTTTGTGGAGCAGGAATACGGCGTGAAGTACGACTGGAACGAGTTCTTCAAGTACGCCAAGCTCATCAACGAGCAGAACACCATCGAGCTGGAGAAGTGGGACTTCTTCAAGACCCCCTATTCGGCCCTGACCGGCATCGCCGAGACCCTGTACCGCCTGTACTCCTGGCAGTCGGTCAACGGCCAGGATCCCTACTTCAATAAGGTGGACCGCAAGGTCATCAAGATCATGCGCAAGGCCTATGAGCAGAAGTACCAGGCCTTCGGCGGCAAGACCCGCCACCGCGCCTTCCTGTGGGGTCCCTCCGCCGTGTACTACACCGACTTCCCCACCTGGACGCAGAACTGCTGGGGCATCAACATCGTGCTGAACATGGACTCCACCATGGGCTTCAACATGATCGACACCGAGGACCCCGAGAAGGCCATGGACGACCTGACCCGCTTCACCGAGAAGGCCTGCATGCGCCACCACGCCGTGGGCGGCTGGGACAACGTCAACGCCGTCTGGGACTGGGCGCGGGAGTTCAACTGCGACATGGTGCTCATGAACGACAACATCGCCTGCAAGGGCATGTTGGGCGTGCACGCCCTGATGGAGGAGCAGGCCCGCGACCTGGGCTTCCACTTCATCTTCGTCGAGCACGATCTGGAGGACAGCCGCACCGTGTCCCGTCAGGACATGCGCAACTGCGTCAACAAGTACATGGACGTGGTTCTGGGCGAGAAGCCGCTGGATCCCACGCTGGTGGAGTTTGACGACTCCGACGCCTATTAAGGGAGGAAGACATCATGAAGAAAGTATTGCTGGTCTGCCTGAAGCTGCTGAAAAAGCTCACGCTGATCGCCCTCGTTACCTTTGTGCTGACCTTTACGCTCTACATCACCAACGGGGAGAACAAGCTGATCTACTATGTGGTCCGCCCCCTGCTCAACAAGCACTACGATTCCCAGGTGAGAGACCGGAAGATCTGACACATACATCCGGATGGGGCTGTGAAAAAAGTCGATTGACAGAAAACGGCTTGGACACTTCCCTGTAGGGGACGACACCCTTGGCGTCCCGGCGTGGAAAGGATAAGAAACAGAAATCCCCGGCGAATTCGGGTACCTTTTACCCGTTTTCGCTGGGGATCTCTATTGATATAAGCCTTTTTTCACGCGCTCTGCCGAGGGCGTCAGCCCCTACAGGATGGAGGGGACCTTTTTCACATCTCCGTTTTTTGTGAAAAAGTTTTTTCTTGCCTGCAAGCTTTTTCCTCTCTCGCGCGTATATCAGACAGAAGGACTTCTACGAAAGAAAAGGAATTGGTGCATAGCTATGACCGATGAACGCTTTGCCCTGGCCGCGGAGCAATGGATGGACACGATCTTTCGCGTGGCCTACAGCTATACCCGCAGCCGGGAGGACGCTGACGATGTGACCCAGGATGTGCTGCTGCAACTCTACCGGACGGAAAAAGACTTTAGGTCTGAGGAGCATGTAAAGCGATGGCTGATTCGCTGCACAATCAACCGCTGCAAGACTCTCTTCCGCTCACCTTGGCGGCGGCATGAGTCGCTGGAGGACTACGCCGAGAGCCTTGGCTTTGAGCAGGCGGATTACACGGCGCTGTTTCTGGCGGTGATGCGTCTGGAGAAGCACTATCGTGTACCTCTCTATCTCCATTACTATGAGGGATATACGGTAAAGGAGATCGCTCAGCTTCTGTCCCTGCCGGAGAATACGGTGAGCTCCCGGCTGCACCGGGCGCGGGCAAAGCTGAAACAGGACTTGACGGAGGAGTGAGGAGCATGACAGACCGCGAACGCTTTGTAAAGACCTTTTCCCATCTGCACGCCTCCGCCCACGGCACGGAGGAGATGACAGCGATGCTTTCTGTACACGAGAGACAACAGAAGGCCCGCCTGACCCGGCGGGCGCTCACCTTGGCCCTGGCAGCGGTTCTGCTGCTGGGCCTGGGGGTCACTGCTTACGCGGTGGCCGACGGCTTCCGGCAGCGCCAGCAGGAGGCGGTGCGGGAGCAGTATCGACCCGAGGAAAAGCACGTGGAATCCTATGTGGAGTACGAGCTGGCAGAGGAGCCGCAGGAGGGTGTTGCGCTGCTCTCCGCCTACTCCGATGGCGGACTGAAGCTCTATTTCACGGTCTCCCCGGTGGAAGAGGAGGATGTACGGGATATGCCCATGAAGGACACAAGCGCGGACGGGGAGGAGCATTTTATGCTCTATCTGGTCTCGGCCGATGGACACGACGGCATGTTGGCGAGCTTCTATACGCCCGGCGAGTGGGAGTATCGCCCGGAGGAATACGAGACCTGGATCGACGAGAACGGCAACGAGATTACAAGCATTACCGCGGAAGGGCGGCTGCGGCGCTATTTGGCCCAGAGTTACGATGCGGAGAGCAAAACCCTGACGCTCTGCATCGGCATCCCCGCAAGTCAGCTGCCGGAGGAGGGGCGGGAGGTGACGCTGCACGTCGCCAGCTACGACTATTGGGAGCGACCGGACGAGAGCCATTTTCTGCCCACGGATGCAAGGCATGCCCTTCATCAGGATTTCGGCAGCATCACGGTGACGATCCCGGAGCCGGATATCCGCCGCCTGGATTTCCCCGAGCCGATTGTCTTTACAAACCCGGACTACAGCGGTGTGGGGGAGATCCTGGGCGCGGATATCAGCGCCACTGGCATTACCTGGCGGATTCGGGTGGACGATCCGGACGCGCATTTTGCGGTGGAAGGCTCGTCCGGACTGGACGACTATCTGCGCCAGTTCAGTTGGGATCTGCGTATTGACGAGGTTCTGAAAGGGAGCGTTCTTCGTCTTGCCGACGGGACGGAAAAGGATTGCTGGGGCTTTAACGCGCATTACATGGGGGAGGATCTCATCCAGGAGTATCCCACCGGCTGGTGGCCGGATGTAATCGACCTGCGCGAGATTCGGAGCCTCTGCGTCGCCGGAGAGCGAATTGAGATCCCGCAAACGTGAAAAACACATTGAGCCCCGGTAAAGGCCGGGGCTCAATGTGTTTTTCCTGCGACTGGGGATGTTTGCTCATTGTCAAGCGCTTTGCTTTTATGGTACAATAAAACATACACTTTTGAATGAGGGACAGACCGAGATGCGTTTATATCTCTTCGGCCATACATATAAATATGCGGTGGAGCAGATGCTGCTCACCATGTTCCCCACCGAGCGCCCGGAATACCCGGAGGGAAAGCCCAGCGGCGAGCGGATGGAAATCAGCCTGAGCCGGGGCGCCCAGCGCACCACGGCCTGCTGCGTGCTGCACCGGGGCGGCCATCGCTACTCCGGCCGGGCCTCGGCCTCCAACGGCCGGCTGGGCAGCAAGCTGGACACCGACCGCTGCTGCCAGCGGCTGGTGAAGAACGCCGTCTATCGGGCGGCCCTGGCCTCCGGCGTGCCGGAGCCGGTCTGGGGGGCACTGACCGGCGTGCGGCCGGGGAAGCTCCTCTGCGCGCTGCTGGACCGGGGGCTCAGCGAGGAAGAGGCCCTGCGGGAGTTTCGGGAGGAATACCGGGTCTCGCCGGAGCGGGCGGAGCTGTGCCTGGACGCCACCCGGCAGACGCGGTTGGTGAAGGCTTCGCTTAGCGAGCGGGACGTCTGCCTCTATGTGGGCATCCCCTTCTGCCCGACCCGCTGCGCCTACTGCAGCTTTGTCAGCCAGTCGGTGGAGAAGAGCATGAAGCTCATCCCGCCTTTCCTGGAGGCATTGGAGAAGGAGATCGCCGCCACGGCCCGGCAGGTAAAGGAGCTCGGGCTGCGGGTCGTGTCCATCTACATGGGCGGCGGCACGCCCACCACCCTGGACCCGGAGCAGCTGGAGCGGCTCTGCACGCGCCTGGAGCGGGATTTTGATCTCTCCGCCCTGCGGGAGTACACCGTGGAGGCCGGACGGCCGGACACCATCACGCCGGAGCGCCTGCGGGTGCTGCACGCGCACGGGGTGGACCGGGTCAGCGTCAACCCCCAGACCATGTCCGATGCGGTGCTGGAGGTCATCGGCCGGAAGCACACGGCCGCCGAGGTACTCCGGGCGCTGGCCACCGTGCGGGAAGTGGGCGGCTTTGCCGTGAACATGGATCTGATCGCCGGGCTCCCGGCGGACAGCGCGGCGGGCTTTGCCGCCACGCTGGAGCAGGTGCTCGCCCTCGCGCCGGAGAACATCACCGTCCACACCCTGAGCCTCAAAAAGGGCTCCCGCATCACCCTGGAGGGGACGGCGATTCCGAACGCGCAGGAGGTGGGGCGGATGCTGGATCTGGCCACCCGCCGCCTGCGGGAGAGCGGCTATGCCCCCTATTATCTCTACCGGCAGAAGTTCATGTCCGGCGGCTTTGAGAACGTGGGCTGGGCAAAGCCAGGCGCGGAGAACCTCTACAACATTGCCATCATGGAGGAGCTGTGCAGCATCCTGGCCATGGGCGGGGGCGGCTCCACCAAGCTCATCCGCCCGGACGAGGGGCGCAATCTCCGCCTCATGGCCCCGAAGTACCCGCTGGAATACATCCAGAATATCGAAAAAACCTGCGCCGACAAGGCGCAGATCTCGGCGTTTTATTACGAATTTCTAGAGGAGGAAAAATAATGGCCTGGCAGCTTGACGACATCAACTTCAGAACCGTCTCCGATCCCAAGGGCTTTGTGGAAGAGGGTGACGCCCAGTACAAGGCCCGCGTGGAGCTGGCCGCGGAGAAGATCATCGAGAACAAAAAGAACAGCCCCATCGTGCTGCTCTCCGGGCCCTCCGGTTCGGGCAAGACCACCACGGCCATGAAGATCGCCGAGGAGCTCAACCGCCGCGGCGTGGGCACCCACTACGTGGCTATGGACGACTATTTCAACACCGTCTCCCCGGAGACCACGCCCCGCACGCCGGAGGGGGAGTACGATCTGGAGTCGCCCCTCTGCCTGGATATGGACCTGCTCAACAAGCACTTCACCCAGCTCAGCCGGGGCGAGCGCATCTATGTGCCCAAGTATGAGTTCTCCCGCCGCATGCGCATTCAGGAGCCCTCCAAGTCCATCAAGCTCAAGGAGGACGAGATCGTCATCTTCGAGGGCATCCACGCCCTGAACGACGCCATCACCACCCGGCATCCGGAGGCCTTCAAGCTCTATATCTCCGCCCGCACGGACGTGATGTTCGGCGAGAAGCTGGTCTTCAAGCGCAGCTGGTTCCGCCTGGTGCGCCGCACGGTGCGCGACCACAACTTCCGCGGCACCGATCCCCGCGAGACCATTGCCATGTGGGCCAACGTCCGCCGGGGCGAGGCCAAATACGTCTCCCCCTTCCGGGAAAAGGCGGACTTTGAGTTCGACACGGCCTTTCCCTATGAACTGCCGGTCTTCAACGCCACGGCCACCGAGCTCTTCCGCGCCATCCCTGAGGGCATCGAGCGCTTTGACGAGCTGCGCACGGTGCTGCCCGCGCTGCAGCTCTTTGGCCACATCGACGAGAGCCTGGTGGCCCCGGACGCCCTGATCCGGGAGTTCATCGGCGGCGGGATCTACGAATACTAAGCTGCATTCAAAGGCTTTGCCTTTGAATGCAAAAGGGATTGCAGCCCGGCGCGCGCACTCGCGCCGAGGGGCACTCGCACACTTCCGGGCTGAGAAGTGTTTTTTCCGAGGTACACGCCCCCGGAAAAAACAAGAATCAAAATGATTTTTCGCCTTCCGAGGCGAAAAACTCTGCGAGGCATTGCTAAAACGACAAGGCCCTGACCGTTTCGGTCAGGGCCTTGTCATTATTTGTGGTACAGTTTCTTCGCCTGATACCGGGGCTCGCAGGAGAGGTTCACGCCGATTTTTTTGAAGAGATCCGCGTCCACATGGGAGAGGATCACCGAGGAGTGGGCCTCGCAGCCGCGCAGCTTTTCCAGCTGGTCGATGGCGTAGCCCGCCATGGGATTCGTCACCGCGCAGATCGACAGGGCGATCAGCAGCTCGTCCGTGTGCAGGCGGGGATTGTGGTTGCCCAGGTGCTCCACCTTCAGATGCTGGATCGGCTGGATGATGCCCGGGGCGATGAGCAGCAGTTTTTTCTCATAGCCGGCCAGGTGCTTGAGCGCGTTCATCAGGCAGGCCGAGGCCGCGCCCAGCAGGGAGCTGGTCTTGCCGGTGACGATGGTGCCGTCGGGCAGCTCCAGCGCCATGGCCGGGCCGCCGGTCTCCTCCGCGCGCTGCAGCGCGGCGGCCACCACGGGCCGGTCGGCGGGGCTGGCGCCCATGGAGTTCATGATCAGCTCGATCTTCCGGGTCTCGGCGGGGTCGGACAGACCCTGGCGCACCGAGCAGGCGGTGGAATAATAGCGGCGGATGATCTCCTGCTTGCTGGCCTCCCGGCAGGCCTCGTCGTCCACCAGGCAGTAGCCCGCCATGTTGACGCCCATGTCCGTGGGGCTCTTGTAGGGGCTCTCGCCGTAGATCTGGCGGAACATGGCCTCCAGCACCGGGAAGATCTCCACGTCCCGGTTGTAGTTGACCGTGGTCACGCCGTAGGCCTCCAGATGGAAGGGGTCGATCATATTCACATCGTCCAGGTCGGCCGTGGCGGCCTCGTAGGCCAGGTTCACCGGGTGCTTGAGGGGCAGGTTCCAGATCGGGAAGGTCTCAAACTTGGCATAGCCGGCCTGAATGCCCCGCTTGTGCTCATGGTAGAGCTGGCTGAGGCAGGTGGCCATCTTGCCGCTGCCGGGGCCGGGGGCCGTGACCACCACCAGGGAACGGCTGGTCTCAATGTATTCGTTGCGGCCGAAGCCCTCCTCCGAGACGATCAGCGGAATGTTGGAGGGATAATCGGGGATGATGTAGTGGAGGTAGACCGGGATACCCAGGGCCTCCAGGCGCTTTTTGAACTTGTCCGCGATGCTCTGTCCCCGGTAGTGGGTGATGACCACGCTGCCGATGAAGAGCCCGATGCCGCGGAAGGCGTCGATCAGGCGGAGCGTATCCTCGTCATAGGTGATGCCCAGGTCGCCGCGGCGCTTGCTGCGCTCAATGTCGTCGGCCGAGATGGCGATGACGATCTCCGCCTCCTCCTTCATCTCCAGCAGCATCTTCACCTTGCTGTCCGGCTCAAAGCCCGGGAGCACGCGGGAGGCGTGATAGTCGTCGAAAAGCTTGCCGCCGAACTCCAGATACAGCTTGCCGCCGAACTGGGAGATCCGGTCCCGGATCTTCTGGGATTGGAGCTTTACGTATTTGTCGTTGTCAAAACCGATTCGGTTCATGGCGCACATCCCCGTTTCTGTCAAATCTCAAATCAAAAGTATAGCACAGAGCGTAAGCGAGGACAAGAAACAATCTGGTATCGAAATCATCTTTTTTCGCAATCGTTTTTTTGACAGGGAGGGTCTTTTTTTGTTCACATCTGTGTGGTATAATGCATGCTGTATCTTTATGTACACCGAAAGGATCACACAAGCATGGGACTGTTTGACAAGCTCTTCGGCAGCTATTCCGACCGGGAGCTGAAACGGATCACTCCGATTGTCGATAAAATCGAAAAGCTGGAAGCGCGCTATCAGACCATGTCCGACAGCGAGCTGCAGGCGCAGACCGCCCTTTTCAAGGACCGCCTGGCCAACGGCGAGGAGCTGGACGATATCCTGCCCGACGCCTTTGCCGCCGTGCGGGAGGCCGCCTGGCGCGTGCTGGGCATGAAGCCCTTCCGTGTGCAGCTCATCGGCGGCATCGTGCTGCATCAGGGCCGCATCGCCGAGATGAAAACCGGCGAGGGCAAGACCCTCGTGGCCGTGCTGCCCGCCTATCTCAACGCTTTGACCGGCGAGGGCGTGCACATCGTCACCGTGAACGACTACCTGGCCCGCCGCGACAGCGAGTGGATGGGCAAGGTGCACCGCTTCATGGGCCTCTCCGTGGGCCTGATCGTCCATGGCCTGAGCGGGGATGAGCGCCGCGCGGCCTACGCCTGCGACATCACCTACGGCACCAACAACGAGATGGGCTTTGACTACCTGCGCGACAATATGGCCCTCTATAAGGAGAGCATGGTGCAGCGGGGTCATGCCTTTGCCATCGTGGATGAGGTGGACTCCATCCTCATCGACGAGGCCCGTACCCCGCTGATCATCTCCGGCCAGGGGGACGAGAGCACCGACCTCTACCGCCAGGCGGACG